>CAXTPN010000006.1:0-19018 GCA_964246125.1 uncultured Acidobacteriaceae bacterium
ACTCCCCGGCACCCTCCCCACCCTCACCCGCGAAGCCGCCAAGGCCCTCATCGAATCCGCCGGCGGTCGCGTCTCCGGCACCGTCAGCAAAAAAACCGACTACCTGGTAGCCGGCGAAGAAGCCGGCGGCAAACTCGAAAAAGCCCAATCCATAGCCGTCAAAATTCTCAATGAGCCCGCCCTCTTCGAACTCCTCTCGTCCAACCTTCCCATCTCATCATCCTGAGCGCGGCGAAAGACCCCTGTGTTTGCCCGTCACTTATTCTTTATACCAACCTTGCTTTTATCCTCGTCGTGCAAAAGATTCTTGCCCAGATGTTGTATGCCGAACAGCGATAGAGTTCGACCATATCCGGTATCTTTTCGCTGAACGGCTACTACGATCTCGGCGCAGTCAAACAGCAGTCGGTCGCACCCTGAGTTCCGGATTGAAGAGTTAGATAGATCAAATCACGCTTGTCCGTGATGAATTTGGACCAAGTTACATCGGCTCGCCATCTTATTAGTCCGAGAAAATTGAAATACCGGCAACGACTTCATATGAACACCACCTACGATACCTCGAAAACGGTAATCAGAGCGGCCTTGGGTTTGCGTTCCCCAGTAGAAACGAACACGGTATGATTCAGCCAGTTATATCTGCCGTTCGGGGCTTCGAAAGTTGGGACCGCACGGAAGTAATATTCTGAAGGATGTACATGTTCTCCTTCCGCAAGGCGCTGCATCACTGATTCTGATCCTCGCCGAAACCCCTTGTTGATAATGCGGATTAATGCTCCGTCCTCCGTATGTAGCATGTAGTGCGCCTCGACCTCAGTTGTTCCGTCCGGGCGTATCACCTGCCAGTCGCTCCCACCCGGTGGGATGGTCCCGCGCATGAGAGGGCCCTCAAATTCACCAGACAGAAGAGGAATCTGACGGCGCATTCCGCGATGTCCTCGCCCCAGGTCAACAGGTGCGCCCAACTGAATCTCAGCCCGGAACAGAAATTTTAACTCGATTGCGGGTGTACTCATAAGTGGGGAACTCCTTGCACGGCATCGCCGCTTCAGCAGATTCAGGGCAAGCTACGTCAGTATAGGCCGACCATTCCATGACCCGCAAGTAGTGTTGGTCAACTACTGTTACACTGCTCAACATATCGAAAGTGCTCACACTGGACGGGACCTCACTTGAACAAAAAATTCTACGGCTGGACGATGCTCGCGGCGCTCTTTTTGCTTGAATTTGTGAATATGGGCTTTCCGTTCTACGGCGGCGGCGTCATCAATACATACATGTTGAAGCACATGGCTATGAGCCGAAGTACATATGGCCTGGGTTTCACTATCCTCAACCTATTTATTGGCGTTCCCTCCCCGCTCATTGTGAGATCAATTCTTCGTCTCGGGTTGCGAGGTACCTTCGTTATTGGCTCCGTGCTGATATGCATCGGCGCTTTATGGATGAACTTTGTTGCTGTGCAACCGTGGCAGTATCTCCTCGGCTTCGGGGTCATCATCGGCAGCGGTGTGGGATTCGGAACCATCGTCCCGATCTCAACAGGTGTAACGCGTTGGTTCAAGCGTTCGCGCGGCAAAGCAATGGCCATCGCTTTTAGCGCCTCGGGCTGCGCTGGTTTCATTTGCGTACCCTTCTTCAATAAGCTCCTGACGGCTAATGGAGGAGACTTTCATGCTGCATGGCTTATGGTCGCGGGCGTCTCTGCGACAGGAGCTTTGTTTGCATGGTTTTTGATTAAAGAATCGCCCGCCGCGCTCGGACAAACACCCGACGGTGCTTCTCCCACGATGCCAGTGCCGGCTGTCGAAGGGATACCGATTGCGACCGACCGCGAATGGTCAGCAAAAGAGGTATACCGTACCCCGGCCTTTTGGTCGATTATGCTTGGGTCCATTTCATGTCAATTCCCCTTTTTCTTTTTTAATGCACATGCACTCTTGCACATGAAAGATAATGGCATAGAGCCACAGATCGCGGCGTGGGCTCTGGGCACCTTCACAGCTGTCGGCATTCTCGGCAGAGTAGTAGGAGGATGGCTGCTTGATCGGATCCGTGCCCAGGTTGTGTTTGCCGTCGGCCTCGTTGCTTATGTCGCGGGATCGCTGATCGCCACTCATATCGATGCTCATCACCCCATTCGGGCCTTTGCGGCCGCAGCTTGTTATGGGTGGGGGTTCGGCTGCTCTTGGGTGTCCTTGCACACAATCATAGGCAACTTTTTTGGCGTGGCCGTTTACCCGAGACTCAATGGCACCATGATGATTGTCTCGTCTTTGTTGTGTGCGCCTGCAGGAATCATTGGCGGCAAGCTGTTTGATGTCTACCATAGCTATACCCCGGCCTTCTATCTGAATGCCGCGTTGGCTTTGATCGGCGTTGTCTCTCTTTCATTGACTAAAATTCCAAGGCAGGATCCAAAGGCGGTATAGCCTGGACGTTTCGTCTATTAACCATTGGAAAGCGCGGCAAAAACAGCTTCTGCCCAGTGGAAGGCGTTGTTTGCCGCCGGAAGACCGCAGTAAATGCCGGTTTGCAGAAGAGCTTCCTGAATCTGTTCGCGCGTGACCCCATTGTTGAGAGCCGCACGGATATGCATCTTGAACTCCTCTTCCCGGTTCAGCGCCACCATCATCACCAGCGTTAAAAGGCTTCGCGTCTGACGCGGAAGACCAGGCCGCGACCAAATCTCGCCCCACGCGTAACGTGTGATGAACTCCTGAAACGGCTCGTTGAAAGGAGTTGCATTGGCGACAGAACGATCGACATGCGCGTCGCCAAGGACTTCTCTGCGAACCTTCATGCCTTGTTCGAACCGCTTCTCTTTTTCCATTCATCCTCCTCCATTCGCCGTGCTGCTCAGGAGCGCAAAAAATCCAGTACGCCCGCGGTGAAAGCCTCCGGTGCTTCGACGTTTGCGAGGTGTGCGGCCATGAGCGGGAGGGTCCGGCTGCCGAGTATACCCTGGGCGAGCGCGTAAGCTTCTTGGGGAGGCGTAACCTCATCCTCCGTGCCGAAGACGATCAGAGTGGGTGCCTGAATACGCTGCAAGTCAGCACGCTGATCCATATCGCGCACGGCAGAGCAGCTAGCAGAGTATCCAACAGCGGAGGTTGCCAGCAACATCTCGCTTGTTGCCTTAATCGCAGATGAGTTTGATCTCCGAAATCCAGCGGTGAACCAGCGTTGCAGCACGGCAGGTACGATCGCCGCCATTCCGAGTTGCTCCACGGTTGCGATGCGCTGATTCCAGCCTTCCTCTGTTCCAATCTTTGCCGCGCTGTTGCTGATGATCAAGCGGTTCAAGCGCTCCCATGCGTGTGCGCCGAGCCATTGTCCCACCATGCCTCCCATCGACAATCCGCAGAAGTGGACGCGCTCAAGCCCAAGAAGATCAAGTAGAGCAACTGCATCCAGCCCCATCTGCTCGATGGTGTATGGACCGTTTGGAACAGATGATTTGCCTTGTCCTCGAGCATCATATCGGAGCACGGAGAAATGCTGCTCAAACTCCCGTTGCGAGTCCCACATTCTGAGATTCGTTCCCAGTGAATTCGAAAGCATAAGGATAGGTTTGGCGGTAGCAGTCTCGAACTCGTAATAAATACGGACTGTCGGCAAGGTCGCAAAAGGCATTAGCTACCTTCCAGTCTTGGCGATGACACTGCACTAAATTGCGCGAGAACATTATCGATCATCCGATTGGTGTCTCCTAGATAGCTTGCGGGGCTAAAAAGCTCATCGAGAAGTCTGCCCTCCAGAGCTGCCATCAACACCGGATCCTGCTCAACGATAGAACGCAAGTGACCTCCCGACTTGCTTGCGAGATATGAGGCGTTCTGCATCCGGGTATGAGCCTCCGACCTGCCGATTTTTTCCGCCACCGCCATCGTCACAGCCTCGGTGAAAATTAAACCGTGGGTCTTCTCAAGGTTCGCCTTCATCGCATTGGGGAAGACCTCGAGACCGACAAGATTTTCCGTCAACGATTCCAGAGAGCCCAGTGTCAGCGTACAAATCTCTGGAAGGGTCTCCCACTCTGCGTGCCAACCACCCAAGCCGCGCTCATGTTCCTGATTCATCGCGTAGAGCATCGTTGAGACGAGGCCCGGCACGCGGATAGCGGAGGAGAGAACGGCGGCTGCGGAGACGGGATTGCGTTTATGCGGCATCGTCGATGAGCCGCCCCTTCCTGGCGCGGCTGCTTCCGCGACTTCGGCAATTTCCGTCTGACCAAGAAGCGAAATATCCCGCGCGATCTTACCGATTGATCCCATCAAGCCTCCGAGGAAGGTCGCCACCTCTACAATCCGATCCCGATTTGTGTGCCAAGGAAGATCAGGAACGCCAAGATCCAGTTCTTTGGCCAGTTCGGCAGCCACGACCAAACCTTGCGAGTTGAGCGATGCGAGAGTGCCGGCAGCGCCGCCAAATTGCACAACCAGTACTCTCGACCTCAACTGCGCAAGACGTTCCCTGTTTCGCAACGTGACATCAAGCCAACCTGCGGTCTTCAGCCCAAGGGTGATAGGTACGGCCTGCTGCAGCCATGTGCGCCCCACCATCGGAGTGGCGCGATGTTCTGCGGTGAGAGTGGCTAAACGCTCGCTGAGCGTCAGCAGTTCTCGATCAAGCAGGATCAGCAAATCCCGCAGTTGAAGAACAAGGCCGGTATCGACCGCATCCTGACTGGTGGCACCCCAATGAATATAGCCGGAAGCTTCCGGCGAAAGATCCTTCACAGCTCTGGTAAGGAGACTTACCATTGGAATCGCAAGATTTCCGCTCCGCGCGGTTCCTTTAACGAGCGCCTCCTGGTCAAATAGACTTGCCTGGCAACAGGCCACGATAGGGGAGACGACGCCAGAGGGTATCATTCCGAGCCGGGCCTCGACCTTCGCCAACGCCGCCTCGAAATCGAGCATCGACTGTAGTTGACGCATCGGAGCAAAGATCGCGCACGCCTCGCGTGAACGAAGCAGACCGTCGAAATTAGATCTGCTGCCGAACACAGTCACTAGAACTCCAGGAAAACGGTCTCGCGTTCGCCTTGCATACGAATATCCCAGACCAAAAGATTATCTTGCTGAGAAGAAGGACTTAGCATCAGCGTAGCGCGCCGGTCCGGCTCAATCAGTTGGAGAACTGGATCGGACTCGTTTAATGGATCTCCAAAGAAGTAAGCGCGCGTAACTAAACCCTTGAGAAGCCCGCGCATCAGCACACCAATTACCAGGTGGGGAGCCTGCGCGACACCGTTCGGACCAGGCACGCTTCCTGGCTTGATGGTGCTGAAGCGAAAGTATCCTTGCTCATCTGTCGAAATGCGGCCAAAGCCGCGAAAGCCTGGCTCAAGTGGTTTGTCCTGCCGATCCTCCGGATGCGCATACTTGCCCACCGCATTCGCTTGCCACACTTCGACGACTGCGTCCGGTACCGGCAGGCCTTCCCCATCGAGGACTCGTCCCAGAACATTCATCCTTTCGCCGAGCGCACCTTCGCCCGCGACATTCTGATCGAAAAGACGTTCGAGGCCGATTCTGAAGTACGGCCCTACAGTCTGCCAGGTGGTGGTCTGAAGACTCATGTTGTTGCTCCCATACAAGCTCTACAGGCGGTTACGATTTGTTTCCGTTGGGGTTGCATCCCGTCCTCGGAGCACGATATCGAAATGAAATCCGATCGTCTCTTGGGGAGTGGTCGTCTCCCAGTCCAGTTTTGATATGAGACGGTTGCGCGCCTTCTCATCAGCCGTGCAGTTAAAGATAGGATCGAACGCCAGCATGGGATCGCCTTCGAAATACATCTGTGTCACGAGGCGCGTGGCAACCGCCGGCCCGAAAAGTGAAAAATGAATGTGAGCGGGCCTCCAAGCATTGTAGTGGTTCCCCCATGGGTAGCTTCCTGGTCTGATTGTGGTGAAACTGTAATGCCCGCGGTCGTCGGTCACGGCGTGACCTTGCCCGGTAAAGTACGGGTCCAGCGGGGCATTGTGCTGATCGTTCCGATGAAGGTAGCGGCCCGCCGCGTTCGCTTGCCAGACTTCGACCAGAGTTCGTGGAACAGGACGGCCGTTCTCATCCAAAACGCGGCCGCTTACCAGGATTCGCTGCCCCTGAGCTTCGCCCCCGGGAGCAAGAGTCATATCGCACTCGCCACTGCCCAACACGTCTTGCCCGAACATGGGTCCTGTTACCTCTGAAAGCGTCTGCGGAATCACAACGAGCCGCTTCTGCGGGGCGCGACCGATGGAGGACACATAAGGTTCATGAAGGTAGTCGGGCTGGGTGCCGAGATAAGGCCGTCTGTACTGGGCGATGCGACTCATAGGCGCTTCTCCTCCGCTGTTTCAAGTCTCACAGGCACTTCACAATCATAACGATTCTTTAGCCGACTCCGATGCACAAATCCCGTATATGGCACGCAGAACGGAAAGGCAAGCCTGGTGCGCATACAGTGAATGCGTTTGCCCTCTCACTATGACCGTGCTCATCGGTTTCGAGCGTCGCAGCCGTTAACTTTTATCGCATCGCGGGACCTATGCAGAGACGCGACGCCTAGATTGCCACCCCAAGAAGAGGTCGGCTTGGAGGCACAGTCTGCGCGATTAACTTTTAGTTAAATACCATCGGATGTATGCGGATCAAAGACAGCTTTCTTCGCTTCTGTTGGATAGTCTCATGCAGGTAGCTAAAGGAATGAATTGCGAAAGCCCTCAAAAGCGATCTGCTCGCCATCATGGAGGAGGTTCCTGAACGCTTCGTGAATGAATGATCCCAGCCATGGGCAATATCTGCGTCTACTCTCGTCTCGCAGTCATCGCGTGGAAGCACTTTCTTTGTGTTGTTCGTTACCGAACTGCTCATAGCTCAAAGCGGTCACGGTACAAAACCTGCATCCGCACCCGACCGAAGCGCGAGAAGCATAGCAAGTGATATCGAGGAAGTTCAAGTGCATTATTTATGTATGTACGGTAACCGAACCCACATTAAAATGTGTCATGTCGCGGTTCTTTTCTGTTAAGCAAGATTCTCTCATAAATTCCAAAAGGTTAACCAATAGTAATTGTTATTGACTGGATGCAAGGGGCAAGCGCTCACAAACGGAGAATGGACTGTTGACGCAGAAGCAAAATGATTAACTACTTACAGTCTCCGAACACGCTCTCGCAAAAATTTCTCCACAAGACTTTTCATCTCGGCATCTTTCCATTTCCGAGCGTCGACCATGTCTGCAACGATCGGCAAAGCCGGGATGCCTGCCCGCTCAAGCGCAAGTTCGATAAAGCGATTACCCGTGGCGGCTGGGCGTGTACCAAGCGGAGTGAGGATGATGGCCGCGTCGATACGATGCCGACGCGCTTGATTGACAATCCATTCATTTGCCCAAGGTGGGTTGTGCAACTGTTCATTCATGCTGACGGTGCGGCTCGCCAAAGCCCTTAGCGGGTCATCAAGCCCATGTCTTATGTAACCATCCGGGCCAAACGCAAGGTACATCGACCAAACGAAGACAGCTCCGAGGCTCTCTTCAAAAGCCGTGTAGAACTCCGTAGCGTGCCATAATCCCGCTCCTATCCACATAAGCCGTATTTTTTCGTTCGGACAAGCAGCAATTCCCTGGTCAACCCGCGACTGCACCTCATCGCGAAAACTCCTGGCGTGCGAAATCGCCCAATCGGTGCCTCGTAGCCATTGACAGGCCATGACGTTGCTCATCTGCTCGTTCATTCGCACGGGGCATTTTTCCGCATTACAGATCAGCGTTCTGGCTTCTTCGAAGTACTCCTCCTGCTGATTTACGCCATTCATGAGTGCGCGCAAAGCGCCTTCATTGAAGACGTCTCCGGTGATTGTCTCCAGTTTCTTGATGAGCCGTTTAAACTGCGCAATCATATAATCGAGACGCTCGGGCTCGAACAGATCTTCCCAATGATCACGGCTCAACTCCCACCAGCGCGGAGGAAGATGCGATGCGCCAGGAGCGTCAAACGCGACAAATTCCACGCCGAGAGCGGCCGCCCAAGTGGAAAAGACCCTCTGGATGCAGTCACATGTAAGTCGTGCGGAAATGATTGCAGGCTTCGGGAGGCCACCCCACGGAGCGGTAACTGGATCATTAGCCAACGTGGAAGCAAGCGACAAGCTGCAATAGCGGCAAAGTTCTGGACTGTACCCTGTATCATTCAACACGTCGAGGTACTTTGAGGACATCTTCTTCGCGGCGATCATCGCTGCCCACCATTGATTGCTCACTACGGGCATGCCCATCACTTGGAACAATTCAAGAGGCATGTCCGCCTGCACGATCGCGTAAGGCTTCCCACCCTCAAACACATCTTGCCGAAGCGCAGCGAACCACTGCTTTTGGTGTTGAGCGGCAATGGCTGTGCATTTCAGTTGTTTCTCGGCCACGGCGCATTCTCTCCTAGATTGAGGACAGAAATCCTTCAAACTCTTCGTGCCAGGATGCACTCATGCCCCTTCGCGCATCGTCGCGAACGAGAAAATGCGGAATCCCGCTATCATTCAGAGTTTGTCTCCAACGTGGATAGTCCCATCCATACACGTCGTCCTCGAACGGCAGATAAAATATGACGGCGTCTACCTTTTCCGACACCGATAGAAACCACTCGTCTGCCACGTCTGGAGGAAACACTCTCGGGCTCTGGGCATGCAGGTAGCAGCTATCAAATATAGACTGTTCGGGCTCCATATCAGTCTCCATGTCCGGCATACCCGACCGCGAGCCCCACCAATCATCTTCAGCGACAACGGTTGCTCGATGCTGTTCAATGCCTTCATGCAGGCCCAGGTACGAGAGCGGCGATCCCTTGATCAACAGCCGCTTCCCGCAGCGCGGTAAGCTATCCGCCCGCGCTTCCAATGCGGCGCTGAGTAGCTGTGCATACTCAGCGCGGCTCATGAAGTAACTAGCACCGATCCACTGTAGCGCCTCGGTTCCGCTTACTGTGTTCACAGACGACATCCGGAGTTGATGCAGTTCACGGAGCATCCTGCGGCAGTGATTGCCAACGGTAATTGCTGCACGCAAGCGTTCAGTGGTTGGTTGTTGCATCCCCACCTCTCTCGCGTAATGGACCAGCTTGCGAGTGTTTGCAAGACCATAGCTCTCCGACTCTGCGGAACGCGTATGTAGCAAGTTGTAAAGATGCGCTTCCGGCATCGAAGGAACTGTTCCCAGCCGCGAGAGTTCCCGAAGATACAAGAACAACTTATGCTCCTGCTCGGATGTGCGAGGAATGACGATTGCACGCAGGCGCACTTCAGCGCAGGATGCGACCATATCGAAGATCAACCGGATCCTCTCCTCGAAGACGGCTTCCATGTACCGGTCGGCGAAGGATTCGGTCGATGGAAGGTGTATTGAAGGATTGAGGACAACCGGAAAGCAGCCGGCAGCCACAAACGGCTCCCAGGGCACCGTATTTGAAGTTAGGCCGATGACTGGAATTCCGGACTGAGCGGCGGAGATCGCTCCGGCCAACGGATCGGCATATCGATCCATAAGATCTGTCCCGCTCATCGAAGTCTCCTTCCCTGAAACTCTAAATGATTCCCGAAGCCTTCATGGTTGCGAGCCGTTCTTGCGAATAGCCCAACAAGTCGCAGTACACAGTAGCATTGTGCTCGCCCAACTCGGGGGCTGGCTGATCGAAACCTACACTCGCCGCGGAGAAACGGATGGGCAAACCCATGCCAAAAACATCGTCTACGGCACCGTAGATTGGATGGGCCAACGGAACAGTCTCTCCCCGTTCGACACAAAGCGGGTCGCGCACGGCATCGTTGGGTGTGCGAACGGCGGCTGCCGGCACCCCAAAATTCGCTAGTGTGGCGACTGCTTCATCGCGGGTAAGCGTCCGTGTAAAGTCTCCAATCAACCCATCGAGTTCGCCGACGTGCAGCACGCGGCGGTCTCGCGTAGAGAACCGCGGGTCGTCAGCCAACTCAGGCCGTCCGATTGCCTTGAACAGCGAAGCTGCGAACACCTCCGTAGGCGCGCAGATTGAGACATAACCGTCCCTCGCCGGATAAAGTCCGAAGGGTGCCAACCGTGGGACAGTAAGACCGGTGCGTTGAGGTACGCCACAACGTTCCATGATGTCGAAAGGCTCTCCGGCAACCATCATGGTCATCGCTCCTAACATGGAGACATCAATGTGTTGGCCCAGTCCGGTCCGTTGCGCCTGATAAATAGCCGCGAGTATCCCGATCACGCCAAACAATGGTGCGCTCAGATCGGCAAATGGGACACCAACGCGGACAGGTGGGTCTCCGGACATGCCCGAAGTCATCATGACGCCGCTCATCGCCTGAACGATGGCGTCCATCGCCTTGCCGGGATGATTTGGACCTTTCGTCCCGAAGCCGCTGATCGAGCAGTAAATCAAGGCCGGGTTTCTTGAGGCAACGAAGTCGTACCCCACGCCCAGCCTGTCCAGCACACCAAGGCTGAAGTTCTCTACAACAACGTCACTGTTCATGATGAGATCCGAGTAGACAGCGCGCGACTCCGGATGTTTAAGATTTAAAGTGATACCAAGCTTGTTGCGCAACCGATTGATAGCTGAAATAGACACATCGTCGTCATGCTCGCGCATCAGTGTGGCGCCATTCCTGCCAAGATACGGAGAGTTTTCACGGCAACTGTCGCCCGCCAAAGGATTTTCTATTTTGATCACGCGCGCACCCAAGCCGGCAAGCAGCAGCGTCGCAAAAGGCCCCGCCAATGCCGTCGTCAGGTCGAGTACTCGAATGCCTTCGAGCGGTTTACCGAGCTTCGAATTCAATTGCTGCCTCGCAATTCTATGCGCCAGTTCTGATACGGACGCGGCCACAGTCCTTTGCTGAAGAATTAACTTACAGGAAACTTGTGGCGGATTACAACAGTTGTATTTTATTACTTGTTGCAATGTATGATTCTGTCGACCGTTCATCCTGCATCAGAAGGCGCGTCCAAGAGTCAGGTACTCATTATGATTGATCTCACGCAAAATGCGGACGACCGCAAACAGAGCAACTGGACCGTGCCATTCATCGCCGTTCTCGTCGCAATGTTCACCATGCAGATGTCCAGCCTGGGTTTCTCGCCACTGCTACCGGCCATTCAAAGCGAGTTCCACGCTACGTATTCTCAGGTCGGTTTGTTCACAGGCCTTTACGGCATTATCGCTGTGCTGATCAGCTATCCTGCCGGTCTCTTGATCAAGCGCTTCGGGGAACGACGCATTCTGGGTAACGGCTTGCTGCTTGTGTCTTTCGGGCTTTGCTGCCTCAGTCTCGCCAGCAGTTTCCGCCCCGGTCTCGGAGCCCGCGTCATCTGGCTTGTGGGATACCGAATGTCGTTCGTGGCCGTCTTCACGGCGATCGCAATCACCTGTCCACCATCGCTTCGGGGCGTGGTGATGGGAATTCTCGGAGCCGTGTCGAGCTTGGCGTCCGTCGTTGGAGCGCCCTTCGGGAGCGTCATTGCCCATCACATGAACTGGCACAGGGGTATCCTTGCTTTCAGTTTGATGGCACTTATAGGCAGTCTTCAATTTTGGCTTTTCTATCGCTCACCGTCGCCGACCACTCGAGGCCGCACAACTGTCGCGAGAAGCGGGAATAGGGTTGCGGGCCGGCCCGTCTACCGCATTCCAGCAGTGTGGGCCCTTACGATACTGTTGGGCTGCTGCAACGCGGGCGGATTCAGCGCAACGTTTTTTGTGCCCTTGGCGCTGAAGACTACATATGGCCTTGATGCGGTCCATACCTCGTATGTGATTAGCGCTGCCTACACGTTCTCCATCGTTGCCAATCTAGCGATTGGCAAAATGATGGACCGCTTTTCTCGTTGGACCGTCCTCACCTGGGTCGCAGGCATCAGTGTGGCGGCCAGCATAGCGCTGAATTCAGCCCAGGTTGCTGTATTTTGCGTTTCCGTCGTATTGTTGATCGGTTTGGGTCTTGTCGCCTCAACGCAGGTATTCGGCATTGCCGGCAGTATTGTACCCGATAAGGACACTGGTCCGGCGATGGGACTCGTGAGCCTCGGTTCCGGAGTTTTCGGTTATGTCGTTCCTCAATTGCTTGGCTTTCTGCGCGACCGGACCGGCGCGTTCCACGCAGGCTGGTTCCTGCTCACGGCTGCCTGCACTGTCACATTGGTGGAAGTTGTTCTCATGCGCCGCGTAGCGCTTCGATCAGCCACTATCTAGTTGCGCATACAGCCCGTCACGTTTGCCCTCTAGCAATAGTAGTTGACAACAACCATTCGGGATGGCTAATGTGTAGCGGATTCGAAACCATCACTCGATCTACTGCTGAATTGGAGTGCACGCCTAATGGCTTCCTCATCCGCCCAAAGCTTTTCCTCCTTTCCGTTGATTGGCTGTCGCGCCCTACGCAATGTTGGGCTGTGTGTACTTGCTTTCCTCATGTGCCTTTCCCCTGCAAAAAACGTTGCCGCGCAAACGATCACTGCTTCCATCACTGGTACAGTCACGGATTCCAGTAAGGCTTTGATCCCGAACGCTAAAGTGATCGCAACCCAAACTGCGACGGGTTACACACGGACCGCCATTGCAGACGAGCATGGCGACTTCCAATTGAATCAGCTGCCTGTGGGTGGATACGATCTGAATATTAGCGGTCCAGGCTTCAAAACGGAGTTGGTTCGGAACCTGGTGCTCCAGGTGGACCAAACGGCGCGGCAGGACGTGACGTTACAAGCCGGCGGTGCAGGCGAAACAGTGACGGTGACGGCAGCCACGCCGCTGGTAAGTTCGGAAACCTCATCAGTGAGCCAGGTGATCGATCAGCAAAAAATTCTCGACCTTCCCTTGAACGGGCGTAACGCAAACCAGCTTGTCTTTCTCGTACCTGGCGTTGTGCAAACAGGCACGGCGAACAATCAAGGTGCCATCCCTTACAGCGTTGCCGGTGGGCGCCCGACGACAAACTCGGTCTCACTTGATGGAATCGACAACAATGACGATGCGACGACTGCTTCCCTCGTGCAGCCTTCCGTAGACATGGTCCGCGAGTTCCGCGTAGAAATCAATACCTACTCGGCTGCCTTCGGTCGATACGCCGGAGGTCAGGTCGATGTCACCAGCAAGAGCGGAACAAACAAGATTCACGGCAGCGCCTTTTATTTCGCCCGGAATGACGCTCTCGATGCCACGAACTGGTCACGCACGCCCATTGCAAAATCACCCCTCTCGCGCAAGCAGTACGGAGCAAGCCTCGGCGGTCCGATCAGGCACGATAAGACATTTATCTTTGGCTTGTACGAAGGCTTGCGCTTAACCACCTCGGCCACCTCGGCCTACACCGTTCCAACGGCTAAGGAGCAGACCGGCGACTTCTCCGAGCTGCTTCCTGCAATCCAATTGGTAAACCCGTTTACTCGTCTCCCGATACCCGGCAATATTATTTTGCCCAGCCAACAGAGCGCCATCGGCGCGGCGCTGATCAAGCTTTATCCCGCTCCGACCCTTGCCGGACTGGCGAACAACTACATCGGATCGCCTATTTCCACGCAGCGCAACGATCAGTACAACGCACGAGTCGATCACCAGATTACCGCCAAGGCGCTGGTCTGGGCTCGTTACACCTACAGCTTCGATAAACAAACCAAGGGCATCATCTCCGGAGGTCTCCCGGGCTTTCCCGGTGTCCAGCCACAAACCTTTCATAACGCTGCCACCTCGTATACGCAGATACTAACGCCGAATCTCCTGAACGAGCTGCGTGTCGGTTTCAATCGGCTTTCGTTACGCCTCGGGCAGCCGACACTTACTCCGGACGCAACAGCGCTGGGAATCACCGGGCTAGACCCGCTTGGCTACACGATATTCCGCGGAATCCCCGTTGTATCCCTTACAGGCCTGTCTCAGATCGGCGGCTTCGCCAATTCACCACAATATCGCGCGGACAATTCCATCCAGATTCTGGACAATGTCAGCTATAGTCACCGAAGCCACAGCATGCACGCTGGACTGGACTTCAAGTTCTACCAGATCAATCAGAACGTCAACGGCAATGTGAAGGGAACCTTCACATTCAACGGTCAATACACCAGCGCCACCGGTTCGACTGCGACCGGCAATGCAGCTGCCGACCTGCTGTTCGGCACGCCATCGAGCGACATACGCACCATCATCGGGAACAATACGTTCTACAACTATCCGCGTCAGCACTCCTACGATGCCTACGTTCAGGATGACTGGAAAATCGTTCCCAGGCTCACGTTGAATCTTGGACTTCGCTATGAGCTTGACCCGCCGGTCGCTTATGTCGGCGGCGTTGGTTCTGGATTTAATCCTCTGACCGGCACCATCCAGTTGCCAAGTAGCGTAGGCGCGGCCAACGACGTGACCAAGGCAGGCACGACATTCCCCATCCCCATTCCGGTGCCCATTACGAAATATAACGGTTCCACAATCTGCAACACCACGAAAACGAACTTCGCGCCGCGCATCGGCTTTGCCTTCCGGCCTCAGGATGACGCGCGAACCGTCATCAATGGTGGCTACGGCATCTTCTACAACGTGCCTTTTACGAATACGAGTTGCGGCGATCCAAGCGAGCTTTATCGCTTCACGGAAAACTTTACGGGCTCGCTCGCACCAGCTATTCCGACTCTCACGTTGAGCAATCCTTTCCCCGCCGCTTCGCTTGCTGCGGCCTTTACGCCGACGGCCAACATTCCCAACCAACGGCACATTCCTTATATTCAACAGTTCAACTTTGGAATTCAACGCCAATTGAGTTCTTCGATGGTGGTTGAACTAAGTTACGTCGGTTCTACTGGCACTCACCTTTCCGTTCCCCTGAACATCAACCAGGCTTCTCTCAACACGCCCCTCCCCAACACATCGGCAACTCTCAACCAACGCCGCCCGTTTTATTCACTGGGACTGCTGAACACGGTGACCCAGAACGCATACGCAGCCAGTTCCAGCTACAACGCCCTGCTTGCGCGCGTGGAGAAACGCCTAACGTACGGCCTGTCGTTCCTCGCTTCGTACACATTCCAGAAATCGCTTGATAATTCCGGCGGAACATTGCCGCAGAACTCCTTTAATCTTTCCGCTGACCATGGCTTGTCCACGTTCGACGTGCGCGATCGTTTCGTCTATAGCGTGAACTACGAACTGCCTTTCGGCCACGGACGCGTCCTTGGCGGTGATTGGCATGGCGCGACCGAGGCCCTGCTCGGCGGCTGGGCCTTCGCGGGTATTTTCAGCGCCCAGACTGGATACGCTTTGACGCCCACGGTGGCAGGCGATAACTCGCTCACCGGCGGAAACAACGATCGAGCCAACTTTATACCTGGTGGCATTCCGGGATGCACGCCGGCCCCGCTTACATACTTCAACACTTGCCTCTTCCAAACGCCGGTCAAAGGTACCTTCGGCACAGCATCGCGGGGATCCATCTCAGGCCCAAGTCTTCAGAACCTCGACTTTTCTTTTGAAAAAAACTTCCGCTTCCGCGAGACAAACAGGATTCAGTTCCGCGGCGAGTTGTTCAACGCGCTGAATCATCCGAACTTCAACGCTCCGTCACTTGCTGTCACCAGCGCGTCCACCTTTGGCACGGTCAGTTCCGCCGGGCCTATGCGGCAGATCCAACTCGCGTTGCGGTATGACTTCTAAGGTCGAGGACGATAATGGCCTATGCGCATTGCAAAATTAAGTCACGCTTGTGCCGCTACGGCAAGTGCTTCTTGTTCGCGACCGTACTGGGAGTGGGCCTTACCGTGCCGAGCGACGCTCAACCAGCAAATGCAGAGACGACACTGGGCACTCTGCCGGACGGCACTGCCTATCGCATTGATATGCCTCCACACTGGAATGGCACGCTCCTTCTCGGGTTGGACTATGCGTCCCGGGATCCCTACGCCGCCAACGATCCTACGGGTACCAGCCGCTTGCTCTTATCGCGCGGCTACGCAATGGCAGGAACCACCCGCCTCGTAACAGGGTGGGCGATTCACCTGGCGGCGGCCAACGCCGTGCTTACACTGGATCGCTTCCAAGCTAAGTACGGCAAGCCAAAGCACGCCGTGGAATTTGGCAGCTCCATGGGCGGGCATACTGCGGCTGTTTCCGCTCAGGCCTATCCCGGCAGATGGGACGCGGCGCTGCCCACCTGCGGCGGACTTGCAGGATCCGTTGCACAATGGCAAGGCAAAATGGATGCGCTCTTTGTTGCCAAGACCTTGCTTGCGCCAGACTCCGATGTCCCTGTTATTCACATCCCCGCGGATTGGCAAAAGACCTCGCTTCCCGCCTGGCAGGCCGTCTTCACCGAAGCTCAAAAGACGCCCGCCGGGCAAGCACGCATTGCATTGGCGGCGGTATTCGGGCAGTTGCCGGACTGGTCGGTCGAGGCGGGTCAGCGGGATAATCCACCGAAGCCTGAACCCGACAATCTTGCAGGACGCGAAGCGGGCTGGATCGGCAGCCTCGTCCGCGGCCTCTTGCCCCAGGCAATGAGCAGTCGAGCTCAGATTGAACGGCTCAGTGGCGGAAACATCAGCTCCAATGTTGGCGTGGATTATGCCGCGACCCTCCGCGCATTGGACCCCGAAGGCGATCTACAAAAGATCTACATACAAGCAGGCATCAACCTCTCTGATGATTTGAAGAAGGTGGCTGCGGCACCGCGCTTCGCAGCCGATCCCGAAGCAATCGCTTATATGGCAACTGGCACGTTCGACGGTATGTTGAAAATGCCAGTGCTCACTCTAAATGGGCTCGGCGATCCGATCTCTGTCGTGCCGGCTCAGCAACTCTACGGGCAAGCCGTACATCAGGCCGGTAACGATGCCCTGCTGCGGCAGGTGTATGTATCCAGTGTCGGCCACTGTAACTTCACAGCAGCGGAAACTCTCGCTGCGGTCGATACTCTTGAGCAGCGCCTGGACACAGGCATGTGGCCCGCCACGGACGCGTCAGCCATGAACGAGCGTGCTCACGTCGCCCAGCCGGCAAGCGTGTCGCGCTTCGTGACTTTCACGCCGCCGGTGTTTCAGCGCGCCTTCTCTGCCTGCGACTTCTATCGGGTCACCAAAGGTTCCACCATAGCCCCGGTAAAGGTCGAAGGCCAACAACTGCCGGTCTGCAAAGTTGAGCAACCCAAGCCTGTACCGAACAAAAGAACTCCACTAGTTGCAATGCAGTCGCAAGGAATCCATTTATGTTCAGGAGAACCAATATGTGTTTGCGCTCAGTTGTTTCGTCTTACACGGTGTCTGCATCGTTCACGGCATTATTGTGCTCATTCCTGGGGGCACAATCGGTCGCAACTCCAAGCGTCTCGCCTCTTCCATCCGCAACAGCGGCCTCCCCGTCTACTCCGCTCGGCAGCGGTGATTTCAAGGCCATCATGATTAGCGAGCCGACGCTCGTCACTCACACCGTCTATCGTCCGGCCGATCTTTCTGCGAATGGCCTTGGGAAATTGCCCATCGTACTTTGGGCGAATGGCGCCTGCCGCAACGCGGGAAACGCATTCCGCCCGTTCTTGACTGACATTTCATCGTATGGCTACTTCATCGTTGCGCTCGGCCCCATTGTTCCCGGAGCGGATGCAGTGCCAACGACGCCCGCAAGTACCGCCGCGCCTCCGCCGGCTGCGACTGCCCCACGCGTTCTTCCGCCACCTGCTACCCATTCCATTCAGCTAATCGAGGGACTCGACTGGGCAATTGAAGAAAATAAACGTTCAGACAGTCCGTATTTCGGCAAGCTGGATGTAAGCCGTATTGCTGTCATGGGGCAATCGTGCGGCGGCGTTCAGGCGCTTGAAGCGGCCGTGGACCCGCGTATCACCACAGCGATCATCTGGAACAGCGGCCTGCTCCCGACGCCTACAGCAATGGGCGGCGGTAAAACACTCGCAAAGGAGTGGCTTGCGTCGCTGCACGCGCCCATGGCTTACATCAGCGGGGACGCGCAGGACGTAGCCTTCCCCAATGCCAACGACGACTTCAAGCGCATTGAGCAAGTGCCCATCTTTCGTGGCTGGGAACATGGCGTGCCTCACATTGCCACTTACCGCGAGCCAAACGGCGGAGAATTCAGCGGCGTCGGTATCGCATGGCTCAATTGGCAGCTGAAGGGCAACCAGCTTTCGGCAAAGATGTTTACTGGCAAAGATTGCGGCCTCTGCGTGAACCCGAAGTGGGTCGTCAACAAGAAGAAAATCGATTAGCATCCGCAGGTTGGCATCTTTGCAAACAGCAATTTGAGCGCCCTAACGCGTTCCGGCGATGTGCGTTACGAGTCGTGTCCCAAGCACGTCGAGAAAACATTTGTGATTGGCGCGTCTGTGTCACGATGATTCCTTACAACGTATGTTTGGCCGTTCTCATGAGCAGTGCAAAATGAGTCGCTCCCCCGCTTCGCAATGGCTTATCATCGATTCAGCAACGATACAAATTTGACATGCTTTGTCATTCTGAAATAGGACGTGAGGACCGTTTCCAAAGATGCCTTCTACAAAAGCTGCCGCCCGGAAGGTGGCGAAAGAGAAACGGCCGAAGACAACGCCTATCACTGTTTCGCTCGATTCGAGCCTTGGCTATTCATTGCGGCGCGCTCAGTTGTCCACATACCGCGAGTTCACCTATTTCATGGAAAAACTGGAGGTTCGCCCCTCGCAGTTTGCCGTCCTTGTACTCATCCGCTCCAATCCTGGCTTGACTCAGGCGGCGGTCAGCGAAACGCTGGGCATTCAAAAAGCAAACTTCGTCGCCCTACTGGACCGCTTGGAAGAACGCGGTCTTGCGGAGAGAAGAAAAGTCGGCGGTGATCGCCGTTCCTCAGCTCTGTATCTCACACGCGCGGGCGAAATCTTTGCCAAGAAGATGGAAGCGGTTCACGGCAAGCTTGAGGCGCAGTTGGCTGCACGCCTCGGCGAGAAACGCAGCCAGCAGCTTTTGGAACTCTTGCTTGAGTTCTCTCAAAAGGGCGGCGGTTAGATCACGTCTTCTCTGG
>CAXTPN010000006.1:19028-35505 GCA_964246125.1 uncultured Acidobacteriaceae bacterium
GTCTACCACTATAAGCGCGTCAAGAGCCACGGCACCCTTGGAATACACGACAACGGGGTTGATATCCACCTCTTGAATTGAAGGCTCCGTGAGCATCAGTTGCCCAAGCTTAGAGACAATTTGCGCGGCGGCACGAACGTCAAGGGCCGGTGAGCCGCGGAATCCGCGAAGCAGCGCCGCTGACTTCAGCAAATGTATCTCTTCTTCAATCGCATCCTCGGAAAGTTCGGGCGCGAGCAACCGGACATCCTGGAGCGCTTGAGCAAGTATCCCGCCGAATCCCACAAGCAGCACGGCGCCCCAGTCCGGATCATTGCGGGCGCCTACAATCACTTCGGCGCCACGTTCTCCCATCTCCTCCACCAACAAGCCGTCCAATTTCACCTCAGGCATCGCTTGCTGGATATCGCGGTGCATCTTTTCCCAGGCATCAGCGACCGACTCTTTATCCTTAAGATTGAGGGCCACTCCGCCTACATCGCTCTTGTGAGACAAGGCGCTCGCCTGAGCCTTGAGGACGACTGGAAATCCGATGCGAGAAGCAATGTGTTGCGCTTCGACGATCGACCTCGCAAGTTGTCCGGCTGGCACGCGTATACCGACGCTTTGCAGTATCTGTTTGCTCTTGTATTCCGGTATAACACCTGACTCCAGCAAGACGCTTGTTGCGGTGGAAGTGCCAACTGAGGCTGTCGTATTCAGACGCGCGGCAAAAGCGGTAAGACGTGCAACAGCCCGGAACGCCCGTTCTGGTGAGGGAAAGAACGGCACACCCAACTCTCGAAGCTGATCGACATAGGCAGGATCAATCTTCGCGCCCTCGTCCATCGTTATAAAGATAACAGGCTTATCTGATTTGATCTCCCGGATCGCCTCAAGGATGGGCGGCAGCTTCAGTCCACTGGTGCCTTCGTCCGTAAGGATGATTGCCAGCAGGACACTCCCATAGCGGGCGTCCGCCAGGACCAAAGGCAGAGTGCGGCGATACAGGCCAGGGTCGACGAGTCCTTGAGCCGTGAGGTCAAGGGGGTTCGTAGGAGGGATGAAGTCCGGAAGAGCGCCGCGTAAGGCTGCCGCGGTGTGTTCGCTCAGCGCGGGAAGTGCTAACCCGTGTGCTTCACAAAAGTCCAGCGTAAGCGCCTTGAAAGCGCCTGACTCTGTGAAAACCGCGGCGCCGCCTTTCGGAAGCGATGGGCATCGGATCAGCAGGTCTGAAACATCCACCAGCTCCTCCAGGGTATCGACCATCACTACGCCGGCATGCATTACCTTCGTCTTCATTACAAGGTAGTCGCCCACCATCGCTCCTGTGTGGGTCGCCGCCGAGGACCGCGCCGCGCTGCTGCTGCCTGGATGAAGGAGGACGATTGTCTTCCCTGCTTCTCGAAGGCGCGCCACCAATCCAAGGAAGCGCTTCGGTTGCCGAAATTGTTCGACGATCATGGTGATCACTCGAGTGTAAGGATCATCGATCATGTACTCGATGAAATCCTCCACGCCGTTTGCCGCTTCATTACCCGAAGAAATGGAATACGAGATGCCCAACTGACGGTGCCTCAGGCTCACTCCAAGAACCGCTGCCATGGCGCCGCTCTGTGAAACAATGGCGATTCCATTGCTGCCTGAAAAGCGTTTGATCTCTGTCGTAACGAAAGTCAGTGGCACTCCGTCGACATAGTTCACCAGGCCAAGACAGTTCGGGCCTTCAATCACCATGCCGCTTTGAAGCGCGATCTCGCGAAGTCTCTCCTGTTCAGCGCGCCCCTCTTCACCAGCTTCGGCGAATCCTGCAGAGAAAATGATGACGCCGCCAACCTTGCGCCGCGAACAGGCCAGCACTGTTTCAATGACGCTGGAACGCGGAATCGCCAGCACGGCACAGTCCACTCCCTCGGGCAGATCGTCAACCGAAGCAGTGCAGGGCCGCGACCCAATGCTCGCGCGTTTGGGGTTCACCAGAAAGAACTCGCCCGCGTAAGGTGCCTTTTCCAGGTTCGCCAGCACGCTGGCGCCGAACGTTCCAGGCGTGGGGGAGGCGCCTACAATCGCAACCGAGCGCGGCCGGAGAACCCGGTCAAGCGCCATGCGTTTTGGTGTTGAAGTCAGTGGCATACTTACCTCACTGTTTGGCACAAGAGCTAGCCTTTAAGGCAGCATGAGGTTATTTTACATAATTGTTTTCGCAAGTAACAATTATTCCTTGTGCATTATCAGTAACATTGTGTACTATGCGAGTCGGCACTTGAAAGATACGGGTTGCCATGTAATTAGGAGAGTTCATGCCAGGCTACCAGGACAGATGGAAGACCGTGAAGGTGGAATTGGATCAGCAGGACGGAATTGCGTGGGTAATCCTCAATCGTCCCGAAAAGCGGAACGCAATGAGCCCGACCCTGAACAAGGATATGGCCGATGTGCTCGAGACGCTTGAGCTCGATCCCGTTGCAAAAGTCCTCGTGCTGACAGGCGCCGGAGAGTCCTGGTCGGCCGGTATGGACCTCAAGGAATATTTTCGCGAGGTGGATGGTCAGCCTGAAATCTATCAGGAGAAGGTGCGCCGCGATGCCTGCAATTGGCAGTGGAAGCTGCTTCGCATGTACGCGAAGCCGACCATCGCTATGGTGAATGGCTGGTGCTTCGGTGGCGCATTCTCGCCGCTGGTTGCTTGCGACCTGGCCGTCGCCGACGAGAAGGCCGTCTTTGGCCTGTCCGAGATCAACTGGGGCATCCCCCCGGGAAATCTCGTCAGCAAGGCGGTAGCGGATACCATGGGTCATCGCAAGGCCCTTGAATACATCATGACGGGCGAGACCTTCACGGGCGCCCAGGCTGCCGAGATGGGCCTCGTAAACTATGCCGTTCCGGCCGGCGAGTTGCGTGACGCCACAACCACGCTGGCCAAGAAACTGGCAGACAAAAATGCTGTTGTCATGCGTGCCGCGAAGCATGGGTTCAAGCGTTGCCGGGAGTTGACCTGGGAGCAAAACGAAGACTACCTCTATGCAAAACTCGATCAGGCCTTATACCGCGATCCGGAGGATGGTCGCGCCCAGGGAATGAAACAGTTTCTCGATGAAAAGAGCATCAAGCCTGGCCTCCAGTCCTACAAGCGTACTTAATAACATTGAAACTACGAATGACGGGCCATTCTACAAGTGGCCTTCTCTTGCAATGCAACACACTACAGAACGATGTCTATCACTGTCTTGCGGTGGTCTGGGTCATTGACGCCATCGCCGGACACAGGTTCGGCCTTCCAATCCACCGCAAGCGTCGTGGAATCCACACCCAGCTTTCTAAGTGCATCGGCTACCAGCTTCGCACGCTCTTCCGCAATTGTTTTTCGTTCGACTAAGGTCTGCTTATTTTGCAAAAGGCTATTCCCGGCATATCCGGTCACGGTGACATGCCGTGCCTTGCTCGCGCGGATGTACGCAGCCGCTGCCTCAACGATGACCTCCGTTGTCCCCTCGGGCAAGAAGGCACGGTTGTAAGGAAAATACACTGTGTAATGAACATTTTTGTATGGAGGCGGAGGCAGCGGTAGTACGTCTCCCGGTGCGTACTTTGGTAGCGCCGGGTCGTCGGCGTGCTTTACATAACCGAAGTTGTTCCGAACTGGCGGCGGTGCGAATCCCTTTCCCGGCAAAATCGTATTGCAGGACGGGGTCCGCTCCGGCAGCACGGTAATATGTACAGGATTAAGCACCACGCCGCCGCACGCATTCGGCTCGGACGATACGGTGCCCTCCACCAGCACGCGAAAGCCGAGTTGCGGACGATATCCCGTACCGGGATCGATGTAGTACGTCGTCCCTTGGCTCTTTGCCAGCCAGCACTGCCGTACGGTATCCCGGAAAATCGGGCACGCGACAAAGCTGCGCGCGTTCTTCGCATCCACAGGCAGCACCTTGTCCGGCATCGTAGATACAAATTGTGCGTGTGCGACGGCGAACGCCGAAAAAAGCATGAGCAATCGAGGAAGGCGATTCATACTCGCTCCTAGAGAACGCTAAGAAAGTTAGTCATGTCCTGAATATCCCGTTCTGTATAGTGCATGTTAAAACGCTTGTTGTAGTACACGACGACGTCCCGCAGCGTCTCGGCCCGGCCGTTTGAAAAGTAGGGCGCGCGCGCTGCGAGGCCGCGCATTTGCTGCATGTTGATAGATCCCACGTCCACGCATTTGCCGGTAATCAGGGCGCGTCCTGGGTCATGGGTATAGATCACGCGACCAAGGAATGGATGAGGCGTGGCGGAGGTCTTGCATGTCACCTTGAACAGTGGAAGCCAGGGCTGAGGATCAGCCGTGGGCAGGTTGACGGTGCCAAGGTCCATGAAGCCGGGAGACGAATCCATTCCCGTGCGCTGCATATTGTGGCAGTTGACGCAGGGTTGTTTATAAGGATTGCCGAGACCGATCGTGTTGTAGTTCGATACGTTTTTGATGATAATGTCGCGTTCCATGAACATTTCATAGCCACGCGCGACTGAGTCGCGAAACGCTGTTTCCGCCGCTGTCTCTTTTTCCTGGCCCGGCCGGGTAGCGGGAAACTTGCCGACGGGTGTGTTGCGGTCCCAAGAGGGTTTGCCCAGGGCGGATGCTGTCTTCCATCCGTCCAACTCTGGAAAGTCCCCCACATGCGATCCCAGAACAGCGGTCTTTCCGTCGATGAGTGCTTGCGGACCAGCATGTATATCGCCTTCGGTCAGGCTGCCGCCGCGTTTGTCGACGCTCTGGGCCGAGTAAATCTGCATCTCGAAGTCGGCAAGCTTTTTAAGCGTCTCCTTGCTTGGCTTGGTAGCCGCCTGTTCGTGATTGAAAAAGGCGTCGACTGCTTGAGCCTGTAACGTCGGCTGGCGATTGTCCGCCAGAATGTTCAGGTTCAAACGCTGTTTCGTCTCTGGGTCGACCGGCAACACCTCGCCTGTCTTCGGCGACCACAGCCCGAAGGGGGCCATGGGATACTTCATGTTCGCGACAACACGCGGCCGACGGAACACGGAGACGATCGGATTCTTGCTGTTCAGGCCGTACTTGCTGTTGGTATTGCACCCCGTAGGGTCCCGAACCACTTCTATATTGAACTCCGGATCGAGAGGCGAGCCATCAGCCGCGCGTGGAGGCCATGGCAGGAAAATTCGGAACAATCCATACTTCAGCAGCAGCGAATGCGACGAACTCTGATTCGGCGGCAGGTTCGGGCAATTCGCGCCGTCAACCTGCGCAAACACAGGGTCTTTCCCCTTCGTCTCTGCCCACCGGCGCTGCAGAGTGGCGACCGAAATGCTCATGCTGTTTGCCGGCTGATGGCATGTGACACAGGCTCGTCCGTTGGTGCCCATCGGGGTAAAAAACGGATGACCTTGAGTCTGAATTGGGCCATCTACATTGATGACGCCGAGCGCGCCAGTGGGATCCTGATACTGCGCGCTTTGTGGCAACTCACCTTGCTGACCCGTGGCCCAGTAGCCCGTCTTCTCATCCACAGGACCAGCGATGGAATAGGTACTCTTCGGCGCCGGCGACTCCATCGCCTGCTCATGTTGCGAGGGTACCTGGCCGGCGACATCGCCCTTGGCTCCGGGCGCGTGTTGAGCGTCCTGGTTGGCCGTCTTGATGACGACTTCTCTCTGCGCGCTTTGAGATTGGCTGAGGATTGCGATGCTCACCAACAGCAACAAAGCTGGCAACGACATCGCGCCTCTTCGGAGGCACCGTCTGAAACACCGCAATATGGGTCCGATCGAGGTCTTCATAAGAAGGACTCCGTCAGGCAGCGATCGCATGCATCTGCCGCTAGAAGTTGTATTTTAGAGCGAATTGCACGACCCGCGCGCTCACGCTGGTGGATGTAATCTTGCCGAAGGTCGTCGCGGCAGAGACGGTCGTTCCAGGATTGTTGAACTGCGGCAGGTTGAAAAGATTGAAGAACTCGGTTCGAAACTCGACATTCGAGCTTTCGTTCGGAAACTTCACATGCGTCCGCTTCAGCAGCGAGAGATCCGTGTTGTCTTGGTCGGGACCGCGCGCCGTTCCGATGCCGGAGTTGCCAAAACCTGTGACAGCCGTTGTCCCGCTGCCGTCGACGATTGGCGCAGTAGAGAAGCAGCTCGTCTTGAAGTAATTGCTCACCTTGGAATTTACGCTTCCGCTAGTCGCAACCCCACCGGACGGACAAGCGCCGGAAACCTGTGCGAGATCGTTAGTAATGCCGGCGTAGTTCTTAGAGTTCACTGTCACCGGCGTAAGCGCGGTTCCAGTTTGAATCGTCGTCACCCCGGCAAGCTGCCACCCATTTACGAACGTGTTCTTCAGCATGCCATCTCCCTTCATCGCCGGAAACTCATACAGGTAGCTTGCAACGAATCGGTGGCGACGATCATAATCGGTAAGCCCGCGAATATGGTTTGGCACATTCGGATTTCCTGGAGGCGCGGCTGCCGAAGACGCTGAACTTGTGCTCGTGCCTTCGGTATCGATCGTCTTGGACCATGTATAAGCAACCAGCGCTTGCAGGTGAGAGCTTAACCGCTTACGCCCTGTAACTTCCAGCCCGTTGTACCAGTTTCGCGCTTCGGTCTGCCCCTGATAGAACCCCGACGGACTGAAGCCCTGATACGGTACCCGCGTCGCGATGTTGCTCGTTGAATTGCTCGTGACTCCACGAATCGGCGCAGCGACGGTCGCGAATCCCGCCGCATTGATATAACGATTGTTCAGCAGATGCTGTCCCAGCGATCCGACATACCCGATCTCGAGCGCAAAGCTGTTTGTAAACTGAGACTGCTGGTTGAGACTGAACGTTTGCACGATCCCGGGCCGTACGTTCGGGTCTTGAGTAGGTTGCGAAAGCGCGGTAGTGGGCGAATACGGAAGAAAGGTCGGAAAAGTGGGAGTCAGGTTGGAGCCTGGATATGGATTTGCAAACGATGCATTTACATTTGCGGCTCCCGTGCTCGAAATGGATTGCGACCAGGGTTGTCCCTGTGTTGACTGAAAGAAATTTTGCAGTGTGGGCGTTGAATAAAACATCCCGTATCCACCTCGCGTGACAAACTTCGGCGTCTCCGCAAAGGCGAAGCCGATGCGAGGCCCGACCGTACTTGGATGGCCCCCGTAGCTCGCAAAGTTATTGCTGGAAACGGTCACGCCGGCCGGCAGACTTGCGGTGCCGCCGGGATAATTCGCAGCCACGACAACGCCGGCAAGAGATCCCGTCGAGGGTGGATTAGGGTTGATGAGGCTCGGGTTGATCGCTGCATTTCGTCCCAGATTGTCGGAGAACTGCCCGATGTACTCATAGCGGACACCAAGGTTCACCGTCAGCCGGTCATTGATTCTATAGTCGTCCTGTGCGAACGCATCGAAATCCCAGCCCCGATACTGTCTCCCTGTGTAACCTCCAAGCGAGCTCGACGTAAAAACATTGCTGAACGCCGTTCCATTCCCGGCGGAGCCTCCCGGCAGGCCGAGAAGAAAGTCTGGAAAGCTATTGAAGGTCAACCCGTTCGGGGTCTGAACACCGGAGGGATCGATATGCTGACGAATGAAGCCGGCGCCAAACCGGAAGGTGTGCCGTCCCTGCGTGTACGACAGCAGGTCGTTGAAGTTGTAGGCCAGTTGATGGTTCGCCGCCGTGTCGAATCCGCTCGCGAGTGCATAAGATCCTGTAATTCTGATTGCCAGGAACTTCGCGCCCTGTACCGGGCTCGTGATTCCGAGATCAGGGTAGGTTACTGGACTATGGCCCGGACTTTTTACGATCGATGAGTTAAGTCCGAAAGTAGCTTCATTGACGAGCCGCGATGTGATCGAAAATGTGTCCGTCACTGAGCCGACCCGGTACCGGTTGACCACATATTGGTCGAACCCCGGGACATTGGCGGAAGGAAACGAGGTCGACTGGTTGCTGTTGTCGAAAAAGAAGCGTGCCTGAACAACATTGCGTGAACTTTGGATGTAGTCGAGATTGCCGATGAACTGGTTTTCCGAATAGCTGCACGGCACGCTGAAGGATGAAAAACCGGATGTTCCAAGCGTAGTCTGCGGCGTCGGTATGAGGTATGCGCCGTTCGGAAGTTTGTACTGCAACAGGGTCAGCGCAATCGGGTTGATGTTCGATCCGTTGGCAGCCACCGCCGTGCCGCCGTTTGCTCCCGCCTGCCCGCCGAAGGCCAGGCCCAGCGCGGCGGCGGAGCGATCGTTTGTAAGATTGGCCGGCCCCGTTACACTCGAAGAGCAGGCCGCGGCCACGCCATTCGATTGCTTCGTTCCCTGGTAAGAGCCGAAGTACAAAAGCTTGCTCGGTAGGATATGTCCACCTACGGCGCCGCCAAACTGGTTCTGCCGAAGTCTCCCGCGCGGCTGCCTTGCGAGTTTCCGGAACCAGTCATTGGCATTCAGGTCTTCGTTCCGAAAGTACTCCCAGATCGAGCCATGGACCTGATTGCTGCCGCCCTTGGTGATCACATTGATTTGCGCGCCCGCGTTCCGGCCGAAGGAGGCGTCATACTGTGCCGTTTGCACCTTGAACTCTGAGATGGTGTCCGGATTTGGAGTAGGGATGCCGCCCGTGACGTCGACGCCGCCCAACACACCATTGCCCTGGTTGTCGTTGACCTCGACGCCGTTGATCTGAAAGTCGTTATCGTATTGCCGGTTGCCGTGAGCTATCTTCGATCCCGCCGTGATCGAATTGCTGCCGCCGGTCGAACTCCCGCTTCCGCGCCCCACTTCGGCGGCATTCGTCACAGGCATTTGAACGCCTGCTTCAAGGCCTAAAATCTGCGTGAAATTTCTGGTGACCAGGGGCAGATTGCTGATCTCCTTCTCCCCAACGACCGAACCCAGAGCGGCGGAACTCGCCTGCACCAGCGCTACATCGGTGGACACCTCGACTGTCTCTGCAACCGAGCCGATATCCAACCGCACCGGAAGATTCTGTATCTCGGTAACGTTGATCTGAATGCCCTTACGCTCGGCTATCTTAAAGCCGGATTTCGCGACCGTTACGGTATAGATGCCGGGGCTCAACAGCGGAGCGACAAAAACGCCGCTGGTGGAGCTGACAACGTTACGCGCCTCCCCCGTAGCTTCATTCAAGACCTTGATCTCTGCGCCGGGCAGGATCGCGCCCGTGCTGTCCTGAACAGTACCGGTCAGCTCGCCTGTGTTTGCAGTTTGAGCTTGTGTCGGCTCCACTAGAACGACTGCGGCTGCAAGCGCCACCAGGATGCGCAGACCCTTTGAGAAAATCATCGTTTCCTCCGACAGCAATTTAGAGCGAAGGCCCAAACCGCCTTCTGCTTCGGAAACGGATCATAGCCACTTTAACTATGTTATGTCTATAACTATTTCTTATTGACCTTTTCGCTATGTTGGAGAACACAAAATGGGTCGTTTCGCCGAAAAGCTCAGAAGCCGCGAACCATCTGATACAGCGGCAATTTGGCCTGCGCCGCAATATCGGCCTTGTCTGGGTGAGGCGAGGCGACACTAGTCTCGTTGAAGAGCATGGTTGTCCCAGGCAAAGCCTCGTAAGCTGCCCACCTGGCGAGACCGGGGTGATTGGGATCTCCGAACCGTGCGAATGATATCCACGCGCGGCTGATCGCATCTTCCAACGGCCCGTAGTCCCGCCCGCCGTCCACTTTCTGCGTCAAGACCGCATTTCGGAAGACGAAAGGAATCTCCACGCCGTGTGGAGTCATCGCTGCCCCCCCGCCTGTGTTCGTTCGCCAGTCAAAGCGATACAGAAATGCGGGCGCGGCGCGCAGCGCGGCTTTGCGCTCCGCTGTTCGGATAGACGCCATGCGGAAGATCCGGTCGCTGACTGCGAGCGCATAGACTTCATAGTCGGAAGCGTTCGGGTGGTTCTGCTTATACACGCGACACAACTCGCCGGCCTCGTCTCGTCCAAGCGCGACCGTCTCTGCAATCTTCTCGACGACATCTCCATCATGGATGAGCGAAGGCGGCTTGAACGCCGTCAGTTCCGTCCGGCATGTGCCGACCATCATTGGAACGTGGTCGGTCATGGCGGGCGCGTTCGGTTCGAATGGTTGCGTCGGCAAGCACACGCCGTCCACGACCGGCGCCCACTGCATACGGGCTCCCGGCGAGAAAGGCTCTTTTCCGCCACACGCCTCATAGGCGTCCAGCAATGTTGAGGTTGAAAGCTCCAGCAGCCGCGGCCAGTCGCCTGCCTTCAAATGAAGTTGCTTCATCAGCCGTTCGGCGGACTCCTGTGCGAGTTCCTTCGTGCTGACGTAAGGCATTGCTCCGCTTTGCGAGATTGCGCGGTGCAGCAAACCTTTCGCGGAAGGCATCGCAAGCAGCGTGCTCACCTTCCCGCCGCCACCCGACTGGCCGAAAATTGTGACGCATCCCGGATCCCCTCCGAATGCGGCAATGTTCGCCTGGACCCACCGAAGCGCGAGGACCAGATCGAGTTGGCCCGCGTTGCCCGACTCCACATATTCGCTTCCTGCGATCTCCCCCAGATAGAGATACCCGAACATATTTAGTCGATGGTTGAGCGATACGACAACGACCTCCCCTGTTCTGGCGAGATGCGTGCCGTCCGTCGCGGGCCCGTATCCCGACCCCACCTCAAAGCCTCCGCCATGCATCCACACCATCACAGGTAATTTCGCCTTAGGCTCGAGGGTAGGAGTCCAAACGTTTAGCCCAAGACAATCTTCACTGGCGAAGTTCATTCCCGGCCGCCCAAGAGCGCCGCTTCGCTGGGCTGCCGTCGC
Source organism: uncultured Acidobacteriaceae bacterium (assembly GCA_964246125.1). Taxonomy (GTDB): domain Bacteria; phylum Acidobacteriota; class Terriglobia; order Terriglobales; family Acidobacteriaceae; genus Edaphobacter. Next base: position 29,793 of record CAXTPN010000006.1, read on the forward strand.
TGGCGGCGTGAATGCGTCTTTTACGCCGGTCCATGCAGCGGCAGGCAAAGGCGGCAGGAAGCGGCGTGCGCCTCCGGTGGAGGCTCCATACGAAATACCTTTGAACACCGAGACCCCATCCTGGTTCTTGCCGCGCACTTTGCCCGCGGCGGTCGCAACCACGGGCATCTCCGCGTCGAGCGCGCAACCTGTTCTGGGACGCAGCCCGCAGGCGGCAACTGCGGCTCCGGAAAGCAAGAACTTGCGCCGGCTTACGCTCGAATCATTCATTTGTAACCTTTCCCTTTGAAATGCCGTCCGCTCCCATGCAGTTGCGCGCGACAGTACCATCCAGGTGAGTTGCGGCAGCCTCACCGAAATAATTCCAGCATCGTTTCACGTAAGTTCGTTGTTGTATATAACGATTTTCGTGTACTGTGGTGTCGCGGTTCAAGAGGCTTAGAAATGCCTCTGGAAAACAGCAAATCGGGAAGGGTTGCTATGCAAAATGTAGAGTTGTTGATCGGAGGGTTTACGCGGGGCGCCGCCGACGGCGCGACGTTTGATCGTCTCAATCCCATCACGAATGCCGCCGTCACACGCGCCTCCGCTGCGACGGAACAAGACGCTGACGACGCCGTAGCCGCGGCCCAGGCTGCGTTTTCCAAGTGGGCGGACATAGGGCCCGGAGAACGGCGACGGCATCTTCTCAAGGCGGCGGACCTGCTTGAGCAGCGCGCACCCGAATTCATTGCCGTCGGCGTGCAGGAGACCGGGGCCGCGCCCGGCTGGTACGGCTTCAATGTCATGCTCGCCGCCGGAATGTTGCGCGAAGCCGCCTCGATGACAACTCAAATCTCCGGCGAGATCATCCCGTCGAACATTCCTGGAAACCTTGCAATGGCGGTGCGTCAGCCTGCGGGTGTCGTGTTGGGCATCGCGCCTTGGAATGCGCCGGTGATCCTCGGCGTGCGCGCCTTGGCCATGCCGCTGGCCTGCGGAAACACAGTGGTGCTTAAGGCGTCTGAAGCTTGCCCGGCGGTTCACCGCCTCATCGGCACGTCGCTTCATGATGCCGGGCTTGGTGACGGAGTCGTGAATGTCATCACTAACGCGCCGGCGGATGCAGCTCGCATCGTCGAGCGTCTCGTAACGAATCCTGCGGTCCGGCGAGTCAACTTCACCGGTTCCACCAATGTTGGCCGCCGCATCGCAGAACTCTGCGCGCAGCATCTGAAGCCGGCGCTGCTTGAGCTGGGCGGCAAGGCTCCCTTCCTGGTCCTCTCCGACGCAGACCTCGATGAAGCCGTTTCAGCCGCGGCATTCGGAGCGTTTTTCAATCAGGGGCAGATCTGCATGTCGACGGAGCGAATCATCGTCGACCAATCTGTCGCTGACGAGTTCGTTGCGAAGCTCGCGAAGAAGGCCGCAACACTTCCAGCCGGCGATCCTTCCGCTCAGGATTCCGTTCTCGCTTCCATGGTCAGTTGCGAATCGGCAGCCAAGCTGCAATCGCTAATCGACGATGCTCGCTCGCGCGGCGCGGAGATCCCGGCTGGAGGAAGCGTCTCAGGCTCCATCGCGCAGGCCACCGTGGTCGATGGCGTCACCAGCTCCATGCGCTTGTATGGCGAGGAGTCCTTCGGCCCCGTGGTCGCCGTCATCCGTGTTAAGGACGACGACGAGGCGGTAAGCGTCGCGAACGACTCTCCGTACGGGCTATCCGCGGCCGTCTTCAGCCGCGATGTCTCGCGCGCGCTAGGTCTCGCCGCGCGCATTCACTCAGGCATCTGCCACATCAATGGACCCACGGTGCATGACGAAGCTCAGATGCCGTTTGGCGGCGTGGGCGCGAGCGGATACGGACGCTTTGGCGGTAAGGCGGCCATTGCCGAGTTCACTGATCTCCGCTGGGTCACCATCCAAAACACGCCTCGACATTACCCGATCTAGGCCAGTTCGCTTTCACAATGGAGATACAGTGCGGAAACTGAAAACACAAGTCGGAATCGTGGGTGCGGGGCCGGCCGGCTTGATGCTTGCCCACCTGCTGCATGCCCACGGCATCGAATCCACCGTCTTGGAGATTCGTAGCCGGAGCTATGTTGAGGGCCGTGTGCGCGCCGGCGTGCTTGAGCAAGGTACCGTCGACCTGCTTCAACAACTGGGTCTTGATGGTCGCATGCGTCGCGAAGGGCTTCTGCACCACGGGATAGAACTTGGCTTCAATCGCGAGCGCCACCGCATCGACATGGAAGCGCTGACTGGCAAGGCAGTTACGGTCTATGGGCAGCACGAAGTCGTGAAAGACCTCATCGCTGCTATGGAGCAAGCCCACATGCCGCTTCTCTTTGAAGTGAGCAGCGTAACCCTGCATGATCTCGAGGATCTGCCTGCCATCCGATTCCAGCGCAACGGAGAAGACCACGAGCTGCGGTGCGACTACATAGCCGGTTGCGATGGCTTTCACGGAATCAGCCGTCCATCCGTGCCGCCGGGCGTTCTCACCACCTACGACCGTGTCTACCCGTTCTCATGGCTCGGTATTCTTGCTGACGCCAGCCCCTCGCAGGACGAGCTTGTCTATATGAACAGCGACCGTGGATTCGCTCTTTTCAGCATGCGCTCCCCTACCGTTACACGACTTTATTTGCAGTGCGATCCAGCCGCCAACATCGACGACTGGTCCGATGACCGCATCTGGAGCGAGCTTTTTCAAAGGTTGGAGTCTGAAGATGGCTGGAAGCCGAACCAGGGCCGTGTTCTGCAAAAAAGCATCACTCCAATGCGAAGCTTCGTCACCGAACCCATGCAATATGGCCGCCTGTTCCTCGCGGGAGATGCCGTCCACATCGTCCCGCCAACCGGCGCCAAAGGCATGAACCTTGCGATCTCCGACGTGAAGATCCTGTCCGAAGGTCTCGCTGCGTTCTATGGTCGTGGAGATGGTTCCGCGCTGCGACGCTACTCAGCTACATGTCTTCGCCGCATCTGGAAGGCGCAACGGTTCTCCTGGTGGATGACATCCATGCTGCATCGTGATCCCACCGGCAATCCGTTCGACCACCGCAGACAGATTGCCGAACTCGATTACGTCACCAGTTCACAGGCCGCCGCAGAATCCCTGGCTGAAAATTATGTCGGACTCCCCATTGAGAGTGCTCTCTAGGTCCTCTCCTGCAAATTACATGCGCGGAAAAGCTTGAACAGGCTGCGACGTTTTTCAACCCCGTCGCCGGCTACGATCTTCACATCTCCAACAAAGCTGCCTCACCTTGGCTGGAACATCATCGTCCCGCGCACCTCGCGGAAGCGCGCTGCGTATTGGTTGCTACAATTGCAAGTTGCCGCTGTTGCCTGTCGAAGCCGTCCGCCTCGACGGGGGATCATTCGGATAACTGGAAGCGAAAGCGCAGGAGACAGATCAACCTGCCATGGGAGAAGTAGATGCGTATTCTGTCGGTGATCCGCCAAGTTCTCGATGCCGAGGAGAACGTCAAGATTCGCGATGCACAGGTCGACATGGCCGGCAGCAAGCTGGTCGTCGACACCATGGACGAGTATGGCATCGAAGAGGCGCTGCGCCTCCGCGAGAAGCTCCCCGATGTCAGCGTAATCGTCATGGCCATCGGACCCGTTCGCAGTGAGGAAGCCCTGCGTACCGCGTTGGCGTTGGGTGCGGACCGAGCCATCCTCGTCGAAACGGAGGAACTGCTGGACGTGATCGCAGTCAGCAGTGTAGTCGCGCAGGTCGCGCAACGCGAACAGGCAGATCTCATCCTCTGCGGCGGCCAGCAGGCCGACTGGGACAGCCAGGGACTGGGCGCCGCCATCGCCGAACGCCTCCACTGGCCGCAAGCCACCTGGACCACCCGCCTCGCCATCGACGGCGGCCAGGTCACCGGCACCCACGATGTGGAAGAAGGCAGTGAAACCTTTGCGCTCTCTCTGCCTGCGGTCGTCACCACCCAGCAAGGCCTCAACGAGCCGCGTTACCCAACCCTGCCCAACATCATGAAGGCAAAGAAGAAAGAGATGAAGCGCGAGCCGCTCGCCGGCTTCGGCGTAGCTCCAAAGTTGAAGCTGATGGGTGCCCAGGTGCAGGTCAAGCAGCGCCTCCGCACCATGATCGAAGGCAAGGACCCCGCATCCGCCGCGGATCAACTCATCGATTTACTACGAAATCAAGCAAAGGTCATCGCATGATTCTGATTGTGGCTGAGTATGCAAACAACAAGTTGAGCAAGAGCACCTACGAGATGGCGCAGGCAGCTCGGACGCTTGGCCGAGAGGCGCCCATCACCATCCTCGTGCTTGGCAGCAACGTGGCTACGATAGCGGCTGAGGCCGCTCTCATCGCCGGCCAGGTGTTGGTTGCCGACCTGCCGGCCTTGGAGCGGTACGATCCCGAGTTGTGGGCGGCGGCGGTCGCGCAGATAGCCGTCGAAGGCGAGGCATCCCTGATCCTGATCGCCGGCAGCCGTGGCGGGCGCGAGTACAGCCCGCGCGTCGCGGTCAGGCTCGACGCGCCCTTGATCGAAGACGCGATCAGCTTCCAAGATGTAGGTGACAGCCTCGAGGCCGAACGCTACAGCTTCCTCGCGCGCGTCACCGAGCGTGTTCAGGCCAGCGGCCCTGTCATCGTCGCCAGCATCAAACCGGGTTCCTTCTCTATAGCGCAGCCGCTTCCCCAGCCCGCGGAGCAGTACGACGTGGAACTCACCCTGCCCGAACGCCGCGTCCAGGTCGTCAGCCGGCAGACCGCCGCCACTGAACGCGTCTCCCTCACCGAGGCCGATATTGTCGTCGCCGGCGGGCGCGGCGTGGGAACTCCCGAAGCCTTCGACACGTTGGTCGTAACACTCGCCGATGCCCTCGGCGCGGCTGTCGGAGCCACGCGCGCCGTCGTAGACGCAGGATGGCGGCCCTACGCCGAGCAGGTCGGGCAGACCGGAAAAACCGTGCAACCCAAGCTCTATCTCGCCATCGGAATCTCCGGCGCTGTCCAGCATCTCTCCGGAATGGGCAAAAGCAAGTTCATCGTCGCCGTCAACCGGGACCCGGACGCGCCAATCTTCAAAACGGCCGACTACGGCATCGTAGGCGACGTAAAGGAAATCGTTCCCGCCATCATAGATAAACTGCGGAAGTAAGCAGGCTGCGCACCTCCAGCAGGCACATTCAGAACGTGACAGGCGCTCACCATGCTCTCCACCACGCAACAAATTGCATTTCTGATCTTCGCCCTCGTTACCACAGCACTTGGAGCGCGCGCCTGGTTTCACCTGTACCGCCGCATCGCCCGCGGCCGCAAAGATTCCGAGCCGCGCTTCGATCGCATCCCCCAGCGCATCTGGTACGCGCTCATAACCACCCTCACCCAAAGCCGCACCTTTCGCAAGCGCCCCTGGGTCAGCTTCTTTCACTCCTTCATCTTCTATGGCTTCACCTTCTATCTGCTGGTCAATCTCCTCGACGCCGCCGAAGGCTTCTTCCCTTTCGCCATTCGCTCCACCACGCCCGCGGCCATGCTCTACAACCTCGCCGCCGACATCCTCAGCGCCCTCGTTCTGATCGGAGTCGTAGCCCTCGTCCTGCGCCGCTTTCTGTTCCCCGGCCGCCGCGACTTCACCTTCAACGATCGAACGTTGCTGCATAAAGACGTCAAAAATGGCTACGTCCGCTTCGACTCAATCATCGTCTCCACCTTCATCCTCTTCCATGTAGGCAGCCG
>CAXTPN010000006.1:35515-37152 GCA_964246125.1 uncultured Acidobacteriaceae bacterium
CCGCGCCACCGGCTCCGCGGCAAAGCTCGCCCTCGAAGGTACCGATCGCTTCCAGCCCTTCGCGTCGTTGCTCTCCCATCTCATCAACCCGGCCAACGCCGAGGCTTGGCGCGTCTTCGGATACTGGGGAGCCTTGGGCAGCGTCCTCGCCTTTCTCGCCTACTTTCCCCGTTCCAAACACATCCACATCTTCATGGCGCCGGCCAAGTACTTCGTTGCCCGAGAAGCGCCTTCCGGTGTGCTTCCGGCCATGGAACTCAACCTTGAGACGGAGCAACCTGCCCTCGGCGCGAACAAGCTCGAAGAACTTGCCTGGCCCCGCCTCCTCGACGCCTATGCCTGCATCCAGTGCAATCGCTGCCAGGATGTCTGCCCCGCCACCGCCACGGGAAAGTCCCTCAGCCCCTCCGCCCTCGAGATCAACAAGCGCATGGAGCTGAACGACCTCAACAAGCATTTCGCTGGCTTCGAATCCGGCGCTCCCAGCCCCAACCCCCTGCTCTCCTTCGCGCTCTCGGCCGAAGCCGCCTGGGCCTGCACCACCTGCGGAGCCTGCATAGAGGTCTGCCCCGTGCAAGATGAGCCGATGCTCGACATCATCGACATCCGTCGCCATCAGGTCATGATCGAAGGCGAGTTCCCGGCTCAACTGCAAACCGCCTTCCGCGGCATGGAGCGCTCCAGCAATCCGTGGGGCATCAACCACGACAAGCGGCTCGACTGGGCCGACGGCCTCAACGTCAAGACCACGGACCAGAACCCTGACCCCGACGTCCTCTTCTGGGTCGGCTGCGCGGCCAGCTACGACCCGCAATCGCAAAAGACCGCCCGCGCCTTCGTTCAACTGCTCGACCACGCTGGCGTCGACTTCGCCGTGCTTGGAAAAAGAGAGTGCTGCACTGGCGATAGCGCCCGCCGCGCCGGCAACGAATACCTCTACCGTCAGCTCGCCGACACCAACGTCGCCACCCTCAACGCCCTCAACCCCAAGCTCATCGTCGCCACCTGCCCGCACTGCATGAACTCCATCGGCAAGGAGTACGGCCAGCTCGGCGGCAACTACAAAGTCATGCACCACACCCAATATCTGGAGTCCCTCGTCGCCGACGGAAGGCTCACGGCCCATGCCTCCCCCTCTACCACGGTCGCCTTTCATGATCCCTGCTACCTCGGCCGGCACAACGGCGTCTATGACGCTCCGCGCAACCTGCTCAACATCCTCAGCAACTCAGTCGTCGAGCTCGATCGCAATCGCGAAAACTCCTTCTGCTGCGGTGCCGGTGGAGCCCAGTTCTGGAAGGAAGAAGAACCCGGCTCGCAAAGAATCTCCGACAACCGCTATGCCGAAGCCCAGCGCACCCTCGGCGCGGTCGAAGGAGCGCAGGACAAAGTCCTCGCCGTAGGCTGCCCCTTCTGCAAAAGCATGCTCGAAAGCACGCCCGGCAAAGGCGACGACCCCGTCGTCGTCAGGGATGTCGCCGAGCTTCTACTGGAAGGCGTGCGCAAGAAAACCGGTCAGCAGACACCCGGCATCCCAGCCGCATCAGCGGACCTCGTCGATACACTTACTTCCGTTCCCGCTCCAGCCCCGCAACTCGTCGATGCCCCCCCGGCGCCGCCGGCGTCCCCGCACGCCG
>CAXTPN010000006.1:37162-37515 GCA_964246125.1 uncultured Acidobacteriaceae bacterium
ACCGGAACAGAGCAAGCAGCCAACCTCAATCCCCCCGAACGCAAAAAATGGTCCCCCCGGAAAACCGTTCAGCCTGAAGTAGCTGCGCCGCTCGCAAGCTCAGAGCAACCAGCCTCTCCGGCAACAGTCGCCAAGGAGCCCGCCCCTATAGCGTCACCGGGGGCTCCCGAACGCAAAAAGTGGAGCCCGAAGACGCTCCCAGACCCAGCCGCTGCCGCATCCGTCACCGTCGAGCCCAAAGCAGAAGCTCCTCCCCCGGAGTCCCCCGCCTCCACCGACGCTCCGGCTTCCGTCGCGCCCTCGGCGGCCGCCATATCCGACGAGCCTCCACAGCGCCAGGCCGGGCCCCCCCA
>CAXTPN010000007.1:0-37449 GCA_964246125.1 uncultured Acidobacteriaceae bacterium
CTTCTAGGTAGCCCAAGGCTTCAGGGTCTCGCTTCTAGGTAGCCCAAGGCTTCAGCCTTGGGTCTCTCAAGTCCCAACGGAAGGTCCGGGGGCTTTAGCCCCTGGGGTATGCCTTCAGCACAGGCGGCCATGGGTTTGTTCCGACCTGCAACTGCCCATCCTCGCTTAAACTTACGCGCTAATTTGTAAATCCCCATGCCAAAAACCCCAGCAAATCCGCATGTCAAGCCCCAAAACTTACCCACTCGACCTTAACCTCTCTCCTATCAGCAACTTACCGAAGAAATTATGTTGGCGTAGTCACCCTCGCCAAGCGCGTACAATTAAGTCAGATCAGAAAACATCCAGGCAGCAGATTCCAACCCTATCCCGTTTGCTTTCAATATTTTAGCTATAACTCCAATAGAATGAATATCTTGCCGCTGTTAACCTTCTAGATACGAAACTAAGTCATTTGTTTTGAATATTTTGCAGCAAAAAGGGGGGAGGGGGGTACCCCTAACGAACCCCAGCATCCGGTCGTAAGTACCTCGCCAGAAACAGATAAACCTCCCGCCGCGACTCCAGCGCCAGAGGTGTATCCATCCGGTTGAAGTAGTGCCCACCCGGCGCATCTTGGTACACCTTATAGTCGAACTTTTTACCCTCGAACTTCAGCGCCTGAATCAGGTGCTCCACCTCCAGATAATTCACATCCTCATCGTTCGTATTGGTGTGGATCAGCAGCGGCGTATCAAGCTCCTTCGCATGGTTCACCGGCGAGCGCTTCCGGTACTCCGCAATATCGTCATGCGCGGTCTCCCCCAGGTGGTACGGCGCAGAATAAATCTTCCGGTAAGCATCTGTCTCATACCCCATCCGTGCGATCAGGTCGCTCACCGGAACTCCCGCATACGCCACCGCATAGTCGTGCGGATGCGCAAAGATGTTCATCAGCGTAATCATCCCGCCGTGGCTCCACCCCACGATCCCCACCCGCTTCGGGTCAAGAAAGGAATACCGGTTTAGCATCCACTGCATCCCCATGAACACGTCGTCCGTCTCGCGCCCGCCGTAGTCGATCTCCTCGTACAGCCCGCGCCCATACCCCGTGCTGCCGCGGTAATCCGTAGCCACCACCGAGTACCCCTGCTGCACCAGCTCCCGCACCAGGTGCGCGTCGATCGAAGTATCCAGGCTCGCATGCACCCCCTGGTGGACGAACACGATCAACGGCTGCTTCTTCGTCCGATCCAGATTCTTCGGAATAAACGTGTAGCAATGGATCAGCAGCGGATTCGTCGCCCCCGGCTCCTTTGGCTTCTTCACATGTGCGTTCGGCAGCCCCGCATACTCGCTCTTATCCACCTCCGCGATGTCGCCCATCTTCTGATACCACAGCAAGTCATCCAGCTTCTTCGCCAGCGAATCCAGCGCAAAGTTCGGCGACCCGAACGGCGATGCGTCGGTCGCGGCAGCCGGAGCTCCCGCCGCTGCGGCCGGTCTGGCGACAGCGTCCGCCGCCGGTTCCTGCGCTCTCGCTGCGCGGCAACGCCACATAGAAAGCGTAACGAAAAGGAACAATACGGAAGCAGATACCTTCCAACGACCGTGGGCTGACATCAACATGGACGCGTCTCCAGGATGCAAATGAAGTGAGGTGGTTCTTGGACTATAAATCACGGCCTCTCGCAAAACCGCGGGGGAGATGCAAATAGCTCTTTCGCAAGCACGCCGCGGAGCGCACCCGGCATGAGACGATGAGGAATCCCCGCCGCAAAGGATCCCTCATGACTAGAATCCCACGTCGTAGCTTCGTCCAGATGGGCGCGGCGATTGCTACCTCCGTTCTCTTGAACCCCTTCAGCAAAGCCCTAGCCGCCGCACCTCCGGACGACCTCACCACCCTCACCCTCGCCGAGGCCGCCCGCCGCCTCCGCGCCCGCGAGCTGACCTCCCTCCAGCTCACCCAGGCCTTCCTCGATCGCATCGCCATCTACAACCCCAAGCTCAACGCCTTCATCACCGTCATGCACGACCTAGCCCTCGCCCAGGCCCGCCAGATGGACGACGAAGCCAAGTCCGGCAGATACCGCGGTCCCCTCCACGGCATCCCCATCGTCCTCAAAGACAACATCGACACCGCCGGAACCCGCACCACCGCCGCCAGCCAGGTCTTCGACGACCGCGTTCCCACCGACGACGCCTTCGTCACCGCCAAGCTAAAGCTCGCGGGCGCGGTCTTCCTCGGCAAAGCCAACATGCACGAGTTCGCCATGGGCCACACCTCCGCCTCCACCTACTTCGGCCCCGTGCGCAACCCCTGGGCGCCGGACCGCACCCCCGCGGGCTCTTCCGGTGGCTGCGCCGTCGCCGTCATCTCTGACCTCTGCATCGCCGCCGTAGGCACCGATACCGGTGGCTCCGTCCGCATGCCCGCAGCCTACTGCAGCATGGTCGGCCTCAAGCCCACCTACGGCCTCGTCTCCATTCGCGGCATTGTTCCGCTCACCTACTCGCTAGACCACTGCGGCCCCATGACCCGCACCGTCGAGGACGCCGCCATCCTCCTCAACGCAATGGCCGGCTACGACAAGCTCGACGTCGCCAGCATCGAGCACCCGCGCGAAGACTACACCCAAACCATGAAGCAGCCCATCCAGAAGCTGCGCCTCGGCATCCCGCGTGCGCCCTATTTCGACCGCCTCGATGCCGAGACCGCCTCCGCCATCGAAGCCGCCATAGCCGTCCTCTCCAAGCTCGTAGCCTCCATCAAAGACGTGCAACTTCCCGGCACGAACGGCTTCTCCACCCTGGCCCTCAACGCCGAAACCGAGGCCTACCACCTGCAGCTTTACCGTAAAGCCAGGCAAGGCTATTCCATCAGCATCCGGCGCGGCATCGAGGGCGGAGTCAACAGCCTCGACGACGTCTCCCACGAACCCTGCTCTGAAAAAGTCGTCGATTACATTGACTCCAGTTGGGAGCTCACCCGCATCCGCCGAACCATCGACGACGCCTTCACCGACTTCGACCTCGTGGTCCTTCCCACCATGCGCCTGCTCCCTCCCACCATCAACGACGCGCTCAGCCGCGAAGAAGACCCGAAGCCTCGCGAACCTGAGATCGACAACAACTGCCGCCCCTTCGACGTCTTCGGCATACCCGCCATCTCCATCCCCTGCGGCTTCTCGAAGACCGGCCTGCCCATCGGCCTCATGATCGCCGGCCCACGCTTCTCCGAGGGCAAGGTCCTCGCCCTCGCCCACGCCTACGAGCAAGCCACCGAGTGGCACCTGCGCAAGCCCACCCTCACCCCCGAGATGGTCATACCGCCGGTAAACCGCAAGTCCTGACGCAAACGAGCAGCCACGCCGAGCGACAACTCGGTGTGGCTGTTTCCTCTTGCCGCTTTAGAACGTGAGCTTCGCGCTGAACTGCATCGAGCGAGGATCGCCGGCCTGCGTCAATTTGCCGAAGTTTGCATTGCTGTTCAGAGCGCCTGTCGCGGTCGAGGCCGGGATGTACTGCCCTGTCGACGAGGTGCCGAGTGGGTTGTAAAAATTTGCCTTGTTGAACACGTTGAATGCCTCCGCTCGGAACGAGACCACATACCGCTCCGTCATGGCGAACCCGCGCTGAATCGCGACGTCCAGCTGCGAAAGATTCGGACCGATCAGCGCGTTGCGGCGCTCGTTGCCGAACGTTCCATAGGTGTTCGGCGTGAACGCAGCGGTGTTGAACCACTGCGCCACCGTCTTCGGACCAGCGTTCGGATCTCCAACCACATTCGGCCGGTCAACCCCGTACACAGACCCTGACCGGTTCTGCGAACTGGCAATGGTAAACGGCCGGCCGCTATCGTACTGGTAGATACCGGACAGCTGCCACCCACCCGCCACATGCGACGCGAAGCCTTGGTTGAAATACGGTTTGCTTCGTCCAAATGGCAGCTCGATCACTGGGCTCAACGCTATACGATTGCCTACGTTGAAGTCGGAGAGCCCGCGCTCCCCCTGCAGGTTATAGGAGTTCTGCGGCGTACCCGACGACGCCTGGCTGGTGCTCGCATAACCCGCCGCATTGTCGATCGACTTGGCCCAGGTATACGCCAGGATGAAGCTGACGCCATTACCCATGCTCTTCTGCATCTTTACCGTCATCGCGTTGTAGCTGGAGTGACCCACGCTCACATACTCGGTGATATTGCCCCACTGCAGGTAGATAGGGTTAGGCCCCGTACCGCCCGGCACGCCCAGAGGGTTGGGTATTCCCGCCGAGGTCCCGGAGATCGGTTTCGTCGAAGTCACTCCGTTCGGCTGCTGGCCCGCTGGAATAATTGTGCTGCCTCCATACGTCGGCACCGGGTTAATGTATTGATTGGCTGCAATCGGACGAGGAATCTTCACGCCTTCGTTGCCGATATAGCCGACCGTCAGAACGATCGTCGGAGTAATCTGCTGTTGGACATCCGCCCCGTACTCATCCATGTAGAGCGTGCGGAAATTCGGATCGATCCCTGTGGGCGCAACGCTGGTGAAGGGCAGCGCGGCGGTACCGTTCGGGGTTGCGCCGGGCACGCTGGGAAACGGATTCGTGCTGAGCACGGCCTGTGCGCTCGGCGTGCTGTTGAAGCTCTGCACAAGACGGAACGGTACGTTCAGCCCCAGAGAAAGCAAAGCGCCGTTCCCAATCGAGGGTGAGTTGTAGAACACGCCATAGGATGCATGAAGAACGGTACTGTCCGTTCCGAAGGGCTGGTATGAAAGTCCAACGCGCGGACCGTAATTATTGCCATCATTGTTGTACACTGCCCCGCCGACACCGCCCTGCCCGGCAACCTCAATGGTACCTCCGGGATTCGCGGCGGTGGGGTAAAGCCAGTTGGACATGATATTGCGCGTATCGGTCACCGGCAGGAAGTCCTCATAGCGGAGGCCCAGGTTGATCGTCAGGTGGGGCGTTACCTTCCAATCGTCCTGCCCGTAAAAGCCGAGCGAATTGTAACGGACATGGATGTCGGGAGCAGTCGGGCTGCGTGCAGCCGTAGCTGCGTAACCCAGCGCCAGATCAGCCGCCGAGTTGCCTGTTGTCAGGTTCTTGGTAGAACCGCTGACACCCGTAAACGAGAAGACCCCGGTAGCATCCGCCACATACAGATCCGAGTAGCGTGCCTGAAGCAGGTTCGCACCGAACTTGACGTTGTGCGCGCCGTGCGACCAGGTCACGTTGTCCACGAAGTTGAAGTGGTCGTCCCAGCGATGCTGCGGAAGATTGTTATAAGGATGGATCGCGGCATACCCCGTAACCGTCGAGGTAGGCGCGCCTCCGAGCAGGTTTGCCGGGATATGCGGGTCGCTGAACGCTCCGGGAACCTTCGGAAAACTGGTGTTGCCGTCGTCCTGCCCGATGCGCGGCTGCTCCAGCCGATCGAAGCCGATACGCGCCTCGTTCAGCCAGTGTGGTCCAAAGATGTGGGTCTCATTGATGCCGATCAGCGTCGATATCTGATTCTGCGTGCAGCCCGAACCAGGCACAAGCGCGGAAGAGCAGAGAGACAACGATGGCTCGAACGAGGGGTCATTGAAGTAGTTATATTGCGCTAGTATTGAATCCTTGTCGGAGAACTTATGATCCAGCCTGGCCGAGCCTTCATCCAGATTCTCGATGCGCTTCTCATTGAACGTGTACGGCACAATCGCCGTAGTCCCGGGGATCTGCGGGTACAGCTTAAGAATCGCCAGCCCGATCGGATCGAACGTGCTGGTCGGAATCTGGTTGTTTGCATAAGGAACCTTGCTCACGGGGTTTGAAAGCTGTTGCGACGCCGTATTGCAGATGCCACCCGTGAAGCCGCTCGTGCATACCGAACTAAAGTCGCCATTCTGGAACGCGACATTCGGCACCGACGTATTGCCGACCACAGGCTGCGCCAGGCGAAGGCCTTCGTAGCTCAAGAAGAAGAACGTCCTATCCTTGAGGATCGGTCCGCCTACCGTGCCGCCGAACTGGTTGCGCCGAAACGTAGTCGGCGTACCCGGGAGGGTGAAGTAGTTCTTCGCATCGAACTGCGAATTACGAATAAACTCGAACAAATCCCCGTGAATTGCGTTCGTGCCGCTCTTCGTGATCACCACCACCTGCCCGCCCGAAGTCCGCCCATACTCCGCCGAGTACACGCCGGTCAGCAGCTTGAACTCCTGGATTGCTTCGACCGACGGACGAAATGAGGGTGCCATCACGTTCTGGTCGTTGTCATCGATACCGTTCACCGTAAACGTATTTGCCGTTTCATTGTTGCCGGCCACATTGAATCCGCCGCGAAACCCCAGCGTCGAAGCCTGCCCTGGCATGTAAGCGGCCGGAGAAAGCAGCGCCAGACCGTAGAACGTTCGCTGGTTAAGTGGCAGCCCCACAACTTCTTGATTATCGATCACGGTACCCTGCGCCGCGCTCTCAGTATCGGTAATCGCCGCCTCCGCCGTCACCGTCACCACATCATTGCTGGACCCCAGCGCCAGAGGAATATCCAGCGATGCATCCTGTCCAACTGCCAGCACAACTCCCGTAAGCACCTTCTCTGAAAATCCCGTAACCTTCACCGTCACTGAGTAGTGCCCCGGATTCAGACTGGTCACGACATACCGGCCCGCCGCATTCGACTGCGTCACCCGAACGATGTCCGTATCCGTATTCGTGATCGTCACCGTCGCTGCCGGCACCGACGCGCCTTGCGGATCGAGAACCTGTCCGGTCAGCGAGGCCTGGGTCTGCTGCGCCGCCAGTCCTGTCGCGCCCAGCAAGTTCCCCATCATCATGGCAACAAAAAGGTAAAGGATCTTAGCCTTCATAGGTAAACATCTCCCTTGATCTTAGACAGTGACGTGTTTGGCTTAGAAGTGAGTGCTGCCGGCTACATGAAATTGCAGACAGTTCTTCGAACGCCTTGAAAGCACAAACGGCTCAAGGTCGTGAAGTTTGAATCTGTACGAGACAGCTAGGCACCTAGTTATCTCGCGCCTTTACTACCGTGCAAATCTGAAATCGAGTGAATGATTTGATACTACAGCCTTTGAACCAAAGAACACAAGATTAAAGTGCGGTGTGATCTGGTCGAGTTTCCCGCCAACCCGATCTTCCCCCAGATTGCCGCTTCCTGCACTTTGCCCACATGCCTCGCAACAGCGTCACCTACTACAATGACCCAGCCATGCCTCGCCTCATCATCAACGCCGACGACTTCGGCCTCACCCCCGGCATCAACCGAGCCATCGTCGAACTTCACAAGGCCGGCGTAGTCTCCTCCGCAACCCTCATGGCCTCCGCTTTTCCATCTACGATTTCGCCCAGGCGGCACTCCGCAACGCCATCCATCGCGACGACCTCGCTCGCGAAACCCAGGCTCAAATCCAACACATTCAGAGCGCCGGAGTCCACGTCACTCACATCGACACCCACAAACACACGCATAGCTTTCCCTTGATTGCTGCCCCTATCCTTCATACCGCGAAACGGTGTGGCGTCCATGCCTTTCGCAACCCCTTCGAGCCCGCCTGGAGCCGCAAACTCAGCAGCCGCTCCTCCCCGCTCACCCGCAAGCTTCAAATGAAGCTCCTGGATCGGCTCGCTCCCGCCTTCCGGAGACTCATCCGCGCGGAAAGCGGCGAGACTACGACCGCCGGAACCTTGGGCATCCTGGCTACCGGAGCTCTTGATGACAAACTGATCCGTGCTCTCATCGCGGGTTCTCTCCAGTTCGACAACGAAACCCTCTTCGAGCTTTGCTGCCACCCAGGGCATGTCGATCCCGCTCTCTCAAACGAGAAGACGCGCCTCCGTGCATCCCGCGAGAGCGAGTACCGCGCCCTCCTCCAGATCGTTCCTGAAATACTTGCGCACCCATCCGCGCCTCAACTCATCCACTATGGAGACCTCGACCGCTGAGTCAGGTCCGACAGCCTTCGCCGTCGGGTCCTTCCTGCTCTCAATTACCGCTACACTCAAGACGAATGCCCACTCCAAGCCAGCGCCCCCTCCGCATCGGCATCACCTGCTACCCCACCTATGGCGGCTCCGGCGTCGTCGCCACCGAACTCGGCATCGAACTCGCCGCGCGCGGTCACGACATTCACTTCATCACCTCCTCCCCACCCTTCCGCCTCACCGGCCGCGAGTCCAACATCCACTTCCACCAGGTTGAGCTGTTCCACTACCCACTCTTTGAGCACCCGCCATACGACCTCGCCCTCGCCACCCGCATGGCCGAAGTCGCCGAGTGGGAACGCCTCGACCTCCTCCACGTCCACTACGCCATCCCCCACTCCGTCTCCGCCTACCTAGCCAAGCAGATGCTCGCCACCCGCGGCATCCACCTCCCCTTCATCACCACCCTCCATGGCACCGACATAACCCTCGTCGGCCTTGACCGCTCGTACCTCCCCATTACCAAGTTCGGCATCGAGCAATCCGACGGCGTCACCGCCATCTCTGCCTACCTCAAAGACCGCACTCATCAGGCCTTCAAAGTCACACACCCCATCGAGGTGATCCGCAACTTCGTCAATTGCGATTTCTATATTGCTAAACCCGAACTCATCGCCACCACCCGCCCCCTCTACGCTGCCCCTGAAGAGAAACTTCTCGTCCACCTATCCAACTTCCGCCCCGTCAAACGCATCGGCGACGTCATCCAGGTCTTCGCCCGCGTCGCCAATGCCATGCACGCGCGCCTCATGCTCATCGGCGATGGCCCCGATCGCTCCACCGCTGAGTACCTCGCGCGCAAGCTAGGCGTTCGCGACCGCATCCACTTCCTCGGCAAACAGGACAACGTCAACGAGCTCCTTCCCCTCGCCGACCTGATGCTCATGCCCTCAGAAATGGAGTCCTTCGGCCTCGCAGCCCTCGAATCCATGGCTTGCCGCGTCCCCGCCATCGCCACATGCGTCGGCGGAGTCCCCGAGCTCATTAAAGACAACGTCAACGGAATCCTATGCGCCGTCGGCGACATCGAGGCCATGGGCAAAGCCGCCATCTGGCTCCTTTCTGACTCCGCCCGCCTTGAAGCCATGCGCGCCGCCGCACGCAAGACCGCCCAGGACAACTTCTGCGCGTCGACCATCATCACCTCCTACGAGCGCTACTATCGCCAAATACTTGAAGGAACCTCTTGACTCGCCAAACATCCTCCTTGCATTGCTCCATCAGCCCAGCGTCCTCATGGCCTGATCGTCGTGCGTAATGCAATGTCGATCGGAGTTACAGGGTTCTGTTCCACCCAGGCGGACAGCTCTTGCGATGAAGTGATCTTTTTCCTGAGGATCGCATCGAGCAAAGCACGCGTGGTTAACGCAGCGTAGGGACTATCGATGTGAGAGCCTGATTTCTGACCCGGCAGCTTGACCGTGTAGAAGGGCCGGTCATCGAACTCTCCGCCGTGACTCGCTTTCTCTTCCTCGGTTGTCCACACGGAAGAACCCTTCCACATCTGGGCTGTTCGCCAGCTGTGATCGCCCATGACGATGATTGCCGAAGAATCCCATTGGCCGCTCTGCTCAAGTAAAATTCGAAGATGGGCAAGGTACTTGTCTGCAAGTACAAGATTATCGAGGTATGTGGATGGGCCAGTCGTCAACTGTCCACTCATCCGGTTGTAAATGCCCCCGAGATGTGGAATGGGAAGGTGTAAGAGGACAAAACTCGCGGAGCGGTCTATCAGCACTTGGTCGGAGGCAGCCGAGAGGCTCTGATAATCATCGATATGAAGTTGTGCATCATGAATAGCCGGCTCGGCGCCCGGCAGGAATCTCCCGAGAAGCCGGTCCAACGCTCCACCTCTTATCAAATATGCTAGAGGCTGGAGCATATTCTTGTGCAAAGTCTCGTTCGAGTTCATGCCATTCTTGATACCTGTGTCGTAACTCCAGAAGCACTGATCGAGAACGTCCGACAGGATCCGGCAGTATGGGATATACCAACCGACGACCGCAGTGCCGTAGCCAGCGTCTAGAGCATCCTGAAAGACCGTCTCATGTTCGTCGAACGGCTGCCACCTTCGCGTGTCAGGAGAATGGATCAAGAGGTGCCCGCCGGGCGAAGAACGAACGGTATCGACCGGTTTCCCCGACAACAACGAGGGCAGCACTCTGTCTGTGAATATTCCCGCGGGGACAACGTGAGTGAAGACAGTCGAGTCTGCGGCCAGTGCGTCAAACGCAGGAAGCTGCAGCCCTTCGTACCGCCGTTCATACACCTGCTGATAGGACAGTTCATCGAATACTACCCAGAAGATGCGCGGATGTTCGCTTCCGGCGGCAACCTTCACTGAGTGATGCATCCGTGACCGATCATTCAGCGACCGCGCCTGCCATCCCAGCCACGCGAGTTGGCACAGTAGGAGCGCTCCTCCGACTCCAATGTAACGCAGCCCAGCCGATGCTATCTCAACGATTCTGTCCAATTGACTACTAAACGTAGGACGCCAGCGCCACATAAGAAGCACGCACCCGATAAGAGCGCTGACAAAAAGTACCCACGTCACCGAACTGGAGGGCATGCCCCACACATGGTCCCAGCTGTTGGAAATGATAGGCGGCGTAAATAGGAGTATCCCCGACCAGACTGCAATGCGTGCTTTCCCAGTTGGAAGCGCGAATAGCAGTAAGACGACTGTCACAATCCAAGTAACAACCACGTCCAGGAACACGGGCAGGAACAAGTCTAGAGCACTGCCATGCCAATGGTAGACAGCGGAGTGTCCGGAATGTACAAGCGGCGCCACGAGGAACAGACAGTAAATATCTGTCAAGCCAAGCGCCATCAGGCCAACATTTGGAAAATTCCTCAACAGCCCGTGACCTAATGGGCACCTGGCCATGACTAGGACTATAAGCTTTCAGATTGCCTGAAGCACATACATTATTGGTAATCTCTTTCTCAACCAGAAGGGCATTCCCGTTACGGGAGACGCGCCCCGTCCCAGGATCGTATTTGTCACCATTCGAGTCTATGCTGCAATGCTACGAAGGATGTCACGGTAGACGAAAAGCATCTGCATTAAGGGAGCCTATAGTTTTTGTCTATATGTCTTTCCTCTAAAGCAATAGGTTTAAGAAAGGATGCGCTTAGGATAGGACCACGTCGGAGAAGAAGTACGAGTACGACGAATGCCGATGAGCCCCTTTACGTCCGCAAGAGGGCCGTTCCGTAAAAGCAAAGCATGCGTATGGTTGATGGTCTACTTGACTGGGCCCTGGGACTGTGAGAACTCTGTTTGGCCTTTCTCTGGAAAGATTCAATGATCTGTTCGCGCGGATGCAAAATGGTGCGTCACGGTCCTGCACCCTGAGATCTAGACCGACCTGCGCCTCAGCAATCACTTCGAGCGCGAACCCTCGGAGAGCCCTTCCTCAATGCCCTTCTGGAGTTTAGAGAGCGAACTCACCCCCTGTCTTAGAGTGCCGATTGCGTCTTCAGGAGGCCGGCTTCGGTTCGTGAGCGAGCGTCAACTTGCGCGTCAGGAGCAGTATCCGTTCCTTGTGTTGGGCTGCGGTGTCACGGTCGGCCTGGAGTTCTTCGTCCATCTTGGGACGGGCTGGGCTCACTCCCGCTCGGCAATCGTCTTCTTTTCGCTTACAAAGTTTCGCCGCAACTTGATCCTCGACAGTCTAGAGACCCGGGCTGCTGTCCCCGGGCCGCCGCTAGGACCAGTCAAGTGCCAGTGAATGCTTCCGATCAAAATACCAAATAGCTCACCACAGCCTGGGCGATGAGCTGCAGTGTCCGCGAAGGGCTCGCTGCCGGACGTGGATTGCATGCTGTCTGCTCTGCTTGGAGAGTTGGTGTTGCAGCGATAGATAGGCCGACGGTGAGAACGAAAAGCTGGAAGACTTTCTGCATGGTGGTGCTCCTTGGGCGCATCTACGCTGTCTAAGGTAGCTCTTGTGGGCTCCACCCACGATGACTGGGCTGCGCAAGGGAGTGCATTCGCAACGCTGCTGAGCACTCCGGAGCCGTTGAGCAGGTTCTTCTGCGATACTTTACCCATGAACAACTCCCTTACACCTCCATGCTCTTTGTGCGATCGCTCGGGCATGATAATGGTGGAACGGCCTGATCGGACTCGTGCAGTCCGCGACTGTGAGTGTCGCGCTCAACGTCGAGCCGCACGCACACGGAACCGTAGCCAGATTCCCCCGCGGTATGAACACTGCTCGCTTGAATCATTCGAGACCTCTTTCAATGGAGCGACTCGCTCGATTCACGCGGCTCTTATTACGGCGCGGAAATTTGTAGCGTCCTATCCGCTCGAAACGCGGGGCACAGGCCTTCTGCTGACAGGTTCGATCGGCGTAGGCAAGACCCACCTGGCCGTTGGAGTTCTTCAGGCACTAATGGAAGAGCGGGGCCCGCGGACGCTTCTGCCACTTCCACGATCTCCTCACGCAGGTTCGGGTCCGAAAGGCATGGGCTTGGTGGCGATGAGTGCGAAGGACCTGCAGCGCATTGAGGTGTTGACGGAAGTTCTGGCCGGACGACGAAGCGTGGCTTCGGCTGCTACAGTGCTGGCGATCAGTGATCGCCAGGTGAACCGGCTGCTGGTGCGGTACCGCGACGGCGGCGGAGGCGCACTGATCCATCGGGCCCGGGGACGAACCTCCAACAACCAGCTCGAGGCCGGTGTCCGTGAGTACGCGGTCGAGCTGATCCGGCAGAGCTACCGGGACTTTGGGCCGACGCTGGCCACCGAAGCGCTTCAGGAGCGGCACGGCATCACCGTTGGCCGGGAGACCGTCCGCAAATGGATGGCCGGTGCCGGTCTGTGGTTGTCGCGCAAGCAGCGGCGAACGTTTCATCAGCCTCGCCTTCGCCGTGAGTCGTACGGTGAGCTGGTGCAGATCGACGGCAGCGACCACCGCTGGTTCGAAGGCCGAGCCGAGCCTTGCACCTTGTTGGTCTTCATCGATGACGCCACCAGTAAGCTGATGCAGCTACGCTTCGTTCCGAGTGAGAGCACGGAAGCTTACTTCCAGGCGCTGCGCGGCTATCTGCAGGACCATGGCTGCCCTCTCGCCTTCTACTCCGACAAGCACTCGGTGTTCCGGCCTGTCCAGCAGAACTCGAAAGGGTTGCAGAGCATGACCCAGTTTGGGCGCGCTTTGTGCGAGCTAAACATCGAGATCCTCTGCGCCAACTCCAGTCAGGCCAAGGGTCGCGTGGAGCGAGTCAACCGCACACTGCAGGATCGGCTCGTGAAAGAGTTGCGGCTCGCTGGCATCAGCGACATGGCAGCCGGCAACGCCTTCCTACATGGATTCGTTGAGCACTTCAACCAGCGCTTCTCCGTGCCGGCGGCCCGACGTGAAGACTTGCATCGCAAGCTGAACGTCGCACCCACGCGGCTGGAAGAAATCCTCGGGCACCGCGAACAGCGCTACGTGACCGAACAGCTCACGCTGTCGTACGACCGCAGGCAGATCATCCTGGAACGGAACGACATCAGCGAAGGACTCGCGGGCAAGTACGTCGAACTCTATGACTTCTTCGACCGACCAATGGAGGTGCGCTGGAAAGGTCTCTCACTCCCCTTCCGCGTCTTCAACAAGGAGCAGCGTGTCACACACACGGCTGTGGTCGAGAACAAGCGCCTGGGCCATGCGCTCGCCATCGTCAAGGCACAGCAGGACCAGAGGCAACAGACGAAGGTGCTGACGAACAGCGAAAAGACCGGCTACAAGAAGAGCCCGCGACGCACGTACGGCCCTGACTACGAGCAAAATGAAACGGCGCCCGCCGCGGTAGAGATGTGGAAATCGCCAAAGAACGGCGATTACGCACATCCCCACCGCACGACGACTGCGGCTGCTCTACACTGACACTTCTACTTGGCAGAAGCCAAGACAAATCAACTTGGCACCAACATGCAATGGAGAGGTTTGGACCGCCTATCGGAGGGTGCGCCTCCGCTGGCTAGGTTGTGGGCTCCGGTTGGCAGACTGTAGCCCGAGCGTCGTGCTTGCCAAGTTTGTCCGTAACGTGCGCGCAAAATCCTGCTCCCTGCTCTGCGCAAGCAAGGCAGTAGCGTCCTCGATATGAGCCGTCATCAACTTCGCGGCTAGGTCTGCATTGCGCTCTTCGATGGCGGCAAGAATCGGTTTATGGAAGGCCACCGTGTGTTCCAGGTCGACCAATTGCGAGGTCACCATCATCATGTTCAGCATCGCCCGATGAATGGTATGGAAGAGCCTGCCGGTAAGCCGATTGCCGGATGCCTGGAAGATAGCGCGGTGAAAGAGCAGGTCGGAGGCTACCAACTTCACGCGATCACGTTTGCTGTCTGCAAGATCCCGAATGGACTGTCTTAAAAGCGCCAGATCGTCAGCGTTGGCCCGTTCGGCTGCTTTGGCGGCCAGCGCGGGCTCCATCAGGAAACGCAACTCGGTCAACTCCTGAACCGAGGTGTCGTCGAGCAGGAAAAGAAACTCCATCGGAACGGCCAGGACGGAGGAGGCATCTCGGTTCAGATAGCTTCCGTCACCTACCTTCTGCGTGATGACACCCATGATCTCCAGCACTTTCAGCGCCTGTCGCAAAGACGACCGCGCCACCTTGAAGTGGGTCGCCAACTCGCGTTCCGGCGGCAGTTTGGTGCCGGGCGCAAGCACTCCGTCGGAGAGCATCTGCTGAAACCGGAGGATCAGCAGGTGCGTCACATCCTCCTTGTTGTTCAGGATGTCTTCGGCGGCGTTCAGGCGTAGGACGCGACGTCCGTTCATGCCTCTATAGTGCTGCGCGAGACGGGCGAAGTCAAAGAGAAATCATCCGGTTGCTAATTACGATCGGTACGACCTTTTCAGGAACAACCATGCTCAACATAAGCGGTTGAACGATGGAAGAGGCGCTCTCCTGATCGTCATAAACTGATCGTAAGCCGTGTTTTCGTGCGCGAATTTAGAAGCAGACGTTAAGCGTCTTGACAGGAACCTCCCGGCGGTACTACCTTTGTCGCCGTTCCGAAAGCGATGACTTGCGTTGCATTGTTTCCCAGGAGAGCCATGAAAACTAACCTCCCCCGCAAAATGATTGCGCTGTGTTTCGCGTCCCTTCTCGGTTTGACCGGTGTGGCCTCGGCGCAGGTGGAACAAGGACGTTTCGTAGGCCGCATCGCCGATAGCTCCGACTCTGTGATCGCAGGAGCGATCGTCCGCGTGACGAACGTCGGCACCAACATCATCCAGACCGCGACCACAAACCTCAGCGGCGAGTTTGTCATCACTCCGGTGCAAGCCGGAATCTATACCCTGAGCGTGACGGCAACCGGCTTCGAATCGGTTAGCACGACGAACGTCGAAGTACAGGTGGGTCAGATCGTCCGTGAAGACCTTCACCTCAAGATTGGCTCTTCCGCGACCATCGTCGAGGTAACGACGGAGACGCCTCTGCTCACCACCGACTCCGCCACTGTGGGACAGGTCATCTCGAACAAACAACTCACGGATCTCCCGCTCAACGGCCGCGGTTTCTTTCGCCTGGCTGAACTGACCCCCGGCGCCGCGCTGCTTGCTCCAACCGGTAACTCGCTGGCGATCCGTCCGGAGGTAGTGAACGGCAACGTCATCTCCGGCATTCGCGGGTCCGCTACCTCCTTTCTGCTCGATGGCGTGGATATCAGCGAACAGCACCAGGGCGGCACCTTCATCCAGACTTCTATCGACGCACTCCAGGAGTTCTCCGTCCAGCAAAGCCCTTATTCCGCCGAGTACAACCGCGGCGGCGCCTTCTTTAACGCGACCGTGAAGAGCGGCACCAATCGCTTTCACGGCGGTATCTTCGAGTTCATTCGCAATGACAAGCTTGACGCTCGCAACTACTTCGCCACCACGCGGCAGATCCTGAAGCGCAACCAGTTTGGCGGCGACCTCGGCGGACCGCTCAGCATTCCTCATCTCTACTCCGGACGCGACCGTACCTTCTTCTTCTTCAACTACGAGGGCCAGCGTCTGCGGCAAGGCCTGATCTTCAACCCCGTCGTCCCGACGGCGGCGCAGCGCTCCGGCAACTACGGCAGCAAGACCATCTACGATCCGCTTACCATCGCGACTGTCACGGCGGCAAACCAGGCCATGTACCCGGGCTTTGCCATCGGCTCGGTCGGCAAGGTCGCCTTCCCGAACAATATGATCCCGGCAAACCGGCTCTCACCCCAGGCGCTCGCCATTCAGGCCTACGAGCCCCTGCCGAACACGTCCTCCAACACCTTCAGCAGCGTTCCTTCGCAGGCCATCGACTTCGACCAGTACACGGTCAGACTCGATCACCAGATCAACGCCTCCAACCGTCTCTTTGCCCGTTGGATCTACGTGCAGAACCGGGAGATCGATCCCAACTCCTCTCCCCTGCTCGGCACCGCGTCGTTGACCTCCATCGGACAGGATATTGCCCTCGGTGTGATTACTAACCTCGCCGCCAACAAGATCAACGAGGCCCGGGTCCACTATCTTCCAAGCCACGTGCGCCTGAGCGCCTTTCTCCAGGGTCCCGACTTCAACGGGCAGTTTGGCGTTCAGGGCTTTACCCCGCAGCTTCGGCCCGGCACTGGAGGGTCGTTTCCCGACTACACCTGGTCAGGCTATGGCGCCCTGCAGGGTTCGGCCTTCGACCAGCGGCCCAAGTCGCAGGACCGTAAGGCCGTCGAGGGCTATGAGAACTTCACGATCCTCAAGGGCAAGCAGTCGCTCAAGTTCGGCGTTCTGATCCGCTACTACCAGTGGTTGGGATACGACAGCCAGACCTACGCTGGGCAGTTCGCCTTCAGCGGCAGCTTTAGCGGCGATGCCTACGCCGACTTCCTGCTTGGCTACCCCACCACAGTCGCCCGCGCCTATCCAGCCAACAACTTCGGCGGCCAGCAGACCTACAAGCAATTCTTCTTTCAGGACGACATTCGTGCCTCCAGCCGCTTAACCCTCAACCTCGGCTTGCGTTATGAATATTCGCCCTGGCTGAACGGCTACCGTGGCCAGATCGGCACTTTCGACCCCACACAGTCCAAGCCCATCATCGTCTCCGGCTCGGGGGCAACGCCCGACCTTAGCTCGCAGTATGCTGCTCCTACGGCGTACCAGTTCTTCGGCCAGTACATCCAGACGAGCGCCACCGCAGGTCTGCCTGAAAACATCACCTACACCGACAAGCGGCAGTTCGGGCCACGCATCGGCATCTCCTTCGCGGTGACGGATAAGACCATCATCCGCGGAGGCTTCGGGATGTTCTATGAGCCGGAAGGCACAAGCGGTCGGGTTAACCTGAGTGTGCTTCCCTACCGGTTGTCGGAGAGCGTCTCGGCTACGACGACGGTCGCCCCAACCCGGACCCTAGCAAACTACTTTCTGGGCAGCGTGCTCGGTTCATCGACCGCCAATCCGACCCTTTCTCCCTCAAAGACCCACCTGAACGTTGGTTACAACGAGCACTACTCGCTTGGGGTACAGCGGCAGCTCTCAAAGAAGGATGTTCTGGAGGTCGCTTACGTCGGCAACCACGGCGTGGACCTGAACGGCACCAACGACTTCAACGACCCGGTGAATACTTCGGACCCCGCTACCAACAAGCTCTCCATTCAGGCACGACGGCCATACCAGCCCTGGGGCACGATCACCTTCAATACGCAGGACACCTCCACCAACTACAACTCGCTGCAGGCCAAGATCGACCATCGTACAAGCTATGGACTCTCCGGCTTGATCTCCTACACGTACTCGAAGTTCCTGCAGTTCAACCAGGCTCCGGCATTGGGCGGCAACTCCGGTTACGAGTACGCCAACTCTCCCTACGACACTCCGCACAACGTCGCCGGAAGCGCAAGCTATGAGCTGCCCTTCGGCCACGGTCGCAAGTATCTCGCCAGAACCGACTCCTTCGTCAACGCGGCAATCGGTGGATGGCAGCTTCAGACGATTCTGGTCGTGCGCTCCGGCATTCCATACACACCGACCGTCGGCAGCGATCGCGCAAACACCGGCGTCGGCGGCCAGAGGCCTGTGTTGAGCGGCACCGCGAACCCAACCTTCATGCCGACCACTCTTGCCTGGTTCGACCGTACACGGTATGCCGTGGCTCCGCAGTACACCTATGGGCAAGTCCACGCCAACACGCTTCGCTCGGACAAGTATCGTCAGTACGACGCTTCCCTCTTCAAGAACTTCTCCATGCCCGGTGAGAGCACACTCTCCTTCCGCGCGGAGTTCTTCAACCTCACCAACACGACCAGCTTCTCCCCCCCGAGCGTCACGACCATCGACAGCAGCAGCGCCGGTCAGGTGACGACGACCTCCGTGCCATCACGCGATATTCAGTTCGCCCTCAAGTACAACTTTTAGCCGCGTGTTGTTCCGTTACATAGCCTCAGCATGGACGAGAGTTGGCCAAACCATTGCACGAAAGGACACCAATGACAGACGCGGGGCGCTGGCTTGAACGACTGTTTATCTGCTCTGGAATATTATGCATCGCTGCCGTTTCGATGGTGGCCCAGGGCACGGTTCCTGAAAAAGCGTCGCCGGTCAGGGGTACGCCGGTAAGCATCCAGGTCAACCTTGTGAACATAGTGGGCCCGTACAAGCCAGTCTATAGCTGGTTCGGCTACGACGAGGCCAACTACACCACCATGCGTCACGGTACGGAGTTGCTGAAGGAGCTGCACGATCTCAGCCCCGTGCCCGTCTACATCCGCGCGCATCACCTTCTGACCTCTGGCAACGGCGTGGCGGAGCTAAAGTTCTCCTCGACGAACGTCTACACCGAGGACACGAACGGCAAGCCCGTTTATGACTTCAAGATCTTCGATGGCATCTTCGACGCCTACAAGGCCGCGGGTGTTCGGCCTATGGTCGAACTCGGCTTTATGCCCGAAGCCCTGGCCGCCGACGTTCCCGGTCGCGATGTTCCCTATCAAGTCCACTATCCGAAATCCGCAATCTCCGGCAAATCCAACAACCCACCGAAGGACTACGCAAAGTGGGGCGGTCTCTGCCGTGTCGTCACGGCGCACCTCGTCGAGCGCTACGGCAAGGAAGCCGTGAACCAGTGGTTCTTTGAGGTCTGGAACGAGCCTGACATCGACTACTGGCACGTCGCGCCGGAAGAGTACTGGAAGCTCTACGACTACGCCGTCGCGGGTGTTCGTGCCGCGCTGCCGACGGCGAAGGTTGGTGGCCCCGCAACGACCAGCCCGCGCAATCCGAAGGCAAACCTCTTCCTGAAGAACTTCCTCGACCACGTCAACACCGGCAAGAGCGCCGCCGACGGCAAGCCGCTGCCGATGGACTTCATCTCCTTCCATGCCAAGGGCCAGCCGCGCATCGCCGAAGGCAAGGTCACGATGGGCATATCGAACGAGCTCACCGACGCAGACGCAGGCTTCAAGTTGATCGCAACCTACCCTCGCTTCAAGCCCCTGCCGATCATTATCTCCGAGGCCGATCCCGAAGGCTGCGCCGCCTGCTCCTCGAAGGTCAACCCAGCCAACAACTATCGCAACGGCACCCTCTATCCGGCTTATACCGCCACCGCGTTCAAAGGCCTCTTCGACCTGCAGGACCGCCACGGTGTCAACCTGCTCTCCATGCTGAGCTGGTCCTTCGAGTTTGAGGAAAAAGATTACTTCGAAGGCTTTCGCTCACTCGCTACCAACGGCGTCGACAAGCCCGTACTCAACGTCTTCCGCATGTTCGCTCTGATGAGCGGCAATCGCGTCGGCACAACAAGCAGTGCGCAGACACCGCTCGACTCGATCATGAGCTCCGGTGTGCGTCAGGCACCGGATGTCGACGCCCTGGCCACCAAAGCCGATCGTGAAGCCGCGGTGCTGGTCTGGAACTACAGCGATATCGACGGTCCAGCGCCTGCCGTTCCGACCACGGTCACTGTCGCCGGGATCCCCTCCAACGTCCATCGTGTTCTGCTGGAACACTACCGTCTTGACGACACCCACTCGAACTCCTACACGGTGTGGAAGGCGATGGGGTCACCCCAGCATCCAACCGCCGAGCAGTATGCGGCTCTGCAGGCGGCGGGTCAGCTTCAACTCCTCACCTCGCCCGAGTACGTCGATGTAGCCGCAGGTAAAGTCGTAATTACCACCGACATGCCCGCGCAGGGCACCTCGCTGATGCATCTCAGGTGGTAAAGGACTGATGCCGACACCTCCAGAAGAAGGTACATTCCGTGTCCGTCGCTTCGGCCTGGAGATGCGATGGTACGCGGTAGCGCTCGTTACTGTCGCCATCGCAATCAGCTACTTCGATCGTCAGACGCTGCCTGTCGCCATCGCCGCCATCCAGCGAAACATCCCCATCTCGAACCAGCAGTTCTCCTACCTCGGCACCGCCTTCCTGCTCGCCTATGCCGCGCTCTACGCGCTCGGCGGACGCTTGCTCGACCTGCTCGGAACCCGCCGTGGATTCCTGATCATCATGCTCTGGTGGTCGCTCGCCTGCGCCGTCCACGGCCTCGCCACTGGCTTCGGATTCCTCCTGGCCGCCCGCTTCCTGCTTGGCATGGGCGAGGGCGGAGCCTTCCCCGCCGCCGTCCGCGTCGTTGCCGAATGGATCCCCGCGGCCGAGCGCTCGACCGCTGTCGGCATCATCAACGCCGGCACGGCCATCGGTTCCGTCCTCGCGCCGCCGCTGATCGGCTTCGTTATCCTCCGCTCCGGGTGGCGAACGGTCTTCTTCGCCGCTGGCGTCATCGGTCTTGCCTGGGTCACCTGGTGGATGCTCACCTACCGCAGCAACACCAGCACCCTCTCTTCCAATACCGTCGACGCCCGCGTTCTCGCCACGCAGCTTACCTTCTGCCAGATCGTCTCCATCCACTCCGTCCAGGCGCTCGTCTTCGCCAAGTTCATGAGCGACTCCGCCTGGTACTTCCTCCTCTTCTGGCTGCCCAAATACCTCTATGACGCGCGCGGCTTCGACATCAAGCACGTCAGCTTCTACGCATGGATTCCCTACGCCGCATCCGGCATCGGCAGCTTCCTTGGTGGTTGGTTCTCCTCCCGCCTTCTCCGCACCGGGCGTTCGCTAGACGCCGCCCGCAAGATAGCTCTAGGTCTCAGCGCCGCCTTCATGCCCGTCGTCATGCTTGCCCCCCTTGTGCCCGTGCAGCTTGCAATCTTTCTTTTCAGCATCGCCTTCTTCTGCCAGCAGTCCTGGTCCGGCCTCATCATGACCGTCCCTGCGGATATCTTCCCACTCTCCGCCGTAGGCACCGTCTCCGGTCTCGTAGGCTTCGGCGGAGCCATTGGCGGAGCCATCTTCGGCGTGGTCGCAGGGTACCTGCTTGGGCATGGCTTCGGATACGGCACGCTCTTCGTCCTGGTCGGAACCTTTCACCTCATCGGCTTCCTCGCCATCGTGCTGTTCGCCGGCAAGATCGAAGCTCTGCGCACCCAAACCCTCCGTGAGATAGAGACCACCGCATGAAGATCACCGAAGTCCGCACCCGCGTCGTGCAATGGGATGGCAAGACCGTTCCCCTGCCGCCCCACTTCTGCACCAACCCAATGGACCTCGTCAACTTCGGCGAGGCCTCTATGGGCAACTTCGCCTTCCACGGCTGGGTGCTCGTCGAGATCTTCACCGACTCCGGCCATGTCGGCCTAGGCAACGCGGCGCTTTCTCCCCTCGTCACCAAGGCCTGCATCGATACGTATCTCACTCCGTTGCTTATCGGGGCCGACCCATGGGACACCGAATACCTCTGGCAGCAGATGTATCGCCGCACCATGGCCTTCGGCCGCAAAGGCGTTGCCATGACCGCCATCTCCGCCGTCGACATCGCCCTGTGGGACCTGCTTGGCAAAGATTCCAGGCAACCCGTCTTCAAACTCCTCGGCGGCCGCACCAAAGACAAGATCCCTGTCTACGCCAGCCGCCTCTACTCGATGCCCCTCGACGAACTTCGCGTCGAAGCCCAGAAGTACAAGGACGAAGGCTACCAGGCCATGAAGCTCCGCTTCGGATGGGGACCCCTCGACGGCGCCGCCGGAATGCAGAAGAACCTTGACCTCGTACGCACGGTGCGCGAAGTCATCCGCGAAGGCATCGACCTGATGACCGATGCCTACATGGGTTGGACGCTAGACTATGCCAAGCGCATGCTCCCCCTGCTTGAGCCCTTCCACCTCCGCTGGCTCGAAGAACCTGTCATCCCCGACGACACCCGCGGCTACGCCACCCTCAAGCGCTACGGTCGCGTCCCGATCGCCGGCGGCGAGCACGAGTTTACCATCGTCGGCTTTCGCGAACTGCTCGAAGCCGACGCCCTCGACTACATCCAGTTCGACACCAACCGCGTCGGCGGCATCTCGCAGGCGCGCAAGATCTGCGCCCTCGCAGAATCCTTCCAGGTCCCCGTCGTTCCCCACGCCGGCCAAATGCATAACTATCACGTCTCCATGGCGAGCCTGAACTGCCCCATCTCGGAGTTTTTCCCCAAGGTCGATGTCGAAGTCGGCAACGAACTCTTCTGGTACATCTTCGACGGCGAACCCACACCGACCAACGGATACATCAACCTCGATGACAACCTTCCCGGCCTTGGCCTCACCGTCAACGAAGAATCCCTCAAGCGCTTCAAGGTGATCGGATGACGCCAACACCTCTCGTCCAACTTATTCACCACGAGCATGGCCGCTGCATCGCCCTTGTCGACGAGCCCAACCTCCGCTGCCTGGTCGGCCCAACCTGCATCTACGATCTTGCCCTGCACTGCATCTCCGTCGGTACTCCCCTTGGCACTCACGCACGCTCCCTCGCCACCGGCAAAGTCCTACCTTACGACGAGGTATACAGCGGTACATCGCCCTGGCGTCTCCTTCCGCCTATCGATGTACCCGATGCCCCCTCCCGCGTTCTCATCGCGGGCACCGGTCTTACCCATCTCGGCAGCGCCCGTCAGCGCCAGGCCATGCACCTCGCCGGGCAATCTCCGTTGGAGGAAAAGCCGGAAGTTCTGACCGACAGCATGCGCATGTTCCAATCCGGCGTGGAAGCAGGTCGCCCCGCGCCAGGCGAGATCGGCATCGCGCCCGAGTGGTTCTACAAAGGCGACGCCTCCATCCTCCGCGCCCCCTTCGAACCCCTCAAAATCCCCGTCCACGCCGAAGACGGCGGGGAGGAAGCCGAGATCGCCGGAATCTACCTCATCGGACCCCAGGGCATCCCCTACCGCATCGGCTTCTGCCAGGGCAACGAGTTCTCCGACCACAAATTCGAGCGCCGCAACTACCTCAACCTCGCCGGGTCCAAGCTCCGCGCCTGTTCGCTTGGCCCTGAACTCATTGTCGGCACCTCCTTCGACGACCTCCACGGCGAAGTCCGCATCGAACGCGACGGCGCGACCCTCTGGAGCAAACAGATCGCCAGCGGCGAAGCAAACATGGCCCACTCCCTCGCCAACCTCGAACATCATCACTTCAAATTCGACGGCCACCGTCAGCCCGGCGGCGTCCACGTCCACTTCTTCGGCGCGGACGCGCTCTCGTTCGGCTCGGGCATCGGCCTGCGTCAAGGCGACATTGCCCATGTCAGCTTCAGTGGCTTTGGCCGCCCCCTTCGTAACCCCATCCAACAAGATACAGGCGCGTACCAACCCATTCGCGTTTGGCCGTTGGACTAATTTCTTCTCGAGGAATCTTGTTATGGCAAATACTTCGGTAGCACTGATCGGGCTTGGCACAATGGGCAGCGGCATGGCCGCAAACCTGCTTAAAGCAGGCTTCCCGCTCACCGTCTACAACCGCACCGCCGCGAAAGCAGACCGACTCGCAGAAGCCGGTGCCCGCGTCGCCGCGACCCCCGCCCAAGCCGCCCAAGGCGCGCAGATCATCGTCTCCATGCTTGCCGACGACCCCGCCTCCCGCCAAGCATGGCTCGGAAGAGATGGCGCCCTCGCCGCAGCGGAGCCCGGCACTATCCTCGTCGAGTGCAGTACAGTCAGCCCAGCATGGATCGCCGAACTTGGTGCCGCTGCTTCTGACCGTGGCACCGAACTTCTCGACGCACCCGTAACCGGAAGTCGCACCCAGGCCGCCGCCGCGCAGCTATCCTTCCTCGTGGGAGGCTCGGCAAACGCACTCGCCAAGGCCACCCTAGCCCTCATGGCGATGTCCAAGGAGATCGTCCACCTCGGCCCCCTCGGTAGCGGAGCGAAGATGAAGCTCATCAACAACTTTCTCTGCGGCGTCCAGGTTGCCTCCCTCGCCGAGGCGCTCGCCTGGATCGAACGCAGCGGCCTCGACCCCGAACAGGCCCTCACCTTCCTCAAGTCCGCCGCCCCAGGCAGTCCCCTGCTTGCCGGGGTCTCTGCCCGCATGACAAGCCACGACTACACCGTGAACTTCCTTCTCAAGCTGATGAAGAAAGATCTCCAGTACGCCCACGATGCCGCCGCGGAACTCGGTATCGATCTCACGACCGCCGCCAGCGCGCGCGATCTCTTCGAACAAGCCGTCTCCGAAGGCTACGCTGACCAGGACATGGCCGCCGTCGTTGAACCCGTCCGCGCCAGCTTAAGCCATTCTTAGAAAAGAGCCACCCATGCGCCTACGCCTCTTCCCTCTCGTCCTGGCCTTCGTTACCGCGACCCAAGCCCAGACCCCCGCCTACCAGGACCCCACCAAACCCATCGAATCCCGCATCGCCGATCTTATCGGCCGCATGACCATCGAGGAAAAGGCCGCGCAACTCAATCACCTCAACACAGGTATCCCCCGTCTGCAAGTCCCGATGTGGGGCGGCTGGAACCAGACTCTCCACGGCGTCTGGTCCAAACAACCCACTACCCTCTTCCCTGCCGCCATCGCCATGGGCGCCACCTGGGACCCCGAACTCGTCCACACCATCACCAACGCCATGTCCGACGAGGCCCGCGCCCTCTACAACGCCAAGGCCGACGGTCCCCGCTCCAAGCACGGTCTCGTCTTCCGTTCGCCGGTCATCAACATTTCCCGCGATCCACGCTGGGGACGCATCCAGGAGGTCTTCTCGGAAGACCCTTACCTCACCTCGCGCATGGCCGTCGCGTACGTCCGCGGCCTCCAGGGCGACGACATCAACCACCTTAAGCTCGCCGCCACCGTCAAGCACTTTGCCGTCAACAACGTCGAGACCGGACGTCAGCATCTCTCCGCCGAAGTCGACGAGCGCAACCTCATGGAATACTGGCTTCCCCACTGGAAGGCCGCCATCACCGAGGCTCACGCGCAGTCCGTCATGAGCTCCTACAACGCCATCAACGGCATGCCCGACGCGGTCAACCACTACCTCCTCACCGACATCCTGCGCAGTCAATGGGGCTTCGACGGCTTCGTTACCGACGACCTCGGAGCCGTCGCCCTCCTCTCCGGCACGCGCGATACCAACCGCGCCGAGCAAGGCCAGCGCTTCTCCGAAGACCCCGTCGCTGCCACCGCCGCCGCCATCAAAGCAGGCAACGACTCCGACGACACCGAGTTTCAGACCAACATCCCCCTCGCCGTCCAGCGCGGCCTGCTCACCATGAAGGATGTCGATACCGCCCTCACCAACGTCCTCCGCGTCGGGTTTCGCCTGGGAGCCTTCGATCCTCCCGCCTCCAGTCCGTACAACAACATCCCCATGTCCGTCGTGCGCTCGCCCGAGCACCTCGCCCTGGCTCTAAAGACCGCGCAAGAGTCCATCACCCTGCTCTCGAATCAACGTAACTTCCTTCCCCTCAAACGCGAACAGATTAAATCCATCGCGGTCATCGGCCCTGCCGGAGACACCGACTACGAGACCGGAAACTACTACGGCCAGCCCACCATTAAGACCGGCATCACCGATGCTCTCCACGCGATGCTCCCCGGAGCCTCCGTCCAGTACGAGCAGGGTGTCGGCTTCGTCGAAGCCACCAACCCGGACGCGGTAGCGCGAGCCGTCGCACTCGCCCGCAAATCCGACGTCGTCGTTCTCTGCCTCGGAACCAACCTACGCGTCGAAGCCGAAGGCCGCGACCGCCGCGACCTCAATCTTCCCGGCGCCCAGCAAGCCCTCCTTGAAGCCGTCTTCGCCGCCAACCCCCGCACCGTCCTCGTCCTCTCGAACGCCGGTCCCCTCGCCGTCACCTGGGCCAACGACCACCTGCCCGCCATCCTCGCCGCTTGGTACCCCGGCGAAGCCGGAGGAACCGCCATCGTACGCGCCCTCTTCGGAGACGACAACCCCGGCGGCCACCTGCCCTATACCGTCTACCAGTCGCTCGACGGAGTCCCACCCCAAAACGAGTACGACGTCTCCAAGGGATACACCTATCAATACTTCAAGGGCGTTCCGCTCTACCCCTTCGGCCACGGTCTTAGCTACACCCGCTTCACCTACACCAACCTGAAGCTATCCAGTGCGACCTCGACCACATCCGGAGAAGTCGAAGTCTCCTTCGACTTGAAAAACATCGGCGACCGCCCCGGCTCGGACACCGCCCAACTGTACACCCACCAGATTTACTCTGCCGAGTACCAACCCATGCGCACCCTCCGCGCCTTCCAACGCGTCGAACTCGCGCCCGGCGAGACCCGCCATATCGTTATGAAACTTCCGGTCTCCCAACTAGCCTTCTACAAGACCGCCGCTCACCGTTTCGAGGTCGAACCCGGCGCCTTCGATATCCTCGTCGGCGCCTCGTCGGACGACATCCTGCTCCGTGTTCGACTGGAGATTTTACCGAAAGGATGATTTGATATTGCTCGGTCGGTTCCAAGGCGCCAGGGAACATAGCGTAGAAGGCTAAGAGATCACCGAGCCTTTCATCCCTGAGCTCTTGCATCGAAGAATACACGATGATCGAGAGAACGAATGACCTCGCTGAGGTTCATCAACATTATTGTTGTCTGCCTTCGCTCCACACCAGTATCAAGCGATGCGCTGCCACGTACGTTCATAACTCGCTGGAGAACACCAACCTTGAAGAAGGAGATGAACCTTCCTGGGCGTCGATCTCGCTGCGGGCCGCAGATGTAATTTCACTCGCCATGTTCAACAGAGCCCGCTATCGTAGTCGAACTTCATCACGCCGGCGAACAGGCAAAGACGAGATGCCTCGGGATTGTCTTGAGCGAGAACATCTGGACGTGCCTTTGCCAACCTGCACATGATCGCTGTGCAGGCAGCCCTAGCATCGCCTGGCAGTTACTCTGTGGTCGTCAATACAGCGACACTCGCAGGAACCACGGGATCTCTGGACTTCAACTTTAACCCAGGCACACTACTTACCCAGGGCGCTTCTGTGCAGGTATTCAGTTTCGTCTCTGACGGATCTTCGTCAGGTAGCTCTTCCGCAGTTTGAGAACGTTGGTGGTTCACTAACCACTTCCATCGTCCTAGATAATGGGACAGCTTTCAACGACTACTTCCAGGATTTTACCTGCGGGTCCATTCTGTCATTTGACCTGTACTTCAGCGGGCCTGCATTAGCAACGCCAGACGGAACGTCTACATCCGGTAGTACATTTGCCTTCAGTATGTTTTCGGATCCGTCGGGGATAGCCCCAGTTCTAACAACAGACCACGTGAATGGATTTGCTTATACGGTCGCAGTCAATCTTGATGGCAATACAACCGCGACTAGTTATCTGAGCCAGCCTGGAGTTAGCCCGGTTCCTGAGCCGAGCAGCGTTATCTTAGTGGGAATAGCTATGCTGTTAGGAGTGAGCATCATATCGGGACCGGCCATTCTTAGTAGGTTTAGGCATAATGTTGGATGATGTACGTTCTGTTCTTATCGCAGAATGCTTCTGCTGACATGAGGGCGATGTAAATTATGTTTCTCCTACGGATCCGGGGCATTTGCGTACTAGTTTTGGTTTTGGCTTGTCCCGTAATCACCCAGGCTCAAGAGACTCCAGAGACTTGCATCACCTTATCCAATGGGCGATGTCTACGATGATTACGTCAGGCATTAAGGCTGATATGATCAGCGGTCCGGATGTAGTTGCGTCGACCTCTAAGAGAAATGCGTCCACCCTGGGAACGATGGGTGTGGGAGCAGTGTTGATTATTGCCAAGGGCCCGGTGTTGGGGTCCATGGATTCCGTTGTGTTGGCCAAGGATCTTATTTGTACGCGGGGTCGCATGGCACTAGCTGTCACCATTACACGCTCTGCTGAGTATCGAGGCGCGACGCTTAAGAATGTGGTGTGAAGGCCCATTATATTGATGAGTGGGCTTCTGCGTGACCAAAATATGTCACTCGAAATAACATGGAAGATGCGTCTGACAAGCGGTCACGAACTTACCAAGGCGGAAGAGCAACCGTTTGTGGAGCAGCCTTTCGCCATAGTGTTTAATAGAAACTTGTTTATGCCTTAGGGGTCTTGTGGGGCGACCCGGAGCGACGGTGTGTACAAGGCTATGTGATTCATATTGGTTGCCGCTGTCCTTCACTGATCCAGAACTCCACGTTTGAACAAAGGGACAGGAGCTGCCGCCGGACTTTGGATATTAAAGTTGAGGGCCGTTTGCTCATGTGCTTTCGGATGCTGCTCTCGCCAAAGCTTCAATAAAAGGGGAGGCATGGCCGAGCGCACGGTCCTCGTGCGATGCAGCTTTGCATGACAAGCGGGACAAAGCGAGATCATCAGGTTCAGAACCGATTTACCCGGGACACGATGGTGAACGATGATGGATCGCTTATCCCGGCCCGAGGCGTCACACACCCGGCACCGCTTGCCGTCACGCTCTAAAACGGCCTCCCTCAGCCCGCCAAAGTGCTCCTCATCCTGCCGCTTGAGCATGTAGCAGGTCGAGCATAGGCCAAGCGCGAGGATCTTCCGAATTCCACATGGGCAATGCAGCGAGCGTTGAGCTAACCGCTTCATAGCTGGGCTCCCGTTGAAGACAGTCTATTTTTAGGGTTTCCCGGCTTCTTAGCACCGGGAACAGCTTCAATTGCTGCCCAACCTAGGTACCGGTAGACCGTTGCTCGATTGACCCCGAATTCGCGGGCGAGACTCGCTTTCTCCTCTCCATCAGCCAGGCGGCGGCTCAGCTCAGCCGCCCGTTCAGGAGAAAACTTGCGCTTGCGGCCTTTGTAGGCACCCGCTCGCTTTGCGAGTTCAATTCCCTCTTTCTGACGCTCCCGGATCAAGTCGCGTTCAAACTGGGCGACCGCACCCATGACACTCAACATCAGGTTCGCCATCGGCGCATCTTCGCCCGTAAACGTCAGGCCCTCCTTCAGGAAGTGAACCGAGATGCCGCGCTCCGTCATGAGATCCACCAGCTTCGCAAGTCTCCCAGGTTTCGGCCCAGGCGATCCATCGAGTGACAGAACACCGAGTCCCCTTCCCTCACGAATTCAAGCATGGCGGTGAGCTGCGGACGCTTCACGTCCTTCCCAGCCGCTCTGTCGAGGAAAACCTTGTCAAGCTCGACTCCTTCGAGCTGCCGGTGTTCCTTCTGATCGAGGGTGCTCACGCGAACATAACCGACCCGTTGCCCCTTCGGATGATGCGGGGTCTTAGGTGTCACTTTAGGCTTTATCATGTTTCGCATTGGATGTATCGTAAAGCAGAATAGAAGTCTAAAGCGACGTGATTCAAGCAACAATGCAACGCCTCGATACGGTATACCCAATCGTGACGGGCTTAAGCTCATGGGCAACGTCCAGCTGAGGGGAGCGAATGCCGGTTGGCTTTTCTCCACTAGCGACCTTACTAAGGATGGGCGTGGGCAGTGGGACCTAATCCAGCAGAATCCAGAGCTCGCGGCCAAGTTTTCTTGGTTCCCTCCTGCTCAACTCGTGGAATTCTGATCGATCAGAAAACCATCCAGGATCCGGATTGGCGTGCCCGACCTTTTGTGCCGGTGGAAGAGTTAGTGTAGCGCAGCTATTTCTGAGTTCAGATAGCCGCCGTCGGGGGTGTGGAGAAGTGGGAAGCGCGTAGCGGTTTCCACTTCTTCATGCCCCGTGTTGTTTGTCAGCCACGCCTCGGGTGACGGTGATCGGTAGCCCAGCGAGGAGTGTGGCCGGATGGTGTTGTGATGGACGCGCCAGCGTTCGGCCAGCACGCGCAGTTCTTTCATCGAGTAGAAGATCTCTCCGTTAAGGAACTCCCGCAGCTTGGACTTGAAGCTCTCGCAGTAGCCGTTTTCCCAGGGAGAGCCGGGCTCGATGTACAGCGTCTTTGCTCCTGTCTTGGCCAGCCATTTGCGTAAGTCTTTGGCCACGAACTCCGGCCCATTGTCCGAGCGAAGATGTTCCGGAACGCCCTTTATTACCATCACGTCTGCCAATGCGCTGATGACTCGAGACGAGGACCAGCGGCGTTCGGCACGCACCAGCAGGCTCTCGCGCGTGTGTTCATCGATCAGGTTGAGAAGCCGTGCGCTCCGGCCATCATGCGTCCGTGCACTCACGAAGTCGTAGCTCCACACGTGGTTCCGATATGTCGGTCTGAGCCGCGCACACGAGCCATCGTTGAGCCACAGACGGCCCCGTGGTTTCTGCTTCTGGGGAACCTTCAGCCCCTCGCGACGCCAGATACGCTCCACTCGATCCTTGCCTACTCGCCAGCCAGCTCGCTTGAGCAATGCCGTGATCCGGCGATAGCCGTAATGGCCGTACTGGCTCGCAAGCTGGATGATCGCCCGCGTGAGTGCATCTTCGTCTTCTCGCCGTATCGCACGATAGCGCTGCGTGCCGCGTGGCTGATTGGCCAGCCGGCACGCCCTGCGCTCCGTCATCCCATGCTTCTGCTGCGCATGGTCCGCTGCGATGCGTCGTCGCTCAGGGCTTAGAAGTTTCCCGAGGCGAAGTCTTTCAACACAAGGCTATCCAGGCTCAGGTTCGCGACCAAGCGCTTTAGCTTGGAGTTCTCCTGCTCCAGCTCCTTCAGCCGCTTCGCCTGGTCCACCTGCAAACTGCCGTACTCCTTGCGCCACCGGAAGTACGTCTGCTCCACGATCCCGGCTTCCTTCGATGCCTGCGCTGTCGTCTTCCCGTTCGCCACAGCCACTTCGATCTGCCGCAACAGATTCACCACCTGCTCTGGCTGGTACTTCTTGCCCGTCCCATACGCTCTCCTTGTCCAGTTCTCTCTTATCCACTGGCACATTTCAAGCCGGGCACTCCATCGACAGCAAAGGGCAGTTTTATAGCCAGAACGGAAAGCCGACCAGCCAGGAAGCCGCGCTTTACCGCGCAATGCCCGAAGGACGCGCTCACTCGCAGAATGAATACGAGAACAGCCTCGGCGTAGGGCGCTGACGGGAGCCACAAGGTTTATCTGGATATGGGGAGACGTGTCACCTTACCGACAGGCTAGGGAATGAGTACAAAATCCTGGATGGCGATCTTTGAGCCGGCGAGGGCCCGGTCTAAAGAAGGCTTGATCACAACGGTAATTTCGTCGAAGCACCTACCATGGGCCGTTGCAGGTACTCGGAAGCGTAGCGACTCGGGCACAGGCTGGCGGTTAATTGAGATGTGGCGACTCTGGCTGGAAAGTATTGGAAGACTCCCAAGGAGAATCGACGTGGCGGGTTGTCGGGAAGTGTCCGTGAGCAGCAATTCGATTTGAATGAGACCGAGGCGGTTATCTCCATTGAGAAGATCGATGCGCATGGCGTGGCAGCAATCGACGGAGATTGAAGTTGACAGCCTCTGATGAGCTTCCATCGCGAGCTCACGACGATCTGTCGAATGCACATTGGCTTTGATCGGGTCACCTTGCTCGATGTACGCATCAGCTCTTGGGCGTGTGTCCGGTCGTTTGAAGTACCAGTAAGCCCCGTCGAAAGGAATGACGACCGGCTTTGCAAGAGCGGCCGAGAAGTTAGTTTTATCAGAAGATGATGGCGGCTCGATTTTCGGGTGAGGCTTTACCGGAAGCGTAAGGATAATACCCGAGTAATCCGACCCT
Source organism: uncultured Acidobacteriaceae bacterium (assembly GCA_964246125.1). Taxonomy (GTDB): domain Bacteria; phylum Acidobacteriota; class Terriglobia; order Terriglobales; family Acidobacteriaceae; genus Edaphobacter. The sequence goes on from CAXTPN010000007.1 coordinate 31,919, forward strand.
ACTGCAAGTTTGGCGGTGGACTTAGTGATGGGTGCCGGCATAACAAGAAGAGAGGCCAGGGAGAGCAAGCCAGAAGTCTTTTGTAGGTAAGGCGTGAGTGCCGTCGAGATGAGGAAAAAGAGCGCGGCTGTCTGCAGGAGCGAAAAACTCGCGAATGTGCGACGGCTTTTCGCGACGTTGCGAATGAACGGACGACGTGCACGAAAGAGCAATACGGCTGCGGAGATATTGCGCCAGAGTATGTCGCCTTGTGGCAGTCTCGCGGTCAGAATCGCACCAGGAAGACTGACTTAGAAGGCGTACTGCAGGATGCCCTACGCACACGTATGAACCCTCACGATCCACAAAGCGCCTACTCATGTAGATGGTTACGGACTGGTCCTCAGAAGACAGAGCCCACAACTCGTACCATCTGGCAATCACACGTCGCCTGTAGCTGGAGCCATCCCAATAGCAGGGGGAGGATTGGTCATTCCCGCAGAGACGCGGAGTGACAACCAAACGCTGAGATTTTATAACACCTCTATGGATGCGCTCGCGATCGACCTCACTCAAGAGGCAAGAGGCATTACAATTGAAAATCGTACTGGGTTAGCGGGCGTTTACGATTTCTTTCTTCCTAGGCGCCCGCCACTTTTGCAAGATAGCGATCCAGCGACGGCAAGTGAAATCTACCTACCTTGGGATGTACGTGCAATAGGACTCGGTATCAAAGCTGTACAAATACCTTCGTGGAATCTAGTTGTTGATCACATAGATCGACCATCGGCAAACTAATTCTGCTTGCTATTTTACAAGGTCGCGCACGCGCGCTTCACTTGGAACGGCGGCTAGCTTACTTGGTTCTCTTCAACGAGGCCATAAGTATAAGGCGATTCCGGGGTAAGTCTAACACGTAAGGGCTATATAACTAACTTCGACAAACAAAGGAGACACAAATGAAGGCCTTGACACTGTTAGGGGTATCACTAGGAGTAGTTCGCTGCCCTTCTTGGTCGGTTGTGGACCCAAGGAAGGTTGAGGACGGCACCTCGCCGACCACTTAAGGTCTTTGAGACCTGACATGACAGCATCGCAGAAAGTTCTGACACTACACGCCAGCAACATCAGACCTTGCACAATGCTCTCGAACAAGCGCGGAAGGTTTGCACAGATCGGGACAAGGCAGCGGAGCCACGGCGTAGGGCTGAGAACATCAAGGCAGTTAGTACCTCTCTGGACCAGGCGGACCTGAAAGCGCGGACCGAAGAGTTCGAAGCGGCCGGCAAGTCGCCTCCGTCAGCGCGGGTATGGTGGCATTGAAGGCTGAGATCGTCCAAATAGTCGAAGACGCCGCTCTCGCCCACAAGATCGTGAGTGCTATTGCCAGCGCCGCCTCAGCCGCTGCGGAGCTGTTCGCCTAGTTCGTTCGGCTCCTCTCAAATCCCGATCCTCTCCACCTCCGACAGGCTGATTTCGTCATTGCGCCGAGCGTAGAGCCCGGTCGTTTTGGAGTTCGAGTGCCCGGCCATGCGCTGAGCCACTTCGATCCGACCTCCATTTGTGAGGTAGTCGGTGATTCCGGTGGCGCGGAAGGTGTGACAGCCCATCGCCGTCTCTATGCTGGCCTCGCCAGCTCGCCGCTGCACCATGTACCAGACATCGACGCGGGAGAGGGGCCGCGCGGAGAGCCGGCCGGTGCGCCCGATGGCAGCCCGGAAGAGCAGCCCTTGCGATCTTCTTTCAGGCCAGCGGCCGAGAGGTAGACATCGAGGTAGGCTTCGAGCTTGTGATGGCAGGGCATCTCGTTGACCTTGCCGTTCTTCTCCCGCAGCCGCAGCCACCAGCGTTTCTTTTGCGGGTAGTAGTCCTCAACCTTGAGACCGACGACGGCGCTCACGCGGGCGAAGGTGAAGGCCATGACCGCGACCAGGGCGCGATCGCGCAGCGGGCCGAGCTCCGCCTCCGCCATAATCGCCACGGCTTGGCTCTGTCCGTCTGCGTCGCCCAGGGTGGTGATGGTAAGGGGAAACTGCATCTCGCCACCCTAGCAGCCTTGGTCTCAAACTACTACGACATAACGTGCTCTATGTTGTAGTGGAATCGATATCTAGTAGGCCGCTTCCATCAACCTGACGCAATCGTCTCAAACCTCTTAATGATGATTGGCACTCTGCGCTGGCTGACTGCATCTCCGGGCAGGTAGCCTGGTAAAGCATCGATGAAGCGCGGTTCAGCAAGCAGCTTACTCGCCGCAAGCGCCAGATAGTCCCGTAGACCAGCAGGAGCAGCTTCGACCTCCTGTATGACGGTCTCGCGTCCTTCGATCACTGCAACGAAGTCTTCGAGGTCGTGACTTGCGAAGAAGTCGTCGCGCCCTCGGCCTCGAAAAGCCTCCATTTTGGTGCCAAGGAAAAGGGAGCTGTGATGAGCCGGATGACCGCGCCGCTCGGAAGAGTGGCCCGACGTGCAGCAGTCATGGCACCCCGGTACCAGACATTGCTAGACCCGAATTCTGAGGCTTCGACAGGCATGACGTCCAGTACGAGATCTCCATGAATCCAGCGGCAGAGCGGTGCTCTGTCTCGGGTGTCATTGGCGAAGCCGAGGGCCCGAAGGCGTTCCGAAAAGATGGCATTGTCTGCATACGTCGTGATCTCTGCAATGACATCGACATCGATCGTTCCGCGCACAGGCGCAGCGGCCTCGTCGGTGACCAGCAGGTCCAGCGTGGCTCCGCCAACGAAGACTACCTGCCCCGTGAGTTTACCGAGTTTGCGAGCAGCGCTTTCGAGAAGAGCCAGATTGCTAGCCATGCGCAATCCTGACCCTCAGTTCCTGGAGAGCAAGTGTTCGTTCGCGAGTACGCCCGTCCCGGAGCGCATCGGTCAGCGTTAACAGCTCATAAAGTGCGGCGTCTTCCAGGGCAGCCGCTGAAGCGTGTTTATAAAGAGGAGCGAACGAGTATCCTCTCACTTTTCCGTTGACTGTCGGCCAGACAGGTGGAGGGTCCGTGCCTTGTTGCAGGAGACCTTTGAGCGGCTCGGCTGCATATGCGGTAGGAATACCGCGCGTAAGATCTCCACGTTCAGCTGGGAAGGCATACCGAAGCCCGTGCTCGAGGAACTCCAGCAACGCAGATCGATTGACCCTCTTGGGCTCATCCTGCGCAAACAGACCAGAAAGCCTTCCGCGCTTGAACGAAGCATGAACCTCCGAAGACGAAAGGTGCAGGTCGGAAGCCAGCTGCTGAAAAGACATCTCGGACGATCCAGGCAAAGTGAGTTTTAGCAGTACCGGGATATCGACGAGGCGAAGCATGTGTCCAGCATAGATTGAAGCCATTCAATATTCAAGAATTACGAACAGGGCCATTGGTCTCCCCCTTCACACATGGGAACTGTGTTCGATTCGAGTCGGAAGGTGTAAGTACCGAACCTTGAAATCTCGGGAAGAGGTCTCTTCCCTGTCTGCGGCCGACCGGTGCGCGTCCTCCGCCACTCATCTCTGCCGGGCTGTTCCTGCCCGCAACGCCGGCCCAAAAACAAGCAACTCCCGCAACAGAGGCATTTCCTGCGCCTTCGCGCAAAAGCGGGGCAACCAGACCTGCTAGGGAGCCGCGCTCCCACGCGCGCGCAAGCTGGTGGAAAAAGCTCCGTGCAGCTCCAGGTGTTCGCTTCCTCCGGCCTGCGGCTTGCCCTTTACAGGGCTACTTTTCCGCACAGCATTGCACTTGCTACCCCTCGCTGGCGTGGGCCAGGGCCAAGGCGTGTCTGTGAGAACAGCCACTACCAAGACGATTCAACCGGAGACAACAACATGACCACCAACGCCAACGTCAACGCCAGCGGCAATGTCGCCACCCTAGGCCTCGCCCTCCGCGTCCGTGACCACGTAGGCGTCTCCAGGCACCTCAACCATGTCATACGAGCAGACTCGCCGCTTCATTCCAAGCTGGACCTCTCCAGGATTCCGACTGTACCGCGTGAACGCCTGAGGCTTCTGCGAACTCCCGTCCAGGAGAGAGGCCGTTGACCAGGGGAGTCTCCCCTTCCGGTTTGCCTTTCTATCTGCGTTCAGCGTGCCGCGCTCAAGACACCCCCGCCCTCCAGACGCACGCTCTCCTTCCCCAACCCGCTGTTGCGCCTCTGCGAGGTGCGGACTCCTTCCCCCAGGCAAGCTGTGGTCCCCTTCCGCAGGATTCCGTCCAGTCGCCGAGGGAGGGGGTCGCGACGGCACACCCTTCGGGCAAGCATGTCACGCAGACAGCGGACAACCAGAAAGAAACGGAGACCAACACCATGTTCAACAAGATCACTCTCATCGGCTGGCTCGGACAGAACGCAGAAGCCAAAACGGCTCACAACCACAGCGAGTACGTCCTGCTAAACGTCGCCACCCAGCAGAGCTGGAAGAACGACAAGGGCGAGTACGAGACCCGCACCGAGTGGCATCGCGTCTACGCCTGGAAGAACCTGGCCAGGTTCGCGCGGACCCTTCAGAAGGGGCAGCTCATCACCCTCGAGGGAACCCTAAAGTATCGCGAGGTTGAAGATGACGTCGAGGGCCACAGCTTCAAGCACCGGATCGCCGAGATCCACGCCACCAGCATGAAGAGGCTCTCGAAGATCGAAGACGCCGATGATCCTTCAGACGGAGCCGACGACGAATAGTCGCCAGCCTGGGTGGATGAGCTCGACGGCTCATCCACTCTAAATTTCTTGAGCTCTTGCAGAGTACATCAGAGTACAGTTAGCGCTCTATGAGTGCATCAGCGATTTGGCACTCATTAAGGTCAAGTCTGACGAGAAGAGCGTTTCTGACGGACAAGGCCGCTATTTGGGAGCTCTCGCCGAGGAGAATACTTGGCTTTACATTCTTCAATCTGATCTGCTATCTCTAAGTGCCAGTGGTACCAGAGCGTACCCAACGTCTTTGATCGATAGCCGCGCGTCGTACATAAAGGCGCAATGGGAGATCGTTGTGACTGAATATCTGAATCGACGCCGTTTCCTGCAAGGTTCTGCCTCGCTGTCGCTGACTGCGTTGCCTCCGACACAGTCGGCACTTCGCGCCCTAAGCGTTGCGGCGCCGGCAGAGAAGCCGACGACCGCATCTTCGGTGCAAACGCTTGGACATCCCCTACTCGCACCCATTCTGGAGCACTCGCTTTCGGCCCGTTGCCGTGGCAAATCGGTTGTTGAATATCTCACGCTGGATGACATGGAGTCAGACGGTGGATGGACTGCGTCCCCCGAGATGAAAATTAGTTACACAACCGAACGAGCCCGGTCGGGCAAGCGGTCATTGCGTATGAGTACGTTGTTGCGCAATGAAGCCTTTATCCGCGCTTCGGTGGACGCTCGCGGCAAATTCAAAGGCGATGAGCCGTTTTTCTTCGGTCAACCCTTCTCCGCCTTTGCAATCCGAAGTTTCGACCGTCCTCAGGACTGGAGCGCGTTCAACCGGCTTTCGCTATGGTGTTACCTGCACCCGACGGTGACACCCACCACCAGCATCTCTCTACAGTTTCTGTGCGCGGGGGCGGGCTC
>CAXTPN010000008.1:0-32561 GCA_964246125.1 uncultured Acidobacteriaceae bacterium
CATCGAGTGGAGCAGTGAGGACAATATCGTTGCTGCCTTCAGCAGTAACTTTCTACTGGATCAGCCCGGGCTCTTTCTCGGTTCGCTACATGTATAACGTCGCCGGCAGCACAAACACCGCCAGCGCCACCTTTGATGTTAGTGGCCCCACAGCGGCAAATGTAGTCGCAACACCCGGCCAAGTGACTATTCTTGGGGAAGAGTTCCTTGGCTTTGGGGATAAAAATGGTGTCCCCGGTATGCAGTTCGAAGCGTCGGCTACGCTGCCTCAGGCCAGCCAAGGGTCGTTTAAGTGGGTACAACTCAGCTTAGAATGGAGCGAATTTAGAACTCTGTTCACCGGCGACAAGCGCAATTGCTCCATTCCGGGTGCGCAAGGTTAATTTTCTTTTTTTTTGCCTTGGGGCCGGGCTCTGGGTTCAGCACCCCGCCCCGACACCCGTCTTGGGATTAGCGCAACGCGTGTAGACGTGACTTTCGCAGCAGATATGTACCTATTGTGGGATCCCCAGTTGCCGCAGTCTATACCTGTGCCGCTTGGTTATACCACTTGGCAGTTCTCAATGCATGCAAGTAGAAGTATCAGAAATTTCAACTGGTCTCATTCTGGAGGCGGTGCAGCATCCGGCTTTAATCCATTGACTGCCTATCCTCACTGGACCACTATATTGAATGGACATACGCCAACGCTTTGTGGAAACGAGCCAATTATATGAGCCATTTCAAAATGCGCCTTACGATCAAACTCGCTTTACTCATATCCAGTGTAACCACTTCCGCCTATTCCGCAGAAGCTCGGTTCACGGTGGCGATAGAAAACACGGTCACAGCTTTTCCGATAAACACTCCGATTCCGCTCGCTGTTCGACTAACCAACAGTTCGTCGGCAGTCATGAACATCGTCGATACTAGTCCGCAATGCGATTATAGAGTCACAGTCTGGGATCACGAGGGCCGATTAGTGCCGCTGCTCGAGGCTGGCAGAGAACTTTACTTTGGAGAAGCTTGCAAGACAAGACACATTAGACAGGCCTCGATTAGTCTGCTGCCTTCTACGTCGGATAGCGTAACACTGGAGATCACCGATCTTTTCGATCTGCGCCGGCCCGGTCGGTATAAGATTTTAGTTGAGCGAACCCTACCACAAACCAAGCGGCAGGAAGAGTGCAGTCGTGAGTCAAGACCGTTCTTCATCACAATTGCAGACGCGCGTTAGATTAGTTTCCCTTAGCCGTAGAACATCTGTTTGACTAAGCATCTCATCGCGCATTACGACTACATTGCTGCTAGTCAACAAAACACAGCGTCGCAAACACGCTTTGTGATGCGCACGTCATACCCCTGAATAGCACCGATGACGATGGCCATTCTTCGGATACTAACGTCGTGACTGCACCACAACGCACATCACTCTCCACAAGCTCTGATGCTTGACTGTCCGAAAACAGAATTTATCAGACACGTCAACTGCCATGACAGCTCTCACCAAGCCATAGACAGGCCTTCCTCAATTTCTACGTTTACGGATTACACCAATCCAATTCACGAGCGTATCGATATCGGCTTTTAGTTCTTCAGGCGGAGGGACTGGCGCGCGTGCCGCTGCCGCCTTGTCGTGACCTGGTAGCCAAATTGAGCATTTCGTCATCGCAGTCTCTAAGGTCTTACAGTCTTCTGGGGTAACATCGGCGATCAGGGCTATCTGTTGTGTCTGAACGCCAGGTCGGTAGCGCTCGACCACCCCGCCCAATAAAACCTCCTCAAGGGCTCGCTCCCACGTTTCGCGCAACAGCCCATAGAGATATTTAGCTTCCTTCTCGTATGCATCCTGATGACCGTCACGCGAGAGCTTATCGGCAGACTGCCAGGACTGGTTCAGAAATCCGATCTTCTTCTTCACGGGGAGCGCAACCCACGGCAACTCTTCTGCACACACCCCAGCCCCTTTAGAAAGATGGCGGACATGCTGGTCAAGCGGTTCGACGTCAAGCTCATCTGCGTATTGCCTGAGCGCTAGCAGGAACACGACATCATGCGTGAAGACGATGACTTGACGGGTCTTCGATTCTTCCACCAGCCTTATCGCTACGCCATTTCGCCACTGGAAATCCAAGGAGGACACGGGGTCGTCGAACACGATTCCAGACGGATCGTCAGCCGTGCAGAGTTCGGCAAAGAATGCCGCAATGGAAAGGCACCGCTGCTCACCTTCGCTCACAACTTTCGGGAGGTCGACGCCCGGCGCGCGCGTAAGCGCTAGCTTATGGTAGAAGACACCGTCTGCACCACCGAGTTCCTTGAGTTCGACTTCAACGTGCCGAAACGAAAGCCTGATCAGTTCATCCTGAAAGCTAGTTTTGAGTTTATGCGATACCGCTGACCTTGTGACAGCAGTGCTCTTGCTCGTTATCGTTTGCGTCTTTGTATCGTCGATGCAAAGACCGTATGCTGCGTATTTCTGACGGCGCTCGATCTCGTTGAGAATAGCTTGCTGATGTACAGCGAACTTCTTTCGAGTGCGCAGTTCCTGGGCTTCGGCAAGCATGGCTTTGCGGGTCTGGTCGGTCGCATTTTTACTCAACGTATTGATTCGCTCACCGATTTGTAAGGAAAGCGCCTCCACATCTGAGGTGACAGACGGGAAGTCCCGAAAATCAGGAAGTAGATCCTTGTCTTCGATTAATACGGCAACAACGGCTGCGCGCCGAGCCTCGATCAATCCCAGGGCGTTCCGAAGCGCATCCGACAACGTTTCGTGTTCGATGCGGATCTCTTTCAGCGTTTCATCAATCGACTCAGTTCGTACTTTGAGTTCTATGAACGCTTTTCGTCGCCGCGCATAATCCTCTCTGATTTGGCGAAGTTCCCGCTCAACAGTCGAGGAAACAAAGTCTTGGAACTGCTTAAGCCTTTGGGTTGCTTCAGAATCCAAGCCCTGCTGACAGAGAACACACTGGGATTCCTGCTCCACTACCGGAAACGTTTTATCTTGGTAGGCTTGTTCCTCGGAGATTTACGTGCTGCTTCCCAAAGTGTCGTCCATGCTTCCGTTCCTGTGCCGGGTAGAAGTCCACGAGGGAATGTGACCTCCCTGAGTCGCTTCGCTTCCTCGCTCTTGCGGAGGCCTTCGGTTCGCGCATTGAGGACAAACTTTACAGATTCATCGGACAATGCGACTTCCAGTTCTTTTAGATGCCGAACGAGCGTCTGAACACGCCCGACTCGCAGAGTAAGCTCGCGAACCATCTTCTCTGGATCGTTGGCTTGCAAATCGAGCAGGGATTTCTCCAGCAACGCAAGTCTGGCTTCCTCTTCCGATGAAAGTTGCGCAAGAGCCTGAACGGCATCCGGTCTGGTCAGCGAGCTGATATTAGCAAGAAATCTAGCAACAGCGGTGCCCTCTGGAATTGTCGCTTGAACGGTCGCAAGCACGCTGGTGGCCAGCGCTTTCTGTTCTGTTTCGAGTTTCATGCCAACCGCCTTACAGGCTTTGACAAGCTTGTCGAACAGATCCAATCCAAATGGCCGAAAGGCAACGTCAGTTTTCTCGGTGAGATAGACGGCGGCGCATTGGGTGTCGAACACACTCACCCGTGAGATAAACTCGTCTTTTTCCCCTCCAGCCCATTCGCGCAAATCGGTCTCTGCGCCGACCTTGTAACTAACGGCAATCACGGGTGCGAGCGGCGTTGTTCCGGACGTGATGTTTCCAAGAATCTTCTCCTGGCCACGTGCCCGACATGCGCTTTTTAGGATACGGATGTATCCCGTTTTACCTGCGCCATTATCTCCGTAAACGATGGTGAGGCCGGGACCAAATTTGAGCGTTTGGTCTTCAGCCAGTGCATTGACCCCCCGGTGATGGAAAATTGAGGAGAGCGATACGGGTTCGCCCACTGCCTTGTTCGGCACATCCTCCTCGCCAAGCGGCGAGCTGTCCTGCTGTTCAGCGAGGCCGTAGGCGCTTTTGCAGATCTCAGTTAACTTAAGAACGTCCTCTTCGAAAAGGTCACCGTTGAGCACCAGACGGCGCAATGCATCGCGCTGCCACATTGGGCGGTCTTGCGACCATTGCAGTATTTCTTGCAGAACCGTCACGCTTGCCTCGCTTATTGCTCTTCATACGCATGCATAGTCACGGTAATAGAAAAATCACAAGACGGGTAGTAGTCATGAAAACGCTGGCATTGCCTCAAGCATGGAGTCATTTTGACTTCTGAGCGCGGCTCACATAAGCACCTGAGTCGGAACACGATAATGTATTTTATCGAGCTAGAAAGCAAGGTGTATCTGCGCGCCACACGCGGAGATCAAGAAGCTCGCTGTAAAGCATGCAGTTCTTCGCGCATACGGTCGAGGCCGGAGCGAAGCCCGGTCTTCCCGCTCACCATGTCCTCAAGGAGCTTTCCGCACGCTGCCCTCTGCATCGCGTCTTTCTGAAGATCAGGATTCTGTTCGTGAGTGGGTCGTTATCAGTTGGGCATGAATGCCGGTTCGTTAAGATTTGGTTCGGGATAGTCGGTGGATGTTCGGCGTATCAGGGCAGAGCATGACCTTCAAGCAAGCCGGAGGGTGGTATAGATACCCCGCCGCTAAACCTCTGCCTTCATCAGCGCTGCTGGGTCGCTTGTAGCTGCCTCAGAAAGTCCGCGACCGTCACAATGGGAATCCCGGCATAGCTGCCCAGAGGCAGGATGTGGCGCTTGTCGCCGGTGACGATGTAGTCCGCTTGACCGGCTTCCGCGCATTCCAATATCCGGTTATCCGAAGGGTCTACCTTGATGACATCTACCGCATGTTCCGGTTTCACGCGCTCAGCGATACGGGAGAGTTGCTGCAACGCTCGCTCTATCTCCGTTTCCGGCCACGCGAACTTATCACCGCGCAGCGTCTTCGCAACCTCCGTCAAGATGGCATCGGACGTGACAAGCTGGATGCTTCCTGACTTCGCCAGACGCAAAAAGCGCTCCGGCACACCACCGAAGTTCAGCGCGGAGATGTAGATATTGGTATCGGCGGTCACGCGCAGCACTACTGCCCGCGCTCTTTCGGCTGGGCACGCGCGGCGGCGATAGCGCTCGCTACGTCGCCGGGGTTCAGGCCCCGCGCCTTGGCATGGCGTTTGCCAAAGGCCAGCATTTCTTCAAACTCGCGTTTGTTCACGCGGCGCTCCACGGCATCGCTCACCAGTTCGTCAAGGCTGATTTGTTCCTGCTGCGCTAACTCCGCCGCGCGTGCAAGCAGGGTGGGGGACACGGAGGCATGCAGGTTTTTTTCGGTGGTGTTCATGGGGACGCTACCTAGTTATTCGAGGGTACCTTATCGCCCCCAATGCCGCATGTCAACGTATGCCTCCCGCGTGAGGTTTGGGGTGTGGACTCTCACGTAAAGGCCCGCCCCGACGAACATTCCATCGGCACACGCCCCGTAGTACTAAGCTCGCGCTTTTCCCGCTCCGGCCAAGGGAGGCCCTTCGATTCTACGATCATCTTGGAAAACTGACTATAGAGCGAAGCAAGTCATCGTCGGGCTGAGCGTAGCACACGCCTCCCCAATGTTAACCCCCGCGAAGAACTCCCTTGCAAGTGCTGTATGCTCGCCTATACTCCGGCCCGCGACAACCGCCAACAAAGGAGATCCTATGGCACAAGCACAAGCAGCGGAACCGAACGACAACGAAACTGGCAGGTCGGCGCGTCCGGTCGCAACCTTCAAGCAAGGCGGCGTTGAAGTCAGCGTTTGGAGGAACTCTACGGAACAGGGCGATCTCTTCAACACGACCATACGGAACAGCTACAAGGACGACAAATCCGGCGAGTGGAAGGAGACCAAGAGCTTCAGCCCGACGGATTTGGCGGTGCTTGCTCAGCTTTCGAGCCAGGCATTCCAGGCGATCGGCGAACTTAAGTCCCAGAGCCGGGGCCGCTAAGATTAAAAAGGCGGAGAAAGCTCTCCGCCTTCTTCTCTTTGCTGCGGCTTCTTTCGTTTACCATTTCCGAAGCATTGAGACGGCTTGCTCGCTTCGCAGCAGCTTGCATTTGAATCCTTGCAAACTCTATATGTATGGCTAAAGTGGCGCGGCAACCACTGGATATAGAAGCATGGCCCCCGCCTACGGAGCAAACGCCCGACGAGTTCGTCATACCGATCAGCTGAGTCTGTTCGCCGGGCTAGCTTCAGGTTCAACCGACATAGCGGCCCCGGTAGCAAGCCAACCCGAGCAGGTGAGGAGGAACGATGGACGAGAGCAGCCGTCTGAGACAGATGATCTTAGGCCACTGGCAAACCTATCGCCCGCAGACCGTCGAGGATCTGCGGCGGAACCATCAGTTGGACCAGGCGATCAGCGAAGCGGAGACGCGGACAGCGGATCTGCTCTACGAGCTGCTGTCAATTCGGAAGATGCCCTATCAGGACGCCTGGGAACTGGCGACACAGGAATGGGCGTTCCCGCCGACCGAGGTCCCCCGGTAGGCAGGGTCCTGTTCGACCTCAATCCTGCGGTCGAAGAGAAGCCCTCCCGCGACTTCCGCATTACCGACGCCGACCGCATCGGGCAGGGCGGACTGCATGAGAAGGCTGAAGCCAACTTAGCGGCCATCAGTCTCCTGAAACGGCTTGAAACCGAGAACCGCGACGCGACCGATGCGGAAAAGTCGGTCCTCGCCCGCTACGCAGGCTGGGGCGCGATGCCGAACGCTTTTGCGAGCTTCCCCTCCGGAGAGTGGAAGTCCACTGCCCAGCAGGTCAAGCAGCTTCTGACTCCCGAGGAGTACGAGTCCGCCCGCGCGTCGACGCCGAACGCGCATTACACCTCCCCGCAGGTCATCGACGCCGTCTGGAAAGGCATGGAGCATCTCGGCCTTGGGCAGGGCGCGCAAATCCTGGAGCCGTCGATAGGCGTCGGTCACTTCTTCGGCTTGATGCCGGAGGCCCTAAGCCAGGGCAGCCACAGGACGGGCGTGGAGCTCGATTCCGTGACCGCCCGCATCGCGGGCAAGCTCTACCCGGACGCCACGATCTTCGCAAAAGGATTTGAAGAGACGCCGCTTCCCGACAACTACTTCGACGCGGTGGTCGGCAACGTCCCGTTCGGCGACTACGCCGTGCATGACCCGGCTTACAAGCGCACCGTCACCCGCGCGATCCACGACTACTTCTTCGCCAAATCGCTCGACAAGCTGCGGCCCGGCGGCGTCATGGCGCTCATTACCAGCCGCTACACGATGGACAAACAGGACGACGCGGTGCGCTCTTATCTTGCCGACCGCGCCGATCTCCTGGGCGCGGTGCGCCTTCCGAACACCGCCTTCAAGGCCAACGCCGGAACCAGCGTGACCACGGACATCCTCTTTCTGCGTAAGCGCGCGCCGGGCAAGGAGCCTGCGGGTGAGGCATGGCGCAATCTAAGTCCGCTTCATACGCCTTCAGGCGAGATCCCCGTCAACGAATACTTTGCGCGGCACCCGGAGATGATGCTGGGCGAGATGAAGCTCGAAGGCACGATGTACCGGGGTCAGGAACCGACGCTGGTGGGCGAACTTACCCCTACCCTGCTCGCGCGGGCCGTATCGGCACTTCCCGATGGTGCCTACATCCCCAGGGACGAAGGCCGTGGACCGCCCACGCCTGTGCGACCTTTGCCAGAGAACAGCGCCGTCAAGGACGGCGGATACGTGGAGCGCGGGGGCGCATTCTTCGTCCGCCACGACCAGACATTCGAGGCGGTCAATCTCTCCGGCTCCATGGCCGCGCGGGTGCGCGGGATGATCACGGTGCGGGATGCGGTGCAACGCGTCTTCGCCACCCAGCTAGACGACGCGCCCGAGCAACAGATCGTGCAGGCGCGCCACACCTTAAGCGACCGGTACGACAGCTTCGTCGGCACCTATGGTCCGCTCTCCTCGCGCGAGAACATCCGTGCTTTCGCGGGCGATCCCGACCTGCCCCTGCTTCTTTCGCTGGAAAACTACGACGTGAAGAGCAAACGCGCGACCAAGACATCGATCTTCGAGCGCCGGACGCTGGAGCGGTACAAGCCCGTGGAGCACGTTGAGACCGCAGCGGAGGCGCTTGCCGTCTCGCTCAATGAGACGGGCAGCATCGAATGGCCGCGCATGGCGCAGCTGACCTCCCGCAGCCCCGGCCAGATGCAGCGCGAACTTGGCAGCCTTATCTACCTCAACCCCGAAGGTGGATTATGGGAGACCGCCGACAAGTACCTGAGCGGCGATGTGCGCGAGAAGCTCCGCGCCGCTACCGCCGCGACCTCGCTCGATGGGAGCTACTCGCGCAACGTGGCGGCGCTCAAGGCGGTGCAGCCCGAGGATCTCCTGCCCGGCGACATCAGCGCGCGGCTCGGCTCCTCCTGGATTCCGGCAAGCGACATCCGCGACTTCGTCGTCCGTCTGCTCGACGTTCCCGAGCGGTCGGTCTTGGTCTCCCATGCGGGTGCAATCGCAAGCTGGAGGGTCACGCTCGACCCTTATGCCAAGTCGAAGGTCAGCAATACGACCACCTACGGCACCGCCCGCTTCACCGCTTCCGATCTTATTGAGCAGGCACTCGATGGCCGGGTTCCCACGGCCTACGACGTGATGCCGGACAAAAGCCGCGTCGTCAACCAGCTTGAAACCATCGCCGGCCGCGAAAAGCAGCAGCAGCTCAAAGACCGCTTCGGCGAGTGGATCTGGAAGGACGAGGACCGGGCGGCACGGCTGGCCCGGTCGTATAACGATACCTTCAACAACCTTCGTCTGCGAACCTTCGACGGCTCGCACCTGACCTTTCCCGGCATGGCGCGGGAGCAGCTTCGCGAGCATGACCTCGACCCGCACCAGAAGGACGCAGTATGGCGGATGTTACAGACCGGCAACACGTTGCTCGCCCATGTGGTGGGCGCGGGAAAGACCTTCGAGATGGTTGCGGCGGCGATGGAGCTGCGACGCATGGGCCTCGCGAAAAAGCCGATGATCGTCGTCCCGAACCATCTTGTCGAGCAATGGGGCGCGGCCTTCCTCCAACTCTATCCGCAAGCGCATATCCTCGTCGCCGGCAAGGAAGAGTTTGCGGCAGGGAACCGCCAGAAGGCCATGTCGCGCATCGCCACCGGCAACTACGACGCAGTCATCGTTTCGCATAGCTCGTTCGAGAAGCTGCCGGTCTCGGACGCGACCTTCTCTCGTTTCATGGGCGAGCAGATTCACGAGTTGGAGGATGCCATCACCGAGGCGAAAGCCGCAGAGGGCGACACGCGCGGCCTCGTCAAAGACATCGAAAGGGCTAAGAAGCGGCTCACGGCCAAGCTCAAGGAGCGTGCCGACCGCGAGAGCAAGGACAAGACCATCACCTTCGAGGAGCTCGGCGTCGATCAGATATTCGTCGACGAGTCCGACCTCTATAAGAACCTACCTTATGTCACGAAGATGAATCGCATCGCGGGCCTGCCGAACTCCGAGAGCAACCGCGCGGTCGATATGTTCATGAAGACCCGCTATTTGCGTGAGCGCAGCGGCGGTCGCGGCGTGGTGTTCGCCACCGGAACGCCGGTCTCGAACACGATGGCGGAACTCTACACCGCCCAGCGTTACCTTGCGCCGGAGATGCTCAAAGCCTGCGGCGTCGCGCATTTCGACGCTTGGGCGGCGAACTTCGGCGAGCCGGTCACCTCGCTGGAGCTGGCTCCGGACGGCTCCGGCTACCGGATGCACACACGCTTCGCCCGGTTCGTCAATCTCCCCGAGCTGCTCACCATGTTCCGCAGCTTCGCCGACGTGCAGACAGCCGACATGCTCAAGCTGCCGCGTCCCGATGTTGCGGGCGGTAAGCCGCACGTCGTCGCGTCCCCCGGCAGTCCCGAGCTCAAAGAGTACGTCCAGACTCTTGTTGCACGCAGCGAGAAGCTGCGCGGTGGCGGCGTCGACCCCCACGTCGACAACATGCTCAAGATCACCGGCGACGGACGCAAGGCCGCACTCGACATGCGCATCGTTCATCCCCTCGCGG
This sequence comes from uncultured Acidobacteriaceae bacterium, assembly GCA_964246125.1. Classification (GTDB taxonomy): domain Bacteria; phylum Acidobacteriota; class Terriglobia; order Terriglobales; family Acidobacteriaceae; genus Edaphobacter. The sequence continues at coordinate 10,006 of CAXTPN010000008.1, forward strand.
ACCCCCACGGCGACACAAAGGTCTCACAGGCGGTCGAGCGCATCTTGGCTACCTGGAATCGGACGAGAGACACGCGGTCCACCCAGCTGGTGTTCTGCGATCTTTCGACTCCGCACCCAGGGCGCTTCAACGTCTATGACGATTTGAAGGCCAGGCTTGTTGAGTGCGGCATCCCCGCAGCGGAAATCGCCTTCATCCACGACGCCGACTCTGACAGCGCGAAAGCCCTGCTCTTCGCTGCCGTGAACGCCGGGCGCATTCGGATTCTGATGGGTTCTACCGAGAAGATGGGTGCGGGAACCAACGTGCAGAAGCGGCTCAAGGCCCTCCATCATCTCGACGCGCCGTGGCGTCCGCGCGACATCGAGCAGCGCGAAGGGCGCATCCTGCGCCAGGGCAACGGCAACGATGAAGTCGATATCTACCGCTATGTCACCGAGGGCAGCTTCGACGCCTATATGTGGCAGACGCTGGAGACCAAAGCGCGGTTCATCCAGCAGGTCATGAACGGCCAGACCACGGTGCGCTCCGCCGAGGACCTCGAAGGCGGTGCTCTCTCCTACGCCGAGATCAAGGCCATCGCTTCCGGCAATCCTGCGGTGATGGAGAAGGTGCGGGTCGATACCGAGATCCGCAAGCTCGACCAACTGCGCTCCGCGCATGTGAGCCAGCAGCACACCATCCGCTGGGCAGTGCGCAGCTTGCCGGAGAAGATAGATCGGTCGAAACGGGCCCATGAGCGCATCCTTGCGGATATAGCCACCCGCGACGCCGACACGGACAGCGAGTTCGCGATGACCGTGGGCAATCGGCATTACTCCGGCAAGGGTGCCCGCGAGGAAGCGGCCAAGGCACTGACGCACGCCGTTCTTTCCTGGCGCCATGATCCGTCGCTTACGGTCCGCGCAAGCTATCGCGGCTTCGACATACTGAGCCGGGGCAGCGGGACTAAGCGCATTGACGGGGAGCCGCAAATGCCTGATCTGTTCGTCAGAGGCAAAGAGACGTACCGCGCCAACCTCAATCCGGAGAATCCCATCGGTACCGTCCAAAGCATCGAGCACACGCTGCGTTCGCTGGACAAAATGGCGGAGGCAGAACGTGCAGAGGCCGAACGGCAGGAAAAGGCGCTCGCCGAGTACACCGCCCAGTTGGGCAGAACCTTCGAGCACGAGCAACGCTTGAAGAAGCTTCTTGCGCGCCAGGCGGAACTGAACGCCGCCCTTGATCTGGGCAAGAGCGATCATCAAGCCTCGCCGGAACCAATCGATGCTGAAGTTCACAAGCTGCCGCAGCCGGATAGAGGCAGCTTCGTCGGCAGACTAAGTGCTCCCGCGACCCGTGTGTCCGCCATGGCGCTCTAGGAGCTCCTTCGAGACTCTTATTGAGTCAGCAAGCTGGGCTTATGCATCATGCCCCCGCCCGTGTTTCCCGCCCATTCCGTCCTGCGGCGAGCTAAGTGCTCGGAGTCTAACCCGTTGTAAAGCTGAATTCCTATAGCCATTGTCCTCTCTTGTCTGTCGGAACACCCCTGGGCGGCCACTCTCTCGAAGGGCACCATGCAGGCTGCGTTCGCTAGCGTCAATGACGCAATTTCCCCTGACCCAAAGGAAGACGGGTCATTCCTCGCGCAAGACAAATTGCTATGACGCACTCTCTTTCAGCCTGCCCAAGTTGTGCCATCGAGAGGCCGCATGGGGCGACCTCTGAAAACAAAAGGAGAAAGAACATGGCTACCATCGGAACCTTCACCAAGACAGACAACGGCTTTATCGGCACCCTTAATACCCTCGCAATCCAGGCGCAGGTGGTCTTCCGAAAGAACGGCGAAAAGCAATCCAGCAACCATCCCGATTACGAGCTTCGCTCCGGCGATCTCAAGATCGGTGCCGCATGGGAACGGACCGGCAGGAAAGGCCGCTTCCTCTCCGTGAGCTTCGATGATCCCAGCTTCGCACCCGGTTACTACACCCTGTCGAAGTCCGGCATCGAGCACGGCTACAGCCTTACCTTCGAGCGCCAGAAGGCAGCCAAAGCGGCGTGATTCCCGTCCGGGCAGCTCGCAAGGGCTGCCCACTTCCTCTTTCAGTACAAGCAACTCAACATGAAAGCACCACCTGTATGCAGAACACTATCTTCCAAGGCGATTGCCTGTCCATCCCTTCCCACTCTCCCCGCCGAATGCGCCGACTTCATCCTCACCGACCCGCCCTATCTCGTGAACTACCGCTCCCGCGACGGACGCACCGTCCCCAACGATGACAACGACGCATGGCTCAACCCGGCGTTCGAGGAAATGTACCGGGTCCTGAAGCAGGACAGCTTCGCCATCAGCTTCTACGGATGGCCGAGCGCCGACAAGTTCCTGCACGCCTACCGCGCCGCAGGATTCAGGGTCGTCGGTCACCTGATGTTCCCAAAGCGATATGCCTCCTCGACAGGCTATGTGAAGTACCAGCATGAGTGCGCGCATTTGCTCGTGAAGGGCGCACCCTGGAGAATGGCCGAGAGGATCAGCGACGTTATCGAATGGTCCTACAGCGGTAACGTCCTGCACCCCACGCAAAAGCCTCTGGAAGTGCTCCAAAAGCTTATTCGGGCATTCTGCCCCGGCAACGGCTTGGTCCTCGATCCCTTCGCCGGCTCCGGTTCGACGTTGGAAGCGGCCCGCTTGCTGGGCCGCAAGTGGCTTGGTATTGAAATTGAGCCAAGCTATTTCCAGATTGCCAGCCAGCGCATGACTCCGGAGGCCAATCGAGCCGCATGAATGCGCTTGCAATCTTTACACGTATAGCTAAAGTACAAACTCAACCGCCACGGGTAGCGTTATGGCTTATACGAGCACCGTATCCCCTCGCTCCGCACATGCTCGTCACTCTGGTAGCGACCGGCAGCCCTGTCACAAGCCACATACGTCAATGGGTGCAGCAGGCCATTGGATCAAGACGGCAGGCATTCTCGCTCCGCTCATCATTGGCGAATTCGTAAGAGACCCGGAGCAGCGCTGGCGCTACATCCGAATCGCCTCCGTCGCCACGGCCCTCGTTTCCGATGGGCTATGGACCCATAAGATCCACGGCGAACGAAAAGCGGCACAGCAGCGCGAGCGAGAGTGTGAAGGAATAGCTCGGGCTCAGAGACAGACAGCCGCACCCACGACCGTGACACGAACAAAGACCTATTGGATCACCAGACGGTATGCTTCCTATCGAAGCAGGAGCCGTGCATTCCGGGATAAGGATAGAAAAACGCGCTTGCACAGCGTTCGATGGCGGGTTGTGAGGTGCAGACGGCCTTTGAAATAGGAAGAGACACGATATATGCCAGTATGGCGTAAACCATTCTTTGCCGCAAGAATCCGGGACGCTTACTCCACGCTGGTGACCTTACCATTCACAAACGTGACCTTCAGGTCCAAGTAGAAGTAGACCGTCTTCGGCCCTATGTTCACCATCTTGCTCGGCTGCCCCATGGCGGCGGTTACTTCGCTGGCCGACTGACCTATCGACACTGTTAAAGTCTGTCGTGGGCCTGCAGGCGCAACTGGGACTCCCGGAGTCGGCGTCGCACTACCTGAGGTCTCCGCAAGCACTTCCTTCTCTACCGAGTCGGTTTCCTTCGCCTGCTGCGCCAGCTGCTGCGCTCCGGCAGGGTCGGGCGGAGGCGCGCCCTGCGCCAGCAGCGCGGTCACTGGTGGTATCAGCGCAGATGCGGGAGCCGAAGGAATTCCGCCTTTTCCCTGTTTCACCTGCAACTCCTGCATACCGTGGTCGATGGTCTCTCGCAAATGGTTCTGCATCTCCTGCAGATCCTCGAACGAGACGGCTACCAAGACGTTCCTCTTACACTCCACGCCTCCCTTGCTCGATAACACTGTCAGGGTGGCCGAAGTCGATTCTGCGGGCGGCGAATTTCTCAACAGCAGCACATCTCCATCCGTGATAGCACACTCCTGCCCTGTAGCATCCACCACCAAATCCATCTGTTTGCCCGCTACGAATACATGCGGCTGGCCGTCACCGAGTGTCCGCACGATGCCGCTCCGACCCGCATCAGCTAACTGCTCCTGTACATTCGCCTGCGCCTCAACATTCTCAAGCGCAACCTGTCTTTTCACCTCGTCCGCGATCATCTGCTTGATGTCCTGGGTGACGGGAGCCGGTGGCGCGCCGCTCGCCGCCACTATATCGACAGCCGCTGCCGCGACATGCGCCGCATACCCAGCCTGCAGTGATTGCGAGAGTAGGTAATCCGTTAGCCACTGCGAGGACGAGGCATACACCGGGTAGGGAGCGAAGTATCCCGAATAGTAGCCATACCATGCAGCCGTAGCAAATCCCCAGGGGTACGCCACGGGGCTTGACCAAGGGTTATATATCCACGCATAGAACGCCGAAGCGTAATACCGCGCGGGAGCATAGACATCAAGGGGCAAGCCACGATAGTAGTACCGACTGTAAAAGAGGTCATACGCACGGCCATTGTCGTAGTAGCTTCTCCGCTCGAATTCATGCCCGTGGAAAACGTAGGGGTGTCCGATGTACCCTGGCTGCCCACTCTCATAGTAAAGCCGCGACCCGTCGGGGCGTTTCATCATCGCACTGCGCCCGCCGCCTAGGTAGTGATGGATATCCATCCCACGGCGTGCGTCATGGAGGTCGGCTGGCCGCCCATTCGCACGTATCCGCAGAGCATTCCCACTCGGCGACATCCGGTCGCGCGCTCCCATTGGAGCTGCATGCGCCATCAGACCGCCCCGAGCGCTAGCGACTGCGCTGCTTACTCCTCCAGGCGCTCCCCCTGGCTTGGCGGTCGCGGGACGAGCCGCCGCTACCGCGTTCGCTGCCGTAGTCGTACCGGCATGGGCCGTCGTCATTGTGGTCGGGGATGCCCAAAGCGGAGGAGCAGCAGCCACTTTCGCCGAAGCGGCGGCTGCGGTCATGGTGCCGGCTGGGTGCGCAGCGACCATCGCATCCGAACTACCGCCTATCGGCTCCGGTTTCAAGGATTCCTTGATTGCGGCGAGCACCGCGTCTGGCGTCGACGTTCCGTCGGACGGAAATGGGTACGTCACAAGGGCTCTATAACGTACTTCGTTAATTGGGTCTGATAAAAACTCGAGAACCGCCGCTTTGTCCTCAATCGTGACCTTAGTCAGCCAGATTTTCTCCCCCGCCACAAAAGTCCGGCTATTACTCGCGTTCCTGGCTAACCCCATCACGCCGAAAAACTTCAGCTTGCTACCAGCACAGCCGGAGGAGGACTCGAAGTTCCCATTCCTGTAAATGTCTTTGCATTCAACAGGAGCATTCACCGCATTCATCTGAAGATTACCTTTGAGCAGATCGATCACTGCGCCCGCCGCGACCAGATCTTTGTGATCTGCCGTGGGTTTGCTGATGGGATACAGTGCCTCGATCGCTTGTTGGAAAGGGATATCCGTGTTCTCGTCCCGTGGCTTCGTTGCCGTGATTAAAGCACTCGCTGCTGCCGTGCTGCCTTGAACTCCAGCACGTTCCTCCGCAACTGATTGCGAGGGCGGTGCCGACTCGGCGGGCGCCAGGAGAGGCGGAGACTTGATAGCAGCGCCGGAAGGTGTAACAGCCTGTGTAGGAATGTTTGCTACCCCAGCGCGTGGCTCTGCCATTTCGGATGTACTTGCCGGCAAGTCTTCAGCATCGCGAGCACTCGAGCTTTGGGTAGCTTGCCCCTTCGACGTACTGGTTGGGGGGCTTCCGGTGCTCCTTGATTCGCGTGCAGACGAACGCTGAGCGAAGTGCGTGGTCGGTGCCGAGCTCCTGGAATGCAGGATTATCGTCAGGATGATCGTGGCGAGAAGCGCCACCCCTACGCTCCAAGCAAAACGCCAACTTTTGCACCAGTCTGCGGCTCGGACGGAAGGACGGAAGATCGGGGCGGTCGAATTTGCGTCCAAGGCGCTATCGGAGGCCGCATCCTGAGCAACGTGAAGGATCTGCCGACACCTGTCACAGGAGGTCAGGTGATCAAGCACCGCTTCATGCTCCGAACTGGGAAGAAGATGCTCGGCGAATGCATACAGGCTCTGTGCATCCGGATGAACATCGATTTGGAGTATTTGACTCATTTGCTTTTCTTCTTAGGGAACGTGGTGGGTTGCGGAACTTGCAGCAACTCGGCTAAATTTGCTTCTAAATCACGGGGATCAGTTCCAAGAGCTTCTTCAGCTTCGCGCCTACTGAACCCCATAGCCTCGATATTTCGTAGAGTCTGTTTGCGAAGTTCGTCGACGATGTCCCGATGTTTGCGGCTGATCGTAGCTTCATGAACAACGAGCAACTGACCAATTTGTTTCAAGGTTCGCCCATCAAGATAGTAGGCTTTGAGAATGAAACGATCCTCTGACGCGCATACTCCCACAGCACTCTGTACCGCCTCTGCTAAAACCAGGAAGTCGGCCTGTGTTTCGTTTGACGCGGAGCGGGGGTCAGGGACATCATAATCGCCAAGCCCCGTCTCACGATAATTGCGACGGTGCTGGTCAACATGGTGCTGGGCGAGCAGTGTACGCATCCAGCCCATCAATGGCCCGATTCCTAAGTAGGAGTTCAACGGCGACTGTCTCCTTCCATCGCTGATCTTCATGCCGTACAAATCGCCGTAGAGTGCGTCAGCCAAGTCGCGGCCCTGAGTCGCGTTGCCCGAAATAGTGGTAGCCATCCGGACCAACGGTTCCCGATAGAGTGCCAGAAACTGTTCCCACGCGACCTCCTTGCCTTCTGCGCATGCTCGCGCAAGCATGAGGTCGGATAGCCTCAGTTTAGCGAAGAAGCTCGCCTGCTGTTTCTCGGAAGCGGTATCTCCGGGAGCCAGACCGTAATTCTTCACCCTGCCCAGTTGAGCGAGAATTTCTGCAAACTCCTCAAACGAAAGACCGTAAGCTGCCGCGCTGGAATTTCCCCACAACTCTTTGATGGGTTTGGAGTCTCTTGCATCCGGCGACGCCCCAAGGCTCATATTGGAGGAGTCGCTGCTGCGTAATCTCGACGACATGATAGGCACGCTCTGAAATACCCAAAAATAATCTGCAAGAAATCGCCGAGCGTTCGTTCTATAGGAAGACACAGCAAGAAACGTTTCGATCGTTGAAGAATACAGCGGTGCTCAATACCGCGCATGCCTGAACCCGTACCGCGCGGGTTAGCGATCACGCTTGGAAGGAAGGGATTCATTCGCTTCAAACGATGTTGCAGTTCTTCCCAAATCCGAAGCTGAGGTGTCCGATGAGACCTGTTGTCAGCACAATTCTAACAATCTTCTTTTGCATGTTGGTCGGAAATGCCCCCGCTAAAGCCGGCCCGATCACCTTTGACGACATCAATGCCTCCGCCGGAGACGTGATTCTAGACAATCTCAACCCTTATCATGGGTTTACCTTCACAAATTTCTCGGTCTATACCAGCACACCGGGATTCCCCGGCTATAACAACGGTATCGTATCCGGGCCGAACGCCGCCTATACGTCAGGCGACGCATTTGGGACGCCGATCATCAGCACGATCACTGCCTCCTCTCCCTTCCTGTTCAGCAGTGTCGAGCTGGGCGCGGGCTGGTACGACGGACTCACCGTCAACCTGATCGGCCTCAGCAACGGGACGCAGGTCTATGACCAGAGCGTCGTCGTCGGCACGGAAGGAGCGCAACTCTACACGTTCAACTTCGACGAGATTAATGAGTTGGAAATCTACTCCACCGTCTCCTCCTCGACCACCGATCCCTACGGCTGCGGGCCGTCCGGCTGCAGCCAGATTACGCTTGACGATCTCTCGCTCACGCCGGAGGCTGGACAGCCCTTGCCCCCGGTACCTGAGCCTCCTGCACTCACGCTCACCGGCCTCGGGATGGTCTGTATGGCCCTTCTCTCCCGCCGTTTCAGGAACAACTTCCGCACGATCTCCTAACGCTAAAGAGTTTCTCCTGGAGGAGTTATGACCCGCACCTACGCTCGTTTCGCCATCGACACATTCAAGAAGAGCATCGCCGCTGTTTTGGTGATCCTTCAGGTCGGCTACGGCCTACCGGCCCATGCCTCAGCTCCGTCGCAGCTCGCTAAGCAGCCCAACCATCAACCGGCTGCGCTTGCGGCGATCATCCGGAAGGCCGCATCCGCGCAAGTGGCGCTTAGAGGCGTGCAAACCCGTGCCGCCCTGGCCACGAACGCCGCCCTTGCGCCGCTTCATGCGCCGAGTGAATTCGCACGCCTCACATCTAAGTTCGAGGAGCCGCTTATCCCGACAGGGCCTACCTCATCGGGTGACGATAAGGCGCTGCTCGTAGCTCTCGAACGCTTCCGCGACCGTGCCCAAGAAGATGACTTCTCGGCAATCGGCGGCTTTCTCAAAGATCACCCGCAGTCGGCATGGCGCGTGGCATTGTTCACGAACCTTGGCCTGCTCAACTACCACTACGGGTATTTCTCCAACGCCCTCGCCGACTGGGATCAGGCGTGGCAATCGGGCAGATCGCACACGGACCCGCAGGTGCATGCGCTGGTAGACCGTGCTGTGGGCGAACTCGCGCGGATGCACGCACGGCTGGGACATGCGGACGCATTGGAAGCCCTGTTCAAGGATTTGGGCGACCGTAAGGTTACCGGCCCAGCTACGGAGGCAATCACCGGGGCGCGTGAAGGATTGGTGGTTATGCGTACCGATCCCGGAATCGCGTATCTCTGCGGGCCAATGGCGCTCAAGAATCTCATGCTCGCCGAACACGCGCCCTATAAGGATGTCGCGTTCCTTGACGCAGTGCGCTCCGGTCCTCATGGCGTCACATTGCGGCAGGTCTCGGAACTTGCCACGAAAGCGAAGCTACAGCACACAGTTGTCTTTCGCACGCCCGCCCAGCCAGTACCCGTACCCTCGATCATCCACTGGCGTGTCTCGCATTTTGCCGTGATCGTAGGCGAGGATGGGACGCGGTTTCATGTCATCGACCCCACCTTCGGCACCGACCTCTGGATCACGAAGTCCGCCATCGATGCCGAATCGGACGGATACTTCCTCGTCCCGACGCGAAGCAACGTCACTCTCGCATGGCGGCAAGCGCCGCCGGCGGAGACCGCCCAGGTGATCGGGATGGGATATCCCAGTTCCTCGGAACCGGGAGCCACCTGCCCTTGCGATGTGCAGACTGGTGGCTCGGGCGGCGGAGGCGGCACGAATCCTCCGCCCATGGCGATGTACACCTTTACCGAGATGCGGGTAAGCCTCCACATCACGGACACGCCGGTAGGCTATACCCCGCCTAAAGGCCCGTCCGTCAAAGTCACGCTAAACTACAATCAGCGGGAGGCGGACCAACCGTCCAACTTCAATTTCTTCAACGTGAGCCAGAAATGGACGCTCAACTGGCTTGCCTACATCCAGGACGATCCGCGCTCTCCTGGAGGCAGCGTCTCGCGCTATGTCGCGGGCGGCGGAGACATCAGCTACTCCGGGTATAGCAGTTCCATGGGTACGTTTACGCCTGAAACGCGCGATGCCTCGGTGCTTTCGCGCACTACAACCGGCGCAATCGTCTATAAGCGTTCCCTGGCGGACGGCAGCGTGGAGACCTACAGCGCCTCGAACGGCGCGACGACCTATCCCCGGCTCGTCTTCCTGACTCAGATCACAGATCCCAGCGGGAACAGCGTTATGCTGTCGTACGACAATCAACAGCGCCTCGTTTCGTTGACGGATGCTACTGGGCGTCTCACGACCTTCACCTACGGTTTGACTAACAACCCACTGCTGGTGACGCAGATTACCGATCCATTCGGCAGAAGCGCCCAGTTCACCTATGACGCCAGCGGCCGGCTGAGCCAAATCACCGACATTCTCGGCCTCACCTCGAAGTTCGCCTACGACTCGTCTTCCCTCATCAATGCGATGACGACGCCATACGGAACCACCAGTTTCACCTACGGACAGTACGGGACTTCCCGGTACCTCTCCGCTACCGACCCATTGGGGCAGACCGAACGGCTGGAATGGTATCAGCCCGCTCCGGCATCATCGAATCTGCCATTCTCAGAGCCGGCGGCACTTGTCCCCGTCGGTATCATCAACCCGTTCAACGAGTACATCACGGGTCGGGACACATTCTATTGGGACAAGCACGCCTATGCAGTGGCGGCAGGTAACTATAGCCAGGCCCGCATTCGCCATTGGATGCACAACGAAGACAACACCAACCAGATGTACCATGCGCTCGAAAGCTACAAAATGCCTTTCGAAAACCGCGTGTGGATGGATTATCCCAACCAAACAAGCACTGGCTTCTCCGGCAGCCTTGATCTCCCGACCCGAATTGGCCGCGTGCTCGACGATGGCACGACGCAGCTCACCCAGATGACCTATAACACCCAGGGCCATGTCAGCGACATGATCGACCCCGTGGGCCGCGAGACGCAATTTACCTACGCCGCCAACGGCATCGACCTTCTCACGGTCAAGCAAAAGACCTCCTCAACGGGCTTCTCCACCATCGCGCAGTTCACCTACAACGCTGCCCACCTTCCGCTCACCTATACCGATGCCGCAGGACAGACCACAACATTGACCTATAACAGCGCGGGCCAGTTGCTCACAATGACGGACGCTCTAAGCGAGACAACCACTTATAACTACAACGGGCTTGGCTATCTGACCAGCATCGTCAACCCCAACAACCAGACCCAGGCAAGCTTCAGCTATGACCCAGAAGGACGTGTGGCGACCGCGACGGACTCGGAAGGCTACTCCGTCAGCTACGCCTACGATAACGCCGACCGCGTGACGCTGGAAACCTTCCCGGACGGCACCACACGCAAGTTCGGCTGGACGAATCTCGACCTTACCTCCGTCACCGACCGGCAGAGCAACACCACGCAATATGCGTACGACGCCATCCGCGAACTTATCAGCACCACTGATCCGCTCGATCACGTAACAAAGCTGGGTTATTGGCAAAACAGCTCGCTGAAGACTCTCACAGATCCCAACGGCAACACGACCACCTGGAATATCGATGTTCATAACCGCGTCACGGGCAAGCAGTATGCCGATGGAACTCAGGTGCTTAATGGTTATGAGAACACCACCAGCCGCCTGAAGACAATCACCGATGCGTTGAGCCAGGTGAAGACCTTCACGTACGCCAAGGACGACACCCTTACCGCACTCGCGTATACGAAGTCGGTCAATACCACTCCGAACGTCAGCTTCGCCTACGATACCTATTTCCGCCGCATTACCTCTATGACGGACGGGAACGGCACACGCAATTACACTTACCAGCCCATCGGTTCACTTGGTGCGCTCAAGCTCCTCAAGGAGTATGGTCCTTACACAAACGATTCAATCGCATATCAATATGACGCGCTCTCTCGCTTAGTCTCCCGTACGGTTGACACGAACACGGAGACCTTTGCTTACGACGCTCTCTCACGCCTCATTACCCACGGGACGGCACTTGGCACCTTCAATCTTGGCTATCTCGGCCAGACCGGACAGCTTACCAGTCAACAAATCTCGACCGGAACTGTAGGCACAATATACGCTTACGACTCCAACACGAATGACCGCAGACTGATGAGCATCACAAACAGCGGTGCCACTCGCAGTTTCAATTACACGACCACACCGGAGAATCTCATCTCGCAAATTCACGAGAGCGCGCCTGGAACTGCGGCCTATGCTCCCAAAACATGGAATTATGTCTATGACAATGCTTACCGCCTGACGCAGGGTTCTTCGAGTGCCGGGTCCTACGCGTACGGTACTGATGCGACAGACAACATTACCTCCTTCCAGAGCCCAAGCGGCAGCACGAACGCAAGCTACAACGACCTGAACCAAGTCATCAGCTACGGTTCACAAAACTACTTGTACGACAAGAATGGTAATGTGCTCGATGACGGACTTCGCACTTACAGCTGGGATGCGGAAAATCGGCTTCTCAGCATTGCACCGAAAAGCAACCTCACGCAGAAAACGAGCTTTACGTATGACGGCTTTAGCCGCCGGACAAGTATCACAACAACTAACAACGGCATGACAACCGGAAATCATTACCTTTGGTGCAGAGATACGCTTTGTCAAGAGAGAACAAGTACGGACACGACCATAGAACGGCGATATTATCGGGAGGGAGAGTACTTACCTCTCGCAGGAACAAGCCTCTACTACTCGCAAGATCAGTTGCGCTCTGTACGAGATGTGCTTGCTACTCAGAGTGGAAGCCGAGTGGCTTCTTTCGATTACGATCCATATGGAAAGCCAACACAGAGTACCGGTCGGACGAACACCGATTTCCGTTATGCTAGTTTGTTTTATGACCAGCAGGATAGTCTATACTTAGCCAATCATCGCGTTTATGACCCGGCTCAAGGCCGCTGGCTCTCGAGAGATCCTATCCGCGAAGGCGGAGGAACAAATCTCTACTCATATGTATCTGAAAACCCGGTGGGACGAATAGATCCACTGGGCTATTCATGGTACGACTCGATCATAGATTCTTTTGTTGACTCTCTGCCTAACTCTTACGTGGATTCATTAGCAGGTGGTCAGCAGTTTCTTAATGCTTACCAAGGGGCCGTCGAGGGATTCGATCCTACGCCGTTCTCGGCGTGGCTCTATTCATATAATGGATTGCAGGATAACAGGTGCTCGGAGGCGTTCCAGGGAGGGTATGAACTGGGAGAGCGCACGGCAATAATCCAAAACCTTATTCTTGGTATAGGGGAGATCAAAGTCGGTTATGCAGCGATTCAGGCCGAAAGTAGAATAGGTCAACTTGTATTCAAAAACGGGCGCTGGTATGGTGGCCAAAGAGGAGCAGTTGCCGCGAAGACTGTAGAAGCATGGACTGAACAGCTGAACGATGCTATCGGGAGTCTTCTTACGGAATCAGCGCGAAGCGTTGCAGAACTTGACAAAAAACTTGCGAATGCTAGTTCTTGTACGTGCCCTCGGTAGGTAAAGAGTGGTTTTCAGGCGGGGAAGGCCTTCTTAATAGAATTTTATGCTCCGTTGATGTGTTGTTAGCATGTGTTCCATTCGAAAAGCAGGTTCATGGGCGGCGAGTTACCCCGATAACTGGCGCTGCTTTGGGAGATTAAACCTAACATTTTGGATTCTCCTGGCATTTATGCCTGCGGCATTCGCAGTCTTTGTACTCGTAGGTATCTGGCTGGGAGCTGGGCAACTAGCTATCTTTCTAATACCGCTATATGTTGCAGTATGGTTGCTTTTAGGGTTACGTGTTGACAGATGGAAATGTCCCAGATGTGGTGCGAGGTTTTCCAAGCCCGTCTGGGGAGGAGGGCCAAATACGATTGCGCCTCTAGGAAAATTGCTTATACGCGCAATGAGTCGAAGTCGCAGGCCATATCTTCATCTTGCTTGTGGAACGGATGACACGACGAAAAGGAAATTGCAGGAAATGGATATGGAGTCGGAAGAGATTTCATGTAGCGAATGCGGTCTGCAAATGGTATACCTGCATAGTGTCCGTCGCCACTGCACTGATAAGCGAGGGCTTTGACAAACAAAAGCTACGATGTGGGGAAGGCAGCGCAAGAGCGCGAAGGATATTGCGCTGAACGATCCTGGAACCGGCGTATTGAGGTGGTGGTCAGGGAGAACCTACCTGGCCACCCGGCGGTTGCCGCTTCCGGTTTCCCTTTCTGCGGCCTGCCACGCTTGCGGTGAATGGAAACGGAGATGCCGGCAGCACCGGCCATCTCCTTTATCTTGGCAATCGTGTCATGTTTACGCTGTTCCGCCCTCACCCTCTGCTCATCCTGCACCCAGGCGATGACCTGCGTCAGTTCCATATCCGCCAATGCCCGTACCATATCCTGCGTCATAGTTCCTCCCCTTCCGTGATCTCTATTCGCTCCACATGCACTGCGTCTACAGGTTTAGGCCCTCTTCACCGTCTGCACCTTCCTGAATCAACCTCGTCCGATGCTCCGTAATCGTCTCGAATAGCCGGTAGAGATTCCGTCCGGAGACCCGTACCTCGTCCTTGCCGAACCGCAGGGCGATGGTGTCATCCGGCGAAAACTGGAGCGAGAGATAGGCATAGGGGAAGCTCTCGATGGTTCCGTCTACCAGGCGCAGGTCTAGCATCAGGGAATGACGGCTGCGGGAGCGGCCCTCCTGATAGCTATCGATGGCTTCCTCCACCTCCGGCTTATGCTGAGGCGAAGGTTTCTTGAGTAGCTGCTCGACAAGACTTGACCGCTTAGCGTTCGATTCCGCCATGTGCAGGCACCTCCCTATGTGTTGAAACCTCCCACGCCGCCGCCACGCGCTCACGTACCGCGCGGTAAGCTCGCTGTATCCCCTGAACCCTGAACAGCCGCCGCATGGCGCTCTCGCGGGGCTTGGCTTGCTTCTTTTCCATCAGCTCGGAAGCGGAGAGACGCGCACCGCTGTCCCTCACGGCATCCAGCATCGCCGCCTTGTCATCGGTATAGAGCCGCACCGCTTCCCGGCCACGCGATACGGACACATAAAACTGCTCTTTGTTCGCCGCAGCGAAGGATTCCTGTCCTACCGCCAGCAAAACCGTATCGACGGTTTTCCCTTGGCTGGCATGGCTGGTGACGACGTATCCATGCGCGATGCCGCCGTAGTCCTTCGGCACCACAAACCCATTACTCAGCCGGATGTCCCCCTGCCTGTCGAACCCCTCCACGTCGTACACGGAGCCGTTATTGAGGCGCTGTTTGCCCTTCCCCATCACCCCCCGCCGTGTTTTCCCGCGTAAAACCGTTCTGCGTGATCCGTATGCGATCTCCCTTGGCAAAGGCAACCTGCTTCGTCCGATAAAGCTGGAATCGTTTCGCCTGATCGCGCGGCAATAAAACACCACTTCCGTCACGTGAATCGCGTGGACGCCGTTTTGATCGGTCCCGGTAACGGTAAACGTGTTCCCGCGCTTGAATCCATGGCGTTCTATCGAAACTGCACGCCCGTCCCGGCGACATGTTCCCGCGCGTCCCGCCTTGCGCTTCAGTCAGATTGAGCGGGCGCAGCGTGGTAAAGTCGCGCTTGCTTGTGCCGAGCCTGCCCTCCCCCGTACCTGTGAGCTTCGCCAATCGCAGACACTAGGTCCGTGAACTGTCCAAATAAAAGAACGTAAGTGGCCGCGTTGGAGACGCGCCACAAGTCCTCCTTAGATGTGCAGGAGCTGAACTCTGGCAACGCGCAGAGCTACTGTCGCTTTTGTCAGGTCCTGACGACATCATTTGCACGCTCTGAAAAGATGCAGGAAACTTTGCAAGAAATCGCTAAGTGCACGTTCTATAAGAAGAAAAGGCTAGATCAGGCTATCTATCCCGCAAGCAAGCCGATGACGGGTGCTCGATCTCGTATGTTTCAAAATCATTGCCGAAGAGTCGAGAAAGTAAGCTTTAGAGGAATTAGGAGCTGAGCAACCCCCGCAAATCATATATATCAGTAAACTCGCATATTTCAGAAAGGTGGTTACCTCCCGATGTCGACCCAATCGCGCCAGCCCATTTATGCCTCCCAATCCCACACCGCCGACCCCGAGATACTCTCTCCCGATCATCAGATGCACAAACCTCAAGAGTACGCCAGAACACCGCCTCCACCCTTTGCGCAACCCATTGCAACGCCGTCATCGGCGCCCTCTCACCACCACACCGCATTTGCACAGCAATTCGGCCTGCATCCCGCCATTGCCCTGTTCGTCATACTGGTAAATGCAATGGTTTTCGGCAGTAACATGTTTACACCGCTCGTCGCGACACTCCTGGGCCTCTTCCTCTGTATCCCCGTTGGTGTCATAACTTATCTAGGACAGCGCAAATGGTATGAGGACGACTCCTTATCAGCGGGGCTTAAGGCTGCCATTCTGACCATCCTTACAGCCATACCCGTAGGGATCCCTGTCCTACTTGCGGCTCCCGCTGGTATCGTAGGTTGGCTTGCGAACCGCAAACAAGTAAGCGCCGGCAACTAGCGGCTGTGGCCGCTGTGACGCCTATGAGCGGAAAAGCCTTCGACATCACGTGAGGGCATTTGCCGCTCTCTCACGGCTTTGACCCAATCACCGGTGGTTGCTGTCACGGCATCACCGACGTTCTTCGGAAGTATCGTATCTGTCAGCTGCAAAACATCTTGAGCGATGAGGGGCGTTTTGTGGGGATTATCGGCCATAAATTCTTCCATTGTGAAGTTGATCGTCCCCTACTTTAGCCGCTCTGAGCACTTCGGAAAAGTGAATTATTTGTGACAGGCTTTAACACGAATACCTCGTTGCGAGGATTCTCGCCTTGAATAGCCTCCGAAGTGATGAACAATGCAAGACTTGCCTCCGAAGTCGGCCCGTCGGCAAGGAGAGCACGCGGACGGGACTTATGCTCACCCGTCCAGCCCGTGGTGTTCTAATCTCCAACCCAGAACTCGACGCACAATTCTTGATCTGCATTGCTTGCATAGATTACAAGAACACTTTTGTAGTCCACGACTTGTTTTGATTCAGCGTATCCATGTCGGGAATCATAGTCAGGAGCGTTCTCAACCGTGTTCTTATCTAGAAGACTCAAGACATCGCATCATGCAACCCTCATAACGATGGCTGCTACTCGTTTTAGATCCCTGCGCAGGGTCCGGCTGTACTCTTGCAGCCGCACAGATGCTGGGCAGACGATGGCTGGGCATAGAGCTTGACCGAAGCTATCCCGCGAGATTGCCCGCAGGAGGCTCCAGCATGCACTTCCCGCCTCACAGCATAATGGCGACGCGGGGTGCAAACGCCATTTTAAGCATCAGGCTTGTTCCTGTGGGCCGGTAAGAACGAACCTTATCCCCTCGACCCTAGCCGGGCGCGGCGTCCCGTCAACGGCGCTGCCCGCTCCATTCGCTGCGCTCCCGTGTTGGCCGTTCCCCTACCGGTGACAGGACGCCTCTTTGCGCCCGGCTCTTTGTTCTCGGAGGTTCGAATTACCGGACCCACAAAGGAGAACAAAACCATGAGCATCGAGAAACAGGATGTTTACACACGCATTACCAACACGATCATCGCCGACCTCGAAAAGGGTGTCCGGACCTGGATGAAGCCCTGGAATGCGGGAAACACGGCGGCGCGTATCACTCGGCCACTGCGTCACAACGGGCTCCCCTACTCCGGCATCAACATCCTGATGCTGTGGGCGGAAGCGGAAGCGCAAGGCTTTACCGGGCCAACGTGGATGACCTTCAAACAAGCGCTGGAGCTTGATGCCCATGTACGCAAGGGCGAGAAAGGCTCGCTGGTGGTCTACGCAAATTCCATCACCAAGACCGAGGAGGACGGCAACGGCGACGAGACCGAGCGCGAAATCCGCTACATGAAGGGCTACACCGTCTTCAACGTGGAGCAGATCGAAGGCCTGCCCGAGTTCTACTACGGCAAACCAGTGGTGCAGACGACGTCGGTGGAGCGTATCAGTCACGCTGAGGCATTCTTTCAGGCGACCGGCGCAGACATCCGCTACAGAGGCGATAAGGCCTTCTACAGCAATGACGGCGATTACATCCAGATGCCGGTGATCGAGGCCTTCCGCGATGCGGAGAGCTTTTACGCAACACTTGCCCACGAAGCAGCCCATTGGACGAAGCATCCTTCCAGGCTTGACCGCAGCTTTGGCAGGAAGCGTTTCGGTGATGAGGGCTACGCCCAAGAAGAGCTGGTCGCAGAGCATGCAAGCGCTTTCCTTTGCGCCGATCTGGAGATCACGCCCGAGGTTCGGGAGGACCATGCAGCTTACATCGCCAATTGGCTGACCGTTCTCAAGAATGACAACCGGGCAATCTTCACCGCCGCATCACATGCCCAAAAGGCCGTGGACTTCCTCCACGGCCTGAACGGCGGAGTTCAGATAGCATCTCCGTTGCCTAACAGCTTCTAATTCTGTACCTGAAGAGGCGCTTGCATTTTCCACATCTATGAGTAAAGTACAAGCTCAACCACAACAGGTGGACGCATGGCCTATGCGAGTCGAGCTCCCGAACATACTCCGAATGCGCCTCAGCATCACGCAAGGCAACCGTACCACAATGCCCATAGTTCGATGGGCGCAGCCGGTCATTGGATCAAGACTGCCGGCATCCTCGCGCCGTTACTCATCGGAGAATTCGTCAAGGATTCCGAAAAGCGCTGGCGCTATATCCGCATCGCATCGGTCGCCACGGCGCTCGTCTCCGAAGGCCTCTGGACCAATAAAATCCATAGCGAGCGTAAGCAAGCACAAGAGCGTGAGCGCGACTGCCTGGAGCGCGCCTAGGCGCTCACCCTCACTTTGCTGTTTTGGCAGCCGCATCTTTGGCTTTGGGTGGCCTTCCCCGCCTGCTATTGATCGTGATCGATAGCCCTACAGCCCCGGCCAGCTCCTTGATCTTCGCGAGTGTGTCATGCTTCCGTTTGTCTGCCCTCACCCGCAGCTCATCTTCAGCCCACCCGATGACCTGCGAGAGATCCTGATCCACTAACGCCCTGATTGCTTGCTCCGTCATAGTTCCTCCTCTTCCACCAGCTCAATACGCTCTACATGGGCAGCGTCGGCTGGCTTAAGATCCTCTTCACCGTCCGCACCTTCCTGTATGAAACGGGTCCGATGTTCCGTGATCGTCTCAAAAAGACGGTAGAGGTTCCTGCCATAGATCCGCACGACATCCTTGCCAAAGCGCATCTCTATCGTGTCGTCCGGCACAAATCGCACTCGTGTGAGATAGGCATAAGCAAGACTCTCGATGGTGCCGCTCACGAATCGCAGGTCCAGCATCACCGTCGCCCGGCTCTTCGAGCGTGCCTCCTGATAGCTGTCAATCGCTTCCTCCACCACCGGCTCATGCTGGGCCGAAGGTTTCCGGAGAAGTTGCTCGACAATCGTTGATCGCTTAGCGCTCGATTCCGCCATAGGATGGCACCTCCTTTTGGTGTCTGCCGACCCAGGACGCCGCGACACGCTCACGCACAGCTCGGTACGCCCTCTGTATCTGCTGAATTTTGAAGAGCCGCTGCATGACCGGCACACGCGGTTTGGACTTAGCCTCAGGATTGCCCATGAGCTCCGAAGCTGAAAGCCTCGCTCCGCTATGCTTCACCGCATCGAGCATGGCTGCTTTGTCATCGGTGTAAAGCCGCACCGCTTCACGTCCCCGGCTCACGCTCACATAGAACTGCTCTTTGTTCGCCGCCGCAAAGGATTCCTGTCCGACAGCGAGCAAAACGGTATCCACGGTTTTTCCCTGGCTCGCGTGGGAAGTCACTACGTACCCGTGGTCGAAATGGGAAAAGTCCTTGGGAACCACAAACCCATTCGAGAGCCGAATGTCCCCCTGCCTTGTAAACCCGTCTACCTCGTACACAGAGCCGTTATTCAAGCGATCTTTGCCCTTACCCGGTACCCCCCGCCGTGTTTCCCGCGTAAAGCCGTTCTGGCTAATCCTTATGCGATCTCCCGTGGCGAAAGCAACCTGCTCAGGCCGATAAAGCTGAAAATGCTTTGCGTCCTTGAGCACCAACATAATGTCTCTTCCGTCCACGCGTTTAGCGTGGACGCCATTTTTACCGGACCCCGAAACCGTTACACGCTCTCCCCTTGCGAACCCCTTCGCATTCTGATGAAATTGCACAACCATGCCCGGCACGTATTCGCGGGCGTCCTTTCGCTGCGCTTCCGTCAGATTGAGCGGACGCAGCGCGGTGAACTCTCGCTCTGTTCGCGTCAACCTACCGTCCGCTTTGAGCGCATCGCGGATGGCACCCGTGACATGATCCGCCTCCCGGTGCGTCGGCGACACGACGAGCGCGGACTTCACTTCGCCAGTCTGCTTTTTTTGCTTTGTCACCGCAGCGTAATCCGCCGCGATCTGGCGGTAGCGGTCCTCACCGCCGGTCTCGACGATGGCTCCCACGGAATCCAGCATGGCGACACCGGCCTCCAGCCGCGTGCGACCGTCTTTGCCCACCCGGTCGCCTTCGCTGACGGCCTTGACTGCCTCACGATACTTGTCATTCGTCTGGCGGCGAATTTGCTTGAGCTCGCCTGTCTTCATTCCGGCGTCTTTTTCGAGGATGCGCAGCGCATCTCCGCGATAGACCGCCGAGTGCTGATTGGTGTCGCCGCTCAGGATGATGCGAGCATTCTGGTGTTGCGCAACATCGAAGAGCCGCTTCATATCCTTCACCGCGAGCAGCCCGGCTTCATCGACCCAGAGGACCTGATTTTTTACTGTGTCCTGCATCTTGGGATCAATCAGCAGGCGTTCGACCGTCTCAGCATTTTCGAATCCTTCCGACCTGAGCACACCCCGCGATGCTTCCGCCGAGGGAGCGAAGGTGAACACCTTGGATCCGGTCGATTCGACGACTTTCACAGTCGCCTGCATCATGCGAGTCTTTCCGGTTCCGGCTCCGCCTTTGAGCGCCGTGACCCGGTCACGTGACCCGAGGATGACCAGCGCAGCGTCTCGCTGTTCTTTGCTCAGAGCCGGATCTAAATTCGGCGCGGCCGAGCCGCCCAATTTTGTGAACTTGCCGCGACCGTCACGTACGCAAGCCGTCATAGCAAGTTCCTCGTTTAGCACCTCTTTCGTGGTGGCATACCGGATGCCATCGCGTTCGCGGGCGAGGACATTCCGCCGGTCATATTCTGCCTTCACTTCCTCCACGCTGGCGTGGCCGACGCTATGGATAAGTGCATTTTTGAGCAGCTCTTTTTCTGGGACGGCGGAAGCGCGTTCGAAGGAATGGGAGAGCGTGTGGTCTACCGCTTCCCGCGCATTGGGCGATGTGCCCGCACCTTGATTGCGTGCATCTGCAATGGAGGTGCGTTCCTCATCCGTCAGCCGGGCATTCCAGAGTTGGCGCAACTCGGTCATGGATTTCGGAGCCGCATCCTTTTTCTCGCGGGTGCGACGCCCAAGCTCGCCTTTGACTTTCTCGTTCTTGAGCCCAAGGCGTTGCGCCTCCGCTTCGATGACCTCCGTTCGCCGTGAGAATTTATCCGTTAGGCTTTTGTCTATTCCGAGTAGCCGGAAGCTATTCCGGTCACGCTCGGTTCCGTAGCCAAGCGCTTCTAATTTGTGCGACAGGCGACTGTGAAACGCCGCCTGATAATAGCCCTTGTCCCGCACCAGGTTGGAAAACTGTGCCGCCTTCCATTTATCTTCCACGGAATCGTAAGTGGCGTTGAAGACGGTCGCATGCATGTGAAGCTGAGCATCCGGTAGGCCGTCGATAGGACGAGTGGTGCGATGCGTAAAACCAGCCCAAACCATGTTGGAAGTCATCCGATCCGTGTCGGCACCTTTGGCACGAACCCGTCCCATCATCGCGCCTTCCATCTCCGTCATCGTCTCGTTCACCGACGACTGAAAGGCATCCAGTACGCGGTCATCCTGCCCGAGTTCATAGGCGAGACTGACGCTCTTCGGCGCGTCAAAGGTGAAGTCGTAAAGTGTGCGGCGCTTCGCCTGCGTATTGCGCGTAAGACTGGTGCCGGTCCGGGGATTGAGATTGTCGCAAAGCGCGAAGAAATCCTTTTGCTCGACATCGCCTTTGAGCCCCAGAAGTTCCGATCCGAGCCCGTGCCATTGGCCGGGCATTTCGCTCATGTCTTTCGTGTAGTAATCCGAGGGTGCAAGCTGGCGGGTGAAATAGTCCTTTGCCCATGTGGAGCCTGCGGTTGGTGTGATAAAAATCATCGTTACTGCCCTCGTTGAGGATCAATATGTAGCGGGTTGCGACGCTATCGAGCCACAACCCATAGAGAAGTAAATCCGTTTAGACAAGTCCCCGATGCACAGCTCGGAGGCAGAAGAGCCCGAAATCGACGTTCCAGATGTGGTGCCTCGAATTGTCGCGCCGACCGTTGCCATTCGGAGACACAGCCCGGCAAAGATGCCACAACACTCCGCCTGCCCCGTGCCCTAAAAAGTTCTCTTTCCGCTTGGCTGAGGCCTCCTGACCGGCTATGATCCGCTGCACGGAATGGCCTGGCGAAACCGCCAACGAAGGAGGTAAGTATGCCCGCTGCAAACGTCATCGCATTCTCGGAAAACGTGCCCACGATGACCTGCGAAGAGGGTCTGGTCTTTATCGAACGCACCCGCCGCCAGCTCGACCGGTTTGAGGTGGCATTCCCGCTCGCCAATGGGCAGCGCCTCCCAACCGAGGACGAAGCGAAGATACGCCAGATACTGGACGAACTTGAGGCTGACATACGCGCCAAGGTGGAAGGCATCTAGCGCTCCCACGACGGCGGCGGACGCGGCACTGTTTTGCCAGGCGTCTTCGCCGGTGACGCGCTCGCATTTCCCTGCTCGTGCGAACGGGCTCCCGCTTGCGCGGAGGTAGGACTGAGCGCCGGGGCGGCTCTATCCTGATTCGTCGCCAGTTGCGCCATAGGCTGAGGATTTGCCGTACCTTCCGTCGGTGATGCGGGCGCTGTCGTCTGCTCCGGCGATTGCGTCGCCTTTTGCATCGTCGCCTGTACTTCCTTTACCTTCGCTTGCTGGTCCGGAGAGACC
>CAXTPN010000009.1:0-32112 GCA_964246125.1 uncultured Acidobacteriaceae bacterium
CGCCGTGCCGCAGGGCGCCGGTTTGGCCCCGAAGCCGTGACCGAGCAGAGGACGGGATACGCGGCGGAAGAATCCCACTGGACCGAGTCACCCCATCTTTTCCCGGCTGCATGAGTTCGCCTCAACCGCAGCCTCTTCGTGCTGGAAACGGCTCCGGAAAGGGACGGCTCTTCGCCACCTCCGTTGCGCTCTTCCCAGCTCGTTGCTGACGCGCTGAAGATGCTTAGAGACAGGTGGGGCTGTGCAGCCGGATTGGTAGCATGTGGGTGCATCGGATAGACCTCGTATCTGGGTTCCGTTTTCTTAGCTGGAAGCGGCAGTTTCAGCCCGGTGGAGCGCGGTAGATTTCCTCGGTCTGGAAGCTGTGGTCTGCATGGTTGTAACCGCTGACTGTAATCAACTCCCGCACGCGACGCCGGCCTGTATGGTCGCGTTCGCAATGCAACACGAAGTCGATAGCCTCGGCGGTCTCGGACCGCATGAACCCGTGATTCAGATTCGGCCTGGCGCTCAGCGCCAGATTGGAGAGCCGATTCAGCGCGTCCCACGCGGACTTCGCGTGGATGGTGGACAGCGTTCCACCATGCCCTGTGTTCATGGCCTGCAGCAGGTCGTAACCGCACTCGTTGCGGATTTCCCCCATAATGATGCGGTCGGGGCGGTGGCGGAGAGCGGCGGCCACAAGCTCGCTTGGCGTGATAGCAACCTGGCCGGGAATCTCTTCGACCGCCTCCCAGCGAACCGCATTGGGATGGGAAACCTTCAGCTCTGCCGGTTGCTCGATGATGACCAGACGTTCGTGCGCAGGAACATGGTCGAGAATGGACTTCATCAAGGTGGTCTTACCTGAACCGGTTCCACCGGAGATGAGACCGTTCTTCTTTTGAAGCATAAGCGATACAACCGTGTCGCGAACGGCTGCCGGGAGGCTGCCGGATTTGATCAACTCATCGGACGTATACCAGCGGTTGAATTTCCGGATCGTGAGTGTCGGGCCGTTGATGGAAGAAGGGGCACCCACGACCGCCACACGCGAGCCATCAGGCAAGCGTGAATTCAGGATGGGATTCTGGTGCGTCAAATCCTGTCCGAGCAGGCGTGCGACGCGCTCAATGGCAGCCGTGAGGCGTTCGTTCGTGTACGGAGCAGACAGCGGAATATGCTGCACGACGCCGTCACGGTCGGCATACACGCCGGTGGCGCCGTTGATCATCAAATCGGAAATTGACGGGTCAACGAGGAGTCCTCGCAACTCATCCGGAAAGAACGGCAGTATGAGTTCAAAGCTCATCGCGAACCTCCCGCCTGTGGCAAAGTTGCCAAGCCGGGCGTTTGAGCCGGCGAGTTCGGCACTATCGGGTCCACGGAGATCCGGTTTTCGTGGAACTCCGTGATGGTCAGTCCCAACGGGTTGATGGTCTCGAACTGCGGGAAAATTCTGGCCTGATCGCTTACCTGCTTGGGATTCAGGTAGTAGGTGATGCTAAGTACCCAATGCTCACGGCGCGGTTCGCGGGAGTTGCGGGCGGAATAGAGCTTGTCAACGGTCACGAGCGCCGTCCCACGAGCGATTGCTGCGCCCTGGACGGACTCCTGAGACATGGAGGTGATGGTGACGTTTTTGACCTCTACATCGCTCTGTTCTATCTGGCCGCCCATTACCTGAGAAACAAGGTGATCCTGGTTGTCATCGGTCATCAGTTGCGAGGCGAGGTTCTGGGACAGGAAGTAGTAGTTAAGCGGGTATTTCGAGCCGATCGTCTCCCGGTTGATGGTGAAGCGATAGTTGGCCCAATCCGTGAGGTAGGTGCGAACTTCGCCTTCGCGGGGACTGTAGCTCAAGTCCGTGTATGCAATCGCCTGGGCGCGGCCCATTTCGTCGATGCGAATGTATCGGTTCGCGATCGGGCGATGCGCGAGCGAAAAATTCATTCCGAGCGAACCAAGCAGGATGACTGTCCCGCAACCGATAACGAGGCGGTAGGCTTTCCGTTCGGAATAATGAGACGCATAGACCTCATTTCCGATCTCGTCCGCGAGGACGGATTGCGCGGCAGTGAGACGAGTTTCAGCGGGCAGGCTGGTGCTGGACATGATGATTCTCCGGTGTGCTGCGAACAGCGTTAAAGACGGCAACTGCGTAGATAACGCCGGCGATGGCGCAGCCTGCAATCAAAAGCAAAAGGAGGAGACGAAAGCCCCTAGATTTCTTGGAAGCATCGGCAAAGAGAAATCCGAAGATGAAATTCCACATGGTCATGCTCCTGCTCGCGCGATTAGAGCTGCAACGCCACCCGCGACTTGTGTGGTTGCTCCGGTGAGACCTGCTGCCCCGCCGAAGATTGCCTGGGTCATGCTCGGAATGAAAAGCATATTGATGATGAAAGCGACGAATACCATCGCACACGGAATGAGATTTGCCAGCCACATTTCAATCGAATAGTTGCCGTTGAACGTCTGCTGAATGAAGCCGTTCAGGAACCCAGCCCACACAAAGATAAACGCCGCCGCAACAGCGCGAATCATAGCGAAGCTGATGAGCACGTCGAGAAAGTGAAAGAACTTCGCGCGGAAGGTCTTCGTCATCAAGAGCGGTACGAAGACGGGACCGAAAAGCGCCGTCACGCCGTACAGAATGAACGCGCTGCAGTTGATGAGAAACAGGATGGCGGATGCAAGCCCGAGCATGACCTGCACGACGAAGTAGCAAAGGATTTCCGTCGGTGCCGTGAAAGACGGAACGGGCGTACCGTCTCCGGCAGATTTCAAGAGTTGCAGCAGATTGTCGAGCGAGCTTTGGTCGAAGGCCGCGACCATCGCCTGAGCGATATACGAGAAGAAGTGATTGATGCCAAAGCTCGCGCCCGGAAATGGATTCACCCAGTAGTTCAAGAGCAGCGAGCAGAGGATGAGCCGCAAGAGAAAGTTCACGAGGTCGCCGACCCGGACGGGCTCGTGATGCAGGCGGAAGGTCATGGTGCTGGTGTTCCAGTTGATGACCATGCTGACCAAGACGAACAGAGAGATGCAGCTCAACTCGATTAGCCCGAACTGCGTCAGAACCCCACCGTTCTGCGTCGTGAGATTGGTGAGGTTGTTGGTGAACTGGTACAGCCAGTCAACCCCGGAGTTTGCGGTCGGCAGTGCTTGCGCAAGAGCAATTGTGGAAGTCATCTTCGATCTCTCGTGTTGCGGTTATGGAATGTATGTCTTCCAAGTCTTGCCTTCTTGGGCGGCGGAAGAATTGCGTCGAGCTCGATCCCGCTCTACCTGCTTGCGGAACGCCTCATCGTGGGCTTTCTGTTCCGCGGCGGCTGCCGCTACTTGGGCCGACTCGTGCCGTTGGTAAAGGATGGCGCTGCCGATGACAGCCAGCGCCCCAAGAATTGCAATAAGCAGTTTCGTGTTGATGGCGTTTAGCATGTTTTCTTGCCGCTTAGGGAATGTAGGTTTGCCAGGTCAGACCTTCTCTTGCAGCGCTCACGTTGTTTGCTGCACGCTGCTGCTCAACGAAGGCGACCGTGTTGAGGTCCTGCGCCGCTGCGTTGCGTTGCTGCATGTTGGCGACCGTCATTTGCGATGCAAGACAGGTTTGGATTGTTCCCTGAGCTTGCATTTCCGACATCTTCTGCGACTCCGCTGCATTGAGCAGGTTTAGCTGCTGAACTTCGCTGTTCGTCGCGGAACTGGTGTCGAGCTGTTGTCCCGCGAGACTGCCGTTCGCGGTGGCATTCTGACTGCGAGCGGCGCGGTACTGCCCAACCGCAGTCAGGCAATCCGGCGAGATGGAGTCCGACATCTCGACGATTGCCAGTTGCGCCATGCGATCGTTGCCGAGCGATTGTCCCTTGAGGTAGGTGCTAGTTCCGCTGTTTACGGATACCGTCGCCGCCTTCCAACCCGTGACCGACGCACTCGGAGAGTTGCTATTCAGAGCGGTGTTGATGCCGGCGGTTTCACCGAACAGGTTGGGGACATTCACGTTCTTCAAAGCGGTCAGTGTCGTTTGCCACTGCTGCTTTAGAGAAAAGTGAGTGATGTTGTTTTTGAGCATGGTGTACTGCGTTTGCAGCGTGGTGAGCTGCGAAACCAGGCTGGCGTAGCTGGTCGGGTCGAAGACGATGTCTCCGAATCCGAAAAGCGCGAAGCTCGGCGTCGCGGTCAGGAGCAACGCGGCTCCAGTACCGATCAACCACTTGCGTCTCTTTGAGATGGGCTTCATAGGCACTCCTTTTCGATGGGGCTCAGTTGGACTCGATCCAGGTTGGGTTCATTCGCTCCAGAAAGGACGGGAGGTGCGTCTCGGACGGGTGCGAGAGGTAGAGGAAGACTCGTCCCAAGCCCTCGAAGAAGGCTGAGATCAAGCCGTGCTTCGCCGCCCAGACGACGGCAAAGATGGAGAAGACGGTAAGGAGGGTGGCCAGCGTGGCGCGTGTCCTCTGATTGTCCAAAACAGAATCGAGCGTCATGGTGGGCCTCACAGAGTCGGGTTAACGCGATGTTCCGCGTAGGAGGGAATGACAAGGTCTGTGCCGATGTACACGCGAGCACGCGAGCCTTCCTTCAGCGTGATGACCGGGAGGCGGTTCAGAAAGTGATTCAGAACCTGTTCGCCCTCAGTTGCTGACTGTTGCGAAATCCCGTTCCGAATCTCAGTCGATGGGGAGAGCACACTGCCGTTGTTGCCGATTTGCGCGAGCCCGCCCAGCCCGCCAACGGCGGCGGCGGCGGCGAAAGCCTGCAGGTATTCGTGATCCACGTTGGTCGCAAGGCCAGTGGTTCCAATCTGGTCAAGCGCAAGGTATTTGCCAAACTCCAGGGAGAAACCGTCCGGACAGATAGCGCGATGAAACGTGACGAAGAGTTTACGTTGTTGGGCGTTGCCAACGCTCTGCACAGTCCCCAGGATTCGTGTTCCTTGCGGCAAGAGGAGCTGTTGGTGGTCGTGCGAGTAAACGTCGGTCGTAAGATTCAGCATGACGGGACCGCTCAGCCCGCCGTCGATGTGATTTGTGACAACGCCTTCGAGTACCGTTCCTTCAAAGACGCGATATAGCCGACCTTGATAAGAATCGAAGTCATACGGAGCCATCCCATCGGACTTGCTTGGGTTCACCTTGGCTGGAACGGTCGTCTCAGCGACATCTCCCGCGTTCGGAGTTTCTGATTTGGCGGTAGTTGGTGCTTCCGCGCGCTCGGCCAGGACAGCCGCGCCTGGTGAAGCTAATGCCGGCGCAGAGGTAGGGCGTGCGAAGTCGATTGCAACCGTGTCGCTAGTGAGTGCGTCCTGGCGCTGCTTCTCCCTCTCCAATGCTTTCTGCTTGGCTTCGGCTTGCGCCTGCGACACATTCGATGTGTGGGTCGGCGCGTTCGGGCTATCGCCGTAGATGGCGGAACGCTGCGCCGCGGTCATCGGCGGCGCACCGGGAGCTTCAGCAGCGGTATCCTCCTGCGCTGCCTGAAGCTGCTGCATCGCAGACGCGATTTCCAGTTGACGCTGGCGGTTTGCGGCATCCTGCTGCGCTTGGTTTGCCTGCTGGCTTTGGAAGCTGGATATTTGCTGGGCGTTAGGCGCCGCTGGACGCATCGGTAGCGTACTGACGGGTGCGGAACGCTTCTTACCGTTGATGAGACTGGAGATATTGGCCAGCCCGATCAGCGCCACGATGACGATCAAAGCAACAATCAGCGGTCTGCTCTTGCGAAGCGGCGGATTGGCCTCGCGCTGCTCCGGTACGGTTGCAGCGACTTCATGCGTTTGCTCCTGCATGGCTACTGCTCCTTCCCGGTGCGGTGAAACGCCACCTTCTGCTTACCGATAGCGAGATAACCGTTATCGAGCTGTTTGGGGACGGTGAAAAGACCGTTGCTGAAGTCGAAGTTGATGAGGGAGCCTTTCCCGTCTTTGGTCTCGTACAAGGCTGGCGTCTCCTGGAAATGGCCGCGCAGGTAGGTGAACTTGTCATCACGCCAGACCTGCTGCAAGCCGAGCTCGCGGCCCTTCTTCTCGTCCCACCCGTAGTCGAAGTGGAGTGAACCCGGATACTGACTGCGATATTGTTCGGCTTTCGTGTCCTGGGCTTTCAACTGGGCGGCGGCGGCGGCTTTAGCGACGATGGCTTCCTGCTTCGCCGTTTCCAACTCCGCCGCTGGCACGAATACCGGCAGCTCGGCCAGTTTGTCTTTCGCCTGCTTGTCTCCGGGCGTGAGGAAGACTTTGGAGTCGAAGTGGTCGTCCGCGTCGCCGGACACCTCGCGCAGTTGGAGCGTGTAATCAATCCCGTGGTCCGAGACGATGTGGATGTCGGTCGCTGCGTTCGCTACCTTCGGCTTCACGCTGATAAAGCGACTGGCCACATGACCACCGTCGAAAACCCAGTTGACGGTGTCGCCGCCGAAGACGGTTGCGACTTTCTCCTCAGCGGGAAGCAGAATCAGCGTCGATTGCAGTAGACCGGCGCGGACAACGGGAGGTGTGTCAGCTTCCGTGACAGTTACGTACCGTGGCGCACTCGGTTGCAGCCGGTGCGGCTCCGTGGCGAAGCACTGCAAAGCGGTGCTGAGCGTCAATCCGAAGGCGACGAAGATCAGGATGGGTGGTTTCACTGGGAGATTCCTTTCATGTTGGAAGTTTGGTCACGCGGTCTCGCCGGCGACGAACCGGGCGATCCCTTCCGTAAGGCCGTACTTTTCGATCAGCTTTGTGCGGCGCACGCGGTCTTTGGGCTTCGTGCTGAACGTCGCATAGCTGCGACTGTCGAGGTTGAGCGTGATGACCTTCGTTAGTCCGTCGCGGCGAATGTACAGAGCCTCGCGATCTTGCAGGCTCTCGAACAGCGCGATGTGCTGTTCGTTCATCTTGAAGAGTTCCGCGTAGCGCTTCCGGTTGAAAGTGGCGTCTTTCAAGAAGAGAAACGAAGTGCATGAGTTCACGATGGAATCGGCGTTCTCGCCCAGGTCCTCGGCGGATTGACCAATCAGGGTGACGCCGCCCAGGTTCTTGCGAACTGTCTTAATCGAAGCGAGCGCGCCTTCGAGGAGCTGCTTGTTCTTCATCGAAGAAAAGATTTCTTCGATCAGGATGTGCTTCGGGACGCCCAAATTGGCGGGATCGTAGAGCACATCGTTGATGCGCCGCAGCAGCCAAACCATCAGCGGCTCTATGAGGTCGGCGTACTGCGCGTTATTGACGCCCTGGAAGTCGAAGCATTGCAGTCGAGAGAGCGATAGCGAATCCTCGACATTATCGAAAACCGAGTTGTAGATGCCGGTTCCCACCCACTTCGACAGATACCGATCAAGTTTCTTTGGAAGGAAGAGATTGGATAGCCGGCGATTCTCGCGCTCAAGCAGATACATGTCCTGCACGGCTTTGTGAACGACATCATCGTCTTCCGGGTCCAACTCTGCGCCGCCGTTCGTAAGTAGCAGCTTCACGAACGAATACAGGAACTTTACGTTGGTATCTGTCGGCTCCAGGGCGAAGGGATTGATGCGCGGCCCGTCTTTGCCGACCCGGTCCACGCGCCCGCCGTACAGCTCGACAACGCTTTCGTAGCTGCCGCCGATGTCGAAGATGTATGTAAACCCGCCGTATTTCTGTTCGAGCGCGATGATCTGGTTGCCGTGGACGGATTTCCCGGTGCCTGTCGGTCCGAGGATGAGCATCACGCGAACGCCATCCACATAAACATCTTGGAAAAACGGTGTGCCCACCCGCGTCTCGAAGATATTGAGGTATTCCGCATCAAGGTCATCCGAGTGTGGATGGCCGATGCTCGGCGCGAAGATTGAAGACAGACGCGCGTGGTGGTCTTCAGAAAGCCACAATGGGAAGACATTGAACTTCTGATTGCCAGGGAACATGGCGTAGAACGCGGAGAGATTGCCGAGCGTTTCTTCCATGACCTGAGCGCGGGCATCAATGAAAATGCGGTGAACAGTCGGCGTGACATCGCGCAGTTGTTCGAGGCTGCGGGCGGCCAATAGCAGGCGCATCGAAAACTCGCCATGCACCTTCTTATCGAGGGCACGCACGACTTCGCTCAAATCGTCGACGCTGACATTGGCAGCGCGTGCGCCCGCTCCCGTGTCGTGGGAAGCGGTATCGCGCCCGCTCATGACGCGGTTCAGCACGCCCACTTTGAAGAAAGAGATGAACTTCTCTTGGGCGTCGATCTCTCGCCGTGCAGCGGTGGCGGACTTTGGACGCCAAGCCGTACACAGAACGCTATCGCAGTCGAGAGACTGCAATCCGGAGAAGAGATGAGGCCGGGACGCATCCGGCGTCGCCTTCAAAGAAAACATCTGGACGTGCCGCGCGCCGATCTGGACGTGGTCGTGGTGCCAAGCCACCGGGCTCTTGACGATCTGGCGGTCTACGCCGGTGGCGGCTTGGAGCTGGTCGTGCTCAGCCCAGTCTTCGAGATTGAAGAGATAGCTGAAGAATTGAAAAGATTCGTTTTTGCTGACACGGCGTTGGCCAATCGAGGAAGCTAGATGGCCTTCGAGCAACATCGCAGATTTCTGCAACTCTGCAATCATCCGCGAGTTGTCTTGAGCGTTTTCGTTCGGCTTTTGTTGAAAGCCTTTGAGCTTCGACGGCTCGTGCGTGAGGCACCAATGCAGGTCAATGCGTCGGAAGCCGGCGGTCTTGTCGAGATGCGCGATGCGGTCGCTCGCAAAAACCTCAGTCACGCTGTCTGCGTACTCTGCCTGGCGCGGCAAATCGTAACCGGACATCACGCGCGTGTATTGATACAAACAGAAGCCCTCAGGCAAGCCGCGCAACGCCCCTTCGACTGTGCGGATGCGCGAGTCAAGTTCTTGGTCAGTCAGGCTTTCTTCGTCGATGCCCCTCAGGGAGAATAGGCATCCGAATCCGCCGCCTTTGAGCGCAAAGATGTGTTCGCCAACGAATCGGGAGACCGGTACGATGCTGCAGGCCGCTCCGGCTTTCGCGAACCAAGGCGTGTTTTTCTGTTGCTCAGTGCTTGCGCGGGTCATAGTAGCTTTTCTGGCTGAGGCTGAGGCCCCAGAGTTGAAACATCTTTGGGTGTTGGCGGACGGTAAACCAGGCTGCGATAGCCAGCGTCGGAAAAGCCAGCATCGCCAGCAGGCGAAACCCTACGAGGAAAACCGTTACGCAGACGAAGACGATCGCCATCCATGCGCTGAGGTCCAGACCCAACTTGGCTCGTGGCCTGTTGAGCGCCTGATTAATCGGTAACGGTTCTCCCCGCTTGGTCATGTCGATGTACCTCCTACATCGACTGTCCGGTCAGGGAACCAATCCAACCGGCTCCCCAGCCGAGAACTCCGGCGCCAAACAGAGCACCGAAGAGTCCGGGAATGGCGTCCTGAAAACGGCCGCTCATCATCCGAATGCCAGCGAAGATCAGACCACCAAAGCAGATGACCGCGCCCGCGTAGATGGCAAAGGTCTTGAAGGTCGTCATTAACGTTGTCGCCCCGGAAAAGTCCATCGTGCCTTGGGCGTGAGCCACGCCCGTTAGGGCGGCGGCTAAAAGAATGGGACCCAAGTTCCGTCTGGTGTGGCGCAAGTAATGAACGCGGAATTGTTGTGTCGCTCGCATTGCGCGAAGCATCCTGGCGAAGAATTTCCTACTGTGAATTGAAGAAAGCATCAGCACCTCCATCGACTGGTCTCAGTCGAGATGTGCTGAAGGTAGGACCGATGGAAACCGTCGTCCAATACTTTGTTTCGATGGAGGTATCGCGATGCGCTATCAGGCGCGCAATCGCTATCACCACTTTACGAAAAGAGTGAGGATTGTTTGCGCCGTTGCGAGTTGGCTATACGTCTCTCAGATCCTTCGACTCGAACCGAAGCGACCGACTTTCGGTCCAGTTTCGGCGACGAGATTCGGAAGTGCTTGACCAGCTCTTTCATAAAGAGAAAAAGGCCAGGGTGCTGTCCATCGGTAGGCGTTATGAAAGCGCTATCAATGGTCCATTCCACGCCAGAAACGGGTCGTGTTACCAGCCCATTCAGAACAGGCTGACTTGCACGTATGAGCGAATAGCAGACTCTCTCATGCACCATCCATTGAATGTGCTCTACGTTCATCGTCGGAGTGCATGGCAATGGTTCTATCCCAACCTCATTGAACATCTCTACCAATCGCTCGTAGGCGGTCGGATGGTGGCGCTGATACGTAAAGATGCAGACCTTCTTGTTGAGGAGTGATGGCGCCACGGACGAAGCCTCTGCGAGAGGATCGTCGGCTCTCATCAAGAGCACCAACGGTTCACGTTCAAGGACAGTGATTGATAAGGCCTCTGAGCGTATCGGAAGCGTGACAACTGCTGCATGGAGTTCGCCAAGACCGACGCGACTGATCACCTCGTCGGTATCCCCAGTTTCTGGCAGGATTTCGCAATCCTCCAGAAGGTTCCTATACAAATCCGTAACTGATCGCAACAGAGGACGTTCTACGAACGGTGTAAAACCCAATCGTAGCGGCAATAGTGTGCCGGCATTGATCGCCTTTAACGTTTGAACTACGTGCTCTCTGGTCTGAAGGCTCTCTAGACCGTACTTCCTCAAGATCCTACCCTCAGTAGTCAGGGAGTTGCCGTTCTCCCGGTCAAAGATCTGGAAGCCAAGAATCTCTTCTAGTGCTCCGATTTGCGTGCTGATGGCAGATTGAGAGACGTGCAATCGCGCGGCTGCAGCAGTGAAGGTTCCAGTCTCGGCAACAGCGATTATGTACTTGAGATGGCGGAATTCCAATTGTTCATGCGCATTCATGGGGCCCTCCGACGCTCAACAGTTGCGGTGGCTCGCGTGCAGGCGAGGATGCTTCGCGTACACGCGATTGTTAATCGGATGCTGGAAATCGTCAAATAAGTCATTATTCCGGCGGCCATCTGTAAAAGTGATAGCCCATCAATTGGAAGTATTGGACTCTGTGTGTGTTTGCGAGCAGGCTTGGTACAGGGTGAGCAAATTGATGGGAGGAATCCAGAATGTCGAATGAGTTCATGAATGAAACGGAACTGTCGGAGCGAATTCACGTCAGCGTGCCAACGCTTCGTCGTTGGAGGCTGGAGAATCGAGGTCCGAAGTTCAGGAAACTGGGGTCGCTTGTGCGGTATGGAGAGACTGACCTGGCTCTTTGGATGGAATCTCAGCCGAGCGGAGGGACGATCGATGTTGGCAAGATTCCGCCGCGGTCAAGCCACACAGACCATGCGCGTATCCTGAAGAGGGGATAGTTTATGGCAGTCTTTCTACGTGGTGAAGTCTGGTGGTACGAGTTCAATTTTGCAGGCAGGCGCATCCGAGAATCCAGCAAGAGCAGTTCGAAGACCCTAGCTCGTGTTGCTGAGAAAAATAGGAAGCGCGAGCTCGAAGAGGGCTTCAACAACGTTTCCGACAACCGTCATCAACGTATACGCACTGTCGGCGAGCGGGCAGATGATTATTTGACCTCGTACAAACTGCGGCATCCAAAGTCAGCTACTTTCGCCACATACGCGATAGGGCATGTGAAGAGGATTGTTGGCGGTCGAATGTACGTCGATTGCAATGAAGCAACAGTTACTACGTATCAGAACGCGCGGCTGCAAGAGGGTGCCGCGCCAAAAACAATCAACGAGGAAGTCGGCTTTCTTCTCAGGGTTCTCGATGAACTTGGCGACCTCCTTCGCGTGCGGCTTCGCAAGCGCAAGATGCTCAAGCTGAGAGTCGGCAAGTCGATTGGGAAGGCTTACAGCGACAGCGAAAAATCGAGAATGCTGGCGGAAGCGAAGCGTGCGCGCTCCCCCCACATCTACCCGGCTATGGTCCTGGCGCTGAATGCGGGCATTCGTGATTCAGAACTCAAGCAGCTCACTTGGGAACAAGTGAACTTAGAGACCCGGGTTCTCACTGTCGGCAAGAGCAAGACGGAGGCTGGCGAGGGACGAACGATTCCGCTGAACTCTGCGCTGACAGCAACGTTGAAGGAATACGCGGAGTGGTATGCAGAACGATTCTCGGCGATGAAGCCCCAGTGGTATGTGTTCCCGTTTGGAAAGCCGCGCCCCAATGATCCGACTCGGCCGGTAACGTCGTTGAAGACGGCGTGGAGCAACGTTCGGAAAAATTCCAATGTGACCGGCCGATGGCATGACCACCGGCATACGATGATCACCGACTTGGCAGAAAGCGGCGCTGGAGACCAAACCATCATGGGTATTGC
Organism: uncultured Acidobacteriaceae bacterium; assembly: GCA_964246125.1. GTDB lineage: Bacteria > Acidobacteriota > Terriglobia > Terriglobales > Acidobacteriaceae > Edaphobacter. Next base: position 12,210 of record CAXTPN010000009.1, read on the forward strand.
CGGCCACGTTTCAAAGAGCATGCTCACTCACTACAGCCACATTCGTATGGAAGCAAAACGAAACGCACTTGAGACCCTTGTCAAACGGAAGCCCGCAAAACCCACACGTTCAAAGAAAATCTCACGCGCTGCATAAGTTCTCCTCAATACCCTTCTACATGCAGTTCAACATTGCTCGCGCTTGCTCAGCATTCTGACTGATTGTGCGTGAGGCTCCCCACAAAAGTCCCCACAGTCAGCTGCTTTTCGACCGTGGCTCAATCAAAATCGCTCGCTAAGTTGTTGATAAGAATGGCTCCTGAGGTAGGACTCGAACCTACAACCCTTCGGTTAACAGGCGGCTCATGAGGCCCGGAGCAGCTTTGTTATCAACGGAGTAGAGGGGAGCAGAAAGGACAATTTGGAGTCCTTTCGGCGCACAATTTGGTGGAGAATTTGGTGAAGTTTTGAAACGAGAAGACCCTTCGGCCATTAACCGGATGCTCTTCCCTCAACCGTTTCTGGATACCTGGTCGTGGACAGAACGGACATTCGCTCACTGAGACATTCAGCGCGTGTCAAGCGTGGAAGACCACGGCTTGATCGCGATATGTTGATTACGAGCATTATTTGATATTCTGTATCGCAGAGGTGCGTTTATGGGAGCGAACGGATCAGGTCCGGCCCTGGAAGTCCAAGAGGGCTTCGCGGGACAGGTGCTCGCTCGTTTGACGGAGGATCAGGCTAAGGTACTGGTTTTTATCTCGCACAGCACTGAGAGCGAAACCGGACGCAGAAAGTTCAAGGCTCTGCGAGAGCTCGCTTCCATGATTGATTTGTTGGTAGAAGACCGATCGCAGAAGAAGTGGCACGCCCTAGTAGAAGCGCTGACGCCGGATGTAGAGCTTTCGCGCAATAAGGTGGTAGAGGCGGAGATGCTCGCCGACGCTCGACGGATCGTGCTCGAAAGCGAGGACTACGTGAAGGCTACAGCCATTGCGGGTTCCGCAAGCTATAGCAGCAAGAATCCAAGTTCCCAACCCAATCGCTGGAAGCGGAATGGGCAAATCTTTGCCATTCACTACAAGGGTGTTGACCTGTATCCGGCATATGCTCTCGACCATTCGGAGGGGGTCCGACCCCTGCCCATCATGGGAGAGATCTTGAAGCATTTGGCAGATAAGGACGATTGGCAAAAAGCGTTCTGGTTCGAAGGCCTTAACAGCTATCTCAATAATCGCAAGCCTAAACAGTTGCTTCGCACCCAACCGGCAGAAGTCTTACGGGCTGCGGAACTGGAAGCTGTAGGCGTTCAGCACGGTTGAGGTCTACCTGATGCCTCCTCCTGCAGGAAAACTGAATGTCACGGTCACGGCTTGGGGTGAGAACCAGACCGTGTATCGAGTTCACTCCCAGGTTTACGACGCACTTGAATTCAATACCACCGATCGCGGCGATGCCAGATTCAGCCCACTCATCTCAGCAGTTGGGTCCGTGATACCTACCCTCTATGCCGGCTCAACTCTGGATTGCGCTCTAATGGAGACAGTGTTTCACGATGTCCCTTTTGCCCGCGGGCCAAAGCTCCATTCCAAAGCGAAACATCTATCCGGAAAAGTGCGCTCGTCGCTGAAGTTGACCCGCAACGTCCCGTTGATCAACCTCACAGCAATTCCTTTACGCAAGTTGGGGATATCTCCGTCCGACCTTATCCTTACGGACAGCTCACACTATGCGGAGACCCGGTCTTGGGCGTTGGCGCTTCATGAGCGATGCGAAGAAGCGCAGGGTCTGTTGTGGACATCCCGGCAGGACGACACCGCAACTGCCGTCATGCTCTTCGGTGACCGGCTTCTCTCTTCATCGTTAGAGGTGGTGGAGCAACCGGTATCGCTGCTCCTAGAAGATGGGGCAGCCTCCAACGAGGTTCAAAGCTTGGCTGTGCGTCTCGATGTTCTTCTCATTTGACGAAGACAAAGGTAAGCTATTCAACGTCCAGAAAATGTTGTGGAGGCTTCTCGTAGATTTCCGCGAGTTGCAGGAGTTCTATGACGTCGACGCGCCGATCTCCGGTCTCGCATTTGGAAAGAAATGAATGTGCCATTCCCATTCGTTGCGAAACGTCCCGCTGGGTCAAACCTGCGGCCTCTCGCGCGGCTACTAGGCGCTGAAGAAAGGCATCGTAGACGCGTTGGTAAGGAGTCGTCCTTGCCTTCCGCGATCTGCGAGTTTCGGGCTTCTTCAGGTTCGCCACTACTCAAGTGTGGTGAACGCTTGAGCAATCCCCTAATAAGGAACAAAATGTGTAAGGAAGAGACGGAGGTTCAAGGTGTCGGTATCGTTCATTGATTGCCCGGAAGTGGTCGGAAAGACAGTCAAAAGCCTTCGGCTTTACTCCGAAACCGTTGACGGCGTCGAGGCAATCATTGAGTTTGCCGACGGTACGAATCTGTCCTGGTGTACTGTCCACAAATCAACCACGAGAGCCATGCTCTTTCGATCCGGCATCGGCACTCCAGAAGTCCTGAACGAGTACGACATTTGAAGCTGCTTTATTCCTGTCGGGAATAATCAACTTCTCAGAAGTAATTGGACGGCTGACGGAACGCCCCTTAGCTTTGCCTCATAGCTGACGAACCGATGTCAGCGGAGGTGCAAAGTGATCCAGTTCCCGCGTACAGTCCGATTGAGCAAGACCTCCAATCGGTTGCCTTCCCTTCCCGCTCTCTGGCGGGTCCTACCCTTCTCAAAGCAAACCCTAGCCAACGCCGCTCGTGCTATGGCTCCGCTCCTGTTCGCGTTCACGATTTCGAGCGTTGCGCATGCCCAGGGGACGATGGACTTCTCCGGCGCTCAGACGCTGATGGGAACGTTCAAGACGTTTGCGATCTATGCCGGTGCTGTCATCTGCTTTGGCGGCCTTATCTTCGCCGGTATTCGCATGATGTCAGGACGCTTTCAGGACGCCATCCCTGGACTTTTCGGTGCGCTCTTCGGTGCTGGAGTTCTCGGCTGGGGAGCGGGCTGGATTGGCTCTCTTACCGGACAGACGATGTAGGAGTTGCCATGCACACCATCAGGCGGGGAGAACCGTTACCGATCAATCAGGCATTGAACAGGCCGAGAGCCAAGCTAGGGCTTGACCTCTCGGCATGGATGGCCATCGTGTTTGTCTGCGTGACGGTTTTCCTCGCCGGGTTCCGAATGCTGGCAATCCTAAGCTTTCCAACATTGGCGGGCGGCGCATGGTTGATCGTCCGTAAACACCCCAAGATGTTTCAACTGTGGGGCTTAAGCCTCAGCCAGAAGAGCTATTATGACCCGCGCAAACACTGAACAGATCAAACATACTCCGTGGTTTGCGAAGGCGGGAGCGGCCTGCAGTATCGTGCCAATCTCCCGCTTCGTGGGGCCGAACATCTTCGCGCTCAAGGGCGGGGGTTACGGATGCCTCTTCTCTCTGACTGGATTGGACGAAGAGGGATTGACCGACCAGGAGCTTGAGACTCGGGTCCGGCAGATCGAAGGCGCATTGCGCGGACTGCCGGAGGGATCGTGTCTCTATCAGTACACACGAGTGATGTCCGGATTCGATCTTCCTCGACACAAGCAATACAAGAACGAAGTGACGGAGAAATTCGCGAGCGACCGTCTTGCACACCTCGACAAGACGGCGGCCTTTCGGCGCATAGACCTCCACTGGTGCCTGACGCTGGAGCTTTCCCAGGCGAAGGCATTCCAGCGCAAGCCAGACGAGAATGTCGCTGACACGTCGAGGATCCTCTCTGACCTTGAGAAGACGGCGAACTTGCTGGAGGGGCATCTTGGGACGGAACTCGGACTGCGACTGCTTGCTAAGAACGAAGTCTTCCAATTCTTCAGCTATCTCTTCAATCTTGAGGAGTGGGCAGGCCGCTACCAACTCCGCGCCGACACCGGCGTTGACCGGCAGATCGTCAACAGCCCGGTGGCATGGCATAGCGATCATGTGCAGATCGGCAAGCGGCACGTTCAGATGTTCTCACTGAAGACGACGCCGGAGGCATCGCGCCCCTGTCTGTTCTCCGGCCTTCTGACTCTGGACTGCGATAGCGTGCTGTGCTCGACATGGCGGGTGAAGTCCACGTCGGCAGCACGCAGCGAGATCGACGCCCAGGAGAAGTTCATTTCGTTCTTCAAAGTCGGGGTGTTGACCCGCGTGATGAGCGGTCGGGACACCGCCTCACTTGAGACAGGTGCCGGAGCCAAGGCCGCCAACAACAACGTCGATGACCTGAGCGAAGTGATCCGGTCACTCGACAAGAAGGCCCAGGGTGAGTTCTCACTTCGCTTGCTCTTAGCCGCCCGCAGCCCGGAACAGCTACGAGATACCGTCCCCGCTGTGCATCGGATCTTCGTCGATGCCAGGGCTCAAGTGATGGAAGAGACCCTAGGCAATCTCTCCGCCTTCTACGCGATGTTCCCCGGCAATCACAAGTTCAATGTCTTCCCCCTATGGCTGGCAGAAGATCATCACGCTCGACTCTCCTCCGTGTTCGCACCTCACATCGGGCATCAGCAATCCGAAGACCTCGACGCCGAATACCTCAACATCTTCGAGACCCGCACGCGGACGCCGTTCTTCCAGGACGTGTATGTGGACGGGGTGCGCGTCATGCTCATCATCGGGCCGACAGGGACCGGGAAGTCTGTGCATGGGAACCAGATCATTTCGCTCGAACAGAAGTACGGAGGGTTCACCTACATCTTCGACATCGGCGGCAGCTACGAGAGCGTTGTAGAGCTTTACGGCGGTCGGGTTGATCGTGTCGGCAAAGATGGGCCGCGCGTAAACCCATTCGCTTTGGAACCGACTGAGAACAACATCAAGTTCCTTTACTCGTTCGTGAAGCTGCTGCTCACGAACGGCGGCGCAGAGCTAGACCCGGAAGATGACGACGTGATCCATAAGGCCGTGCAGGATATGTACCTGCTCGACCCGCCGAATCGCCGGCTCTCGAATCTGTACTTGCCGAAGAAGCTCGACCGATACATGTCGAAGTGGGTTGGCAAGGGCATCTACAACGCCGTCTTCGACAACGTCGAAGACAGCTTATCGCTCTCGCGGCTCCAATGCTTCGACTTCCAGGGCGTAAATAACGAGCAGTACGCCGACTTGATTGAGCCATTGATGGTGTGGCTACTGAGGCGAATCAATGATGTGCTCTATAACCCCGCCAATCTCGGAGTTCCGAAGCACATCCTCATCGAAGAGATCTTCTCTTCGATGAAGAACAAGCAATTGCTCGACGGGGCGCTGGCGTCGATCAAGACGGTCCGAAAGAACCTCGGCGGCGTGACCATGATCGGCCAGTCCGCTGATGATTTGGGTGCCAACGCCGACAGCATCGTGAACTCCTGCACATCCTTTCTCTTTCTGAAAGACGCGACGTTCAACCGCAAGCGTTACGCGGAACTCTTCAAGATGAACGAACAGCAGATCGCTCTCTTCGAGAGCTTGCAGGACCGCGAAGGGCTCTACATGCGCCGCGATGGGCTGACGAAGGTCGTCACCCTGAATCTCGACAGCCGCAGCTACGCTACGTTTTCGACCAAGCCCAAGGACCGTGTACGCCGGACGAAGCTGATCGACAAGTACGGACTCGCCGACGGCATCGCTCGCTTCGCCCAGGGCGAGACTGCCTAACCAACAATCCAACTGAAAAGGACCTCATCCAGTGAAGCCGCTCATCCTTGTCTTCTTCTCCCTCGGACTTACCCTTGTGACCGCATCCGCGATGGCGGCGACGACTCCCGAGCCACACCATCTCCAGCCGAACGCTCCGCGTTCTGTGACTGTTAAAGAAGCCGAAACGCCCCCGGTAATCCGTGCTGGCCTGCTTCAATCAACCCTCATCCTCCTTCCAGCCGAGGAGAAGATTGCCACCGTCTTCGGTGGTGACACCGTGGACTGGGTGTTCGATGGCGGCCATGTAGCGAGCCGCTTCATCAGCGTGAAGCCGAAGCTGGCGAACGCGACGACCAACATTCACATCGTCTCCGATCACGGGAACGAGTACACCTTGCAGCTTCAGGAAATTTCGAATGATGCTGACGCTCACTTTGATTCCAAGGTGTTCATCATCCCCGGCGACAAAGCGGCAAAGGACAGACTCACCGATATGCCGGTGTTCGTGCCCGCCGCAGAACTGGACAGGGCCATGCAGGAGGCCGTCGCAGCGAAGGCGGCGCAGGCAGCGGAGCTGAAGGCGGAGGAGGTCAAGGCTGAAACCTATCGGAGCCAGTATCCCGGCAGTCTGCACTTCGACTTCACCTGGGACAAGAAGAAAGGCAAGGAGCTTGGTCTAGAGCAGATCTGGCACGACGACAAGTTCACCTACCTGCGCGGCCAGTTCCAGGAGACGCCTGCACTTTATGAGTTGAAGGACGGCAAAGGCTCGCTCATCAACTTCGATTTCAACGCTGGCCTCTACACCGTGCCTAAGGAGCTGGACAACGGCTATCTCACGATCGGCAAGAAGCGCATCGACTTCCATCGCAGTCAGGAGAAGAACTAGCCATGTCTGACCAGAACCCCAATCCGCCCGCTACCGTCCCCGCGCAGCGTGAAGCTGCGGGGCCGGTGAAAAAGAGCACCCCGGTCATCATTGCACTTGTTGTCATCGTCGGCCTGATCGGTTTTGCGAACATATCCAGCCTTGTGAGCGGCAAGAAGAAGGCTGCTCCACAGAGTGCCTTGCCGATGCGCCCGGCGACGGCGAACCCGCAGCAGGTGTCGAGCTTCGAGACGCAGCAGCAAAACCAGGTGCGGCAGGACACAGAGGAACAGAAGCGACAGCTGGAGCTTGCAGCCGAGCTGCAGCAACTCCAGGCAGCTCAGAGTGTACCCGGGCCGGAAGCGGCCGGAACGCCACCGATGACCCCCGCCCAGCGTTCGGCGATCTATGCCGACAGCCCGAATGCTCCCAAGCAGACCTCGAATGCCTCCCAAGCTCAGGCTGAAGCCAAGCAGAAGGCTTTGGAGAAAGAGAAGTTGCACCAGGATGCGCTCAACAGTGATACCGTCGCCATCGACTTCGCTCATCCGACGACCGTTACCTCCGCCGCCGCTTCGCCGGCAGCTCAGGCGACCTCCGTGTTGGGTGAGCGCGAGGAGATGACGCCGAAGGCAAGTTCTGAAGCGCTTGCAGCGTCACCTCCCGAAGCGGCGGAAGGCAGGAGGAGCGGAGCCGCTCAGGCGTTGTCGTACCAGCAGCCGAAATTGGCCGGGAAGAGCAATCCGATGGCACCCTATGACTTCAATTTTTATCAGGGTCAGCTGTACCGGGTATTTGAAGGAACCGTTCTGGAAGGTGTCGTTACGAACCATATCGACGGTGGCTTGAACGGGCCAATCCTCATCATGCTCACGACCGACTACTACTCGCACGATCATCAGCAGCTTCTCATGCCGCAAGGTACGAGGCTGATTGGGACAGTCCAAAGCGTCGGCAATGCGCAGCAGCGGAAGATGTTCGTTACCTTCCATCGTGCAATCTGCCCGGATGGGTTCTCGCTTGAGTTGGACAAGTACGTCGGCCTCGACCCGCTCGGCACGACAGGTCTCGCCACCAAGGTTGACCACGGCTACTTGCAGGCATTCGCAGCAGCGGCGGCGGTAGGCGGATTGGGAGGACTCGCACAGATCGGCAATAGCGGCAGTGTCCTCTCGCCCTCGACCCAGATCCGTGACGGCATATCCGAGCAGTCCGCAGCCGAGGGAGAACAGGTGCTCAACCACTTTCTCAACCGGCTCCCGATCATCACGCTCAAGGAAGGCTCGCGTGCCCGCGTCTACATCGGCACGGACATCCTGATCCCGTCCTACGCGGAACACCGCGTCGATTCAACCCTGTAGCCGTGCGTATTGGATCCATAGATGAAGGTCCGTATTCCCAAAATCGTGCTCTCACTGGTCTTCGCTGTGCCTGCCAGCTACGCCGCAATCCATATCGTGCGGACGGTCAACGCAAGCGATGCCATCGACACCGTCTTGTTTTATGCCGACGTGCCCGACCGAATCAGCGATGTCGTGACCAACTTCAAACTGCTTCCGGAGCGCATGGACCCGACCCGCTCTGAGTGCAACTAACCCTCAACCCTTCAGGAGCCTCTATGAAGTTCAACCTTAACAAACGACGGAAATACCTGCTCGCGTGCGGGCTGCTTCTGGCAACCGCGACGCCGAGCTTCGCGCTCTTCGGAATCGGTGACATCGTCTTCGATCCCACGAGCTACGCAAGTCTCGTATCCCAGCTAACCACCCTTGAGTCGCAGTACAACATGCTCAAGAACAATGTCACCCACTTTTCGTTCAAGCAGCAATGGCAGACGACGCTCAATGCGCTCAAGAATGCGAACGTGGCGAATATGTTCGGCGAAACCGCAGGGGTGAACATCGCCCTCAACAGCAATTCACCGAGTGCATCGCTCACAGCCTGGAAGACGGCGACCGTACCAGTCAGCACCGGGACGACCACCTACCTGCAAGGACAGACGGTCGGAAACAGCGCCCAGCTTTCCCAACTCGCCATGATCGAGATGTCCGATTCGGTCTCGCCGGACTGCCTCACGGCAGTTGGACAGTACCGGGCCGGGCGCAGCCAGAACGGAACTGCAAGCAGTTCTCTCACACAACAGCAGTTCGATACCACCTCAGCGACGAACAGTGAGGTCCAGCAGTTGAACCTTCTGAACGCCGCTCAAGCCCAACAGTTGACCGAGATGCAGTCCCAGGCCGCGATGCACGTCTGCCTTGCCTCTCAGATGACTGTCGCCAACATGCAGCAGCGGAACGCCGCAGCACAGGACTTGAATACGGCGGCGGCTATTCAGCAGCAACGAACCGTGAACGACACCAGCGCGGCCAATGAAGGCAGCACCTGGACGACCTATCTTCCCTGACTCGGAGATCAAATGCTGACAGCAATCAATACGAAGATTCTCCTTGCAATTCTTGCGGCACTGACCGTCATTGGCGGTGCCGCGATCTATCAACGCGACCAGGCGGCGAAGACGGCAGCCGCTGCAGCGAAAGCAGCCCAACTTCTTCAGATACAGAAGGACGACAACGACTACCTGAAGCAGGAGAACGAGGCCCTTCGGAAACAGGTCGAGGCCGACAAGAAACAGCACAGTTCAGCCGCAGCCCATGAAGGCAAGACCTGGAAGACCTACATCCCCTAGCCCCAGACTGAAGCCGAGTCCCAGAACCCAGAGAGAGCACCCGCCATGTCTTCCATTGTGTTGTTAGCCCAGGCCCTTCCCAGCGCGAGTTCCGGCGTTGATTGGCTGTATCAGTTCACCAACAATCTGACCAACCTGACGACACAGAATGGCGGGGCTCTCACTCAGCTCGGGATGACCGAATTAGCCTGCATTTCGTTCTTTATGCTCGTCAGCATGGTTGTGAATTGGCAGACCTCGACGATGACGTTCCGTCTGCATCATCACCCGATTCAAGCGGGCGATCTGACCAAGTTTCTGCTTCAGCTCATCATCTGCTGCCTCTTGGAGAGCTACTGGGTCAATCCGTTCCCCGGCGCGAGCTTCGGCATCAACCACTTCTTTTCCTACATCGCCCAGGCGATGGTTGCGGCCTTCGATCAAAGCTCGCTGGATTCACTCTTGAACCTGTTGAAGACTGCCGGCGATCAGACGCAGATGCCGTCGTTCACGGCACCTGTTCAGATCCTCTGTTATTTCCTGGTGCAGATTCTTTTGGGATTGGCTTCTGCGATCCTGTTCCTCATCAACTGCAGCGCGTTCATCCTCTACGGCGTCACAGCGCTCTTCGGACCGATCTTCGTCCCGTTGCTCATGACCAAGACGTTTCGAGCAAAGTTCTTTCACTTCCTCGATGTGCTGATCAGCTTCGCCATGATTCGGGCCGTTGCAGCAGCCTTCATCTTCGTTTGGGCTGGATTTCTGAATGGCTTCATCCAGCAGACGTTTAACGGCAACTATTCGATGGAGATGTGGCTCGCCAATTTCATCCCCTGCACGATGGTTTTCATCGCCTTCATCATCAATATGCTTTTCATTCCCAGCATGACTCAAGCGATCTTCGGCGGGGCTGCGGGTATGGCCGATGGCATCGTAAAAGTAGGCGGAACGATAGCTTCTATCGCCAAAGTCGCTGGAGGTGCGTAGGTCTATGTTGCGATTCATTTTGGATGTACTTCTACTTCGTCAGTTGATCGAGTCTCGTTCCGTCCGTCGAGCTGTGTTGTTCGCCTTCGTTGTGCTCCTCGTGGTGGTTCTGGTCTACACCGCAAACCTGTTCCTCACACTTCCCGAAAGGACTTCTGGCCATCATGTCCAGCACAACTCTACCCATTGAAGCTCGACTTACACCGGAGCAGTCGCTCTTGACCGACGAGATCGGAAACGAGGTCTATGCCTCTCACTATGCCGAACGGAAACTGAGCCGATTCGTCATCGGAACTGAGACGGTTCTTCTTCTTGGAGCATTCGGTTTGATCTTCTCTCTGGCGCACCGTCCGATCGCAAATCGTTACATCCGCATCGACGAGATAGGACGCGCCCAGGCGATCGCTTACACCGATCTCAATTACAGCCCGCGCGAGGGCGAAGTGCGGACGTATCTGACAGATTGGGCGAACTATCGCTACACCATCAGCCGGGACACGATCGCCAAGAAGTATCCGCTCAACTACTACTTCCTATCGCAGAACTTAGCTTCTCAGTTGATGGGCCAAGACAATCAAAACCACCTCGTCTCTCAGGTTGTAGGCGGACAGATTGAGCAGAGCGACGTGGAGGTGAAGAACGTCACGATTACGTCTATGTCCGAAGAGACTGTTCAGAACGCGACCATCGCCCGTGGAACGGCGCTCGTGACCATCGACAAGCTTTACTCCCAGCGGAAATCGCGGGAGCCACGGACGGAGCATTGGCTGCTGAGTGTCACCTACTATCTGAATCCTAAACAGGTAAGTGACCAGGCCCGCATCTTCCCGCAGTTCGAGACGATCAATCCGCTCGGGTTGACCGTCACGGAGTTCCACGAAAACCGGATGTCCGTCGATCCAATGCCAGTCGGTGTGAACGCCGCCGCTCCAGCTTTAGCGACGACGCCAGTAACGGGGGGAGCGCGATGAGCTACGACCTCATTCTGCCGTTCTTTCCAGAAGAACTGCGCGAGCTTCTACTAGACCCGTCCATCTCGGATTTGATGATTAATGGGACGACCGGCGTGTATGCGGATCGAGCCGGAGTCGTGCAGCACATTCCTCTGTCCGAGCCGTACACCAACGACCGACTGCAGGCGGCCATTGAACGCGTTGCCAGGATTCTTGGCCAAGATCTTACGACGCAGAATCCCATCCTCAATACCCGTCTGCCGGACGGCTCCCGTGTCGCCGTAGTCGGAGCGCCATCGTCGATCAATGGGCCGACGCTGACCATCCGCAAATTCAACCGCTGGTACACCTCCGATGAGCTGATCGACTCAGGCAGTATGCCTGCCCATGTTCGGGATACGGTCGTGGAGCTTATCAGTAAGAAAAAGAACGGCATCATCAGCGGCGGAACAGGGTCAGGCAAGACCACGCTCATGAAGGCTTTCCTTGACCACATACCAGAAACCGAACGCCTGCTCATCATCGAGCAACCGGCAGAGCTGAAGGTCGCTCACCAGAACGCCGTTCGCTGGGAGGCGGTCGAGGAGATTCCCGGCCAGGTTGCCATCACTCCGAGCGAGCTATTGGCGGCAGCTCTCCGCCACCGTCCCGACCGGATCATCATGGGCGAGATTCGCAACGAATGCGGCTACGACTTGCTCCAGGCGATGAACACCGGCCACGGCGGAACGCTCTCAACTATTCATGCAAAGTCCGCCTCGGATGCGCTCAACCGTCTCTCCAATCTCGCCCTGAGTGCGCGACCCAATCTCAACCACGCTTTCATGCGGTCTGAGACAGCAGAAGCCATCGACTTCGTGCTCTATTGCGAGCGCGACCATACAGGCCGGCGTCGAGTCCGTGAGTTGATTACAGTGGGCGGCTACAGCCATGCAGACCAGAGCTTCCAGACCGAGGAGGTCTACCGCGCCTCCGCCGCATAAACGCCGGTCCAAGCGCTAGAAAATCCAACCCGTATCCGAGGTCTTACCGATGCACCCTCATGCTCCCAATCCGGCGGCACATCCCCACCTGTCTCTAAACGCCTTCAGCGTGCCTTACATAAGTTGCGAAGAACGCAACGGCAGTGGCGAGAGGCCGTCCTTCCAGGGAACTCTAGCCAGCAGGAATGACCAGCGGTTTGGGCGAACATCCGCCGCCGAGAGGCGAGAGGCGGACTTCGGTCCAGAGGGATTCATCCGGCTCGTATCCCGTCTATGCACGGTCACTGCTTCGGGGCTTAACCGGCGCCCTGCGGCGCGGCGCTCTTCTGCTTCGACTGCGTCGCCCTTCGGGTTACGGTTTCCAGCTTCGCCGGACCCTCCGCAAATGCAGAGCTTGGCACTTGGGAGCCGGGCCCACTTCGCTTATTAGTGACCCGAGCAAGATCGGGAAATTCAACTCACGGAGATCACCACCATGTACCAGAACAAAGTCACCCTCATCGGCTTCCTCGGCAACGACGCAGAAGTTCGCACCAATGACAACCGCAGCTTCACCACTCTCTCGCTGGCAACCAAGAGTTCCTACAAGAAGGACGGCCAGTACATCTCGCACACCGAATGGCACCGTTGCGTGATCTTCGGCAAGCTCTCGGAGTTCGCCGGGACACTGAAGAAGGGCGCTCATCTGCAGGTGGAAGGCGAGCTGCGCAGCCGGGAGTACGAGACCAAGAAGGTCGGCAAGAAGCCAGCCCAGAAGAAGACCATCTGGGAGATCCGGGTGAACTCGATTCTCAAGCTGGACCGGGCGGAGAAGGCCAGCCCGGAGGAGCAGGACGCAGACTCTCAACTCCCTCTGGAAGCGGCCGCATAAGCCGCTTTACTTCCATCAACTCGGGAGCCCGGTCGACGCCGGGCTTCCCAACGTGTGAGACGCCCCCAATGAACACGCAGACCGCACACGAATTCCTAACCCGATGCTTCCATCCAGGCGAGACGATTGCCATTCTCCTCCGAAAGGAGAACCCGGCTTCTACGACGCAGCGCATCGTGACGGTGGAGCAGGCCACAGCACCACGCTATTTCGCGTGGCTGAGATATGAGAACTACAACGGCGCGAACGTCTATGTCGCTGCGAATCCGCTTCACTCCAGTAGCCGAAAGAGAACGAAGGACTGCATCGCCGAAGTCCGCCATCTCTACATAGACATCGACATAAATGGTGAGGGGCGCATCGCAGTTCTGCGAGCGTCCGATGTCGTACCCACTCCAAGCGCGATCCTGTCCACTTCGCCCGGCAAGTATCAGGCGCTATGGAGGGTCGAAGGTTTCGACTTCGATCGGCAGGAGAACACGCTGAAGTTGCTGGTCATCGCCTTTGGGGGCGACTCCGCTTGCACTGACCGCAATCGGGTTCTTAGAGTGCCGGGATTCCTGAACCGCAAGTACGATCCCGCTTACCAGGTCTCAGTCGAATACCCCAGCGACTCAATCTCACATCCCGGAGACTTCCGCTTGGATGATGCGTTGTTGAATGCCGTGCTGCCGCTTCGCGCCACCGCACGGACATACGCGACAGGAAAGAACACCAACTCGGAACACGATTGGGCGTGGGCTGTCCAACAGCTTTCACTTGGCGAGGATGCCGCAAATCTCACGCTTCAGCTTGCTTCCCGCCGTTCGGATAAACCCAACCCCCTCTACTACGCACAGCGCACCATCGACATCGCTTCGGCTCGTCTCATGTTGCTCAATGGTGCGGCGATCGAGGACGTAGTCGTCATGCTGGAACACCGTCGTTCTGCTGAAGTCCCAGCAGTCCTTCGCTCCTCCAGAGCTAGGGAAATTGTGACCACGGCGCAGCGAATGATTGGCCATGCAAAGTTTGCTTCATTTCAACACCCAAAGGAGAACCACAATGCCACTGCTTGAAGTTATCCAAACCCGTCAGATCAGCGCATCCATTCGGCTCACTGACACAACCGCCACCCAGGTCGATCAATACGCCGCTTTCATCTCGGCTTGTGCCGACGATGTTGTCGAGCAAGCTCTCGCTTATGTCTTCAGCAAGGACCGCGACTTCCAGGACTTCCTGAAGACACCGGAAGCCCGTAAGGTCGCTTCGACTCTCCGGATTCGGAAGGTCCCGGCTGCCGAGGCCTGTCCCCCGGCTTCTCAGAAGCCGATTCCTGCACCCGTTGTCGCTCCCGTATCCCAGGCAAAAAGCGCTTGATCCTCCAATTCATTCCGGGGCAAAGGCACTGCGGTGCTGCGCACCGGAAGAATGTTGACACTCCATCCCTCGTAGGGTGTCGTTTTAGCCGAAGCGGATTCCCATGGGAATCTCTCTCGGAATGAGCAATTTAGGGTGTGCCGGATTCCCATGGGAATCTCCGGATTTCTGCAAGGATTCGGCATCTCCGAAGGATCTTCATGGCCCCCGCTGTCACCTCTACGGCTCTTGACCTCGATACTCGTCTGCGGCGCTCACGCGGGCGAACCGCGCGAGTATTCTCCATCAATTCCAAGCTCACGGAGAGCGAACTTCGCTTACTGGAGAATGCTTCGGCGCAAGCGGGAAAGACGGTGAGCGAGTGGGCACGCGAGATATTGATCGCAGCCGCCCAGCGCACCGGCCCTGATGTCGTACTCGTGGAAGTCGTCGCCACCCGCATGTTACTGGTCAACATGCTCAAGATGATAGGGCAGACGCGCGCTTTACCCGAGGCCGAGTACACCAAAATCCACTCGGAAGTGCAGAAAGTGAAGCGCCGGATCGCCCGCGAGCTGTCAGAGCAAACAGACCGATTGAACACAGCGAAGGAGAGCTAGACCATGGCATCGACCTGGGGCAGAAAAGAAACCCTCATCACACCGCCGACCGTGCCGGTATACACCTTCACAGCCTTTGGAGTTGCGCTCATGTGCCTTTGCATTTTCGGATGGCAGAGGGTCGCGTTTTCCATGCCGATCATGCAGCGAAGCTACTTCACGGAGTACGTCCGCGCAGCCGTTGGAACGGCTTTTCATCAGGCCGGCGAGTACCGGCTGTTCTATCTCGAAGGAGCCAAAAAGCGGCAGCCGCGTCTTGCTCTGCCGGTTGATTTCGAGGATGGCCAAACAACGCTTCCGAACGGCAAGACCGTACCCGTTCAGCTCACTTTGCTGCCGCAGGCACAAGGCTATCGATCATTCGGGCGGAGCCTTCCGCAGAAGTTTCAGGACGCCTCGCTATACCATTGGCTTCGCTTCACCTTTTTCAAAGGCGACAGCGTTCCGCGCCTGTTTCTCCCCAGCTACATCGAGGCCGGAGTACTGCTCGCCATCATGCTCTGGTTTGCCGTGCCAGCAGATCTCAAGCGGCTCAAAGTTATCAAGTATGGCCGCGTTCTCCGTGGTCCCGAGATGATGAGTCCAAGGGAGTTCCACCACGCCGTCATGCGCGAGTTCTGGCGTCATCCTATGGGCGAGTTCCGTGCTTGGAGAGCCAGTAAGAAGGGCGGCAACCAAGCCCATCTAGGGCTAGGTTTCAAGACCACGGAGATGACCGGGCTGATGCGGATTCCTCCCGGCAAAGAGTCCCAACACTTCCAGATGATGGGCGACACCGGTGCAGGTAAGACGACCCTCATCATGCAGCTACTTCGGCAGATTAGGGACCGTGGCGACGTGGCCATTGTGTACGACCCGGCCTCGGAGTTTGTGCAGCGGTTCTATGACGAAAAACGCGGCGACATTATCCTCAATCCGCTCGACGCGCGATGTCCGTTCTGGTCGCCTGCCATGGAAATAGAGAGCAATCAGGAAGCCACAACTATCTCCGAATCGCTGTACCAGCCATCGGGCGGTAGTTCCAACAGCTCGAACAAGGAGTTTTTCTACCGGACGCCTGCTCAGATCTTCGCCCACCTGCTTCGCGAAGGCCCGACGCCGCACACGCTAGCGCAATGGATGGCGGATGAAAGCTTCCTGCAAAAAAAGGTCAAGGGAACGGAGATGGCGTTCTATATCGATCGTAAGGCCGGCCCCCAGGCGGCAGGTGTTCTGGCCAGTCTCGGCCTGGTCGCGCAGAGCCTCCGTCTGCTGCCTAGGAAGGAGGAAACAACGTCGATTTGGAACGCCACCGATTGGGCTAAGAAGCGCGAGGGCTGGATCTTTATAACCTCCAAGAAGTCTCAGCGTGAGGTGCTGCGTCCACTTATCTCGCTATGGATCGACATCCTCGTAATGCGCTTGATGGAGATTCCCAAACCGGGGCAAAAGCAGGTCTGGTTTGTGATCGACGAGCTGGCCAGTCTGCAGAAACTGCCCCAGCTCCACAGCGCTATGACAGAGAGCCGGAAATCGAAAAATCCGCTCGTGGTCGGCTTCCAGGGACGTGCACAACTGGAGGACATCTACGGCAAAATCGCCGAGGTCATGCTGAGCCAGCCTGCCACGAAAATCTTTATGAAAACCACAGAAGGCAAAGCCGCCGAATGGATCTCCGACACGCTTGGCAAGGTCGAGATTGAGCGTCTGAAGGAGACGCACTTTGACGGCTTTCGCGCGGGCAAAAACTACACCATCGACAGGCAGATTGAGCCTCTTGTAATGGCGTCCGAAATCTCCGGTTTGGATGACCGCCGCGCCTATCTCAAACTTGGCAATCGGATTGCCCGCTTCGACTTCGACTATCACGGCCTGCCGACAGTGACGGATGCGTTTATTGCTCGCGAAAACATCGACGACAAGCTCAAGTTCGATCGCCGCACCCTAGAGCCGCTGACACCGGCGGCATGCTCTGCTCCAGTCGAACCTCCGCCGCAGACCGAGACACCGACCGAGCCTAAACGGGAAGCCAACGCCTCAGAGGAACCCAAGCAGAAAGGAGGTGCGCAGTACCGGCGCGCCCTCACGCTGGCTTGGGATGGACCCGAGGAAAATTCCAAGACGCAGCCCATGGCGCGGCCGGTAGCGCAGCTCGACGGCATCGCTGCCATCGCTGCCGAGTTTCTTCAGGAGTTGCAACAGTTCCGCGAGCCGCTGGAGGCGCAGGGCCGCGACTTCTCGGAAGACGAGATGAAGGCGGTCAAGGACGGGTGGGCCGATATCGTCAAGCGGGCCGAAGAGCAACCGGAGCAACCCACTTCCGACCCGATCATGCTCACGGATCTAGACCTGTACCTGATTCCGCCGCACGATCCTCAGCACCATACCCATATCCCGCCTTACGACGATGAGCAATTCAGCCTCTCACTGGAGTAGCCCCGATGCTGACTATTTCGAAGGCCCTTAATGCCTCGCAGGCGGGCACGTATCACACGAAGGATTTCGTGTCCGAGACGCAGAGCTACTACGCCAAAGACGAAGCCCTGCTAGGCGAGTGGCAGGGACACTTGGCCAACAGGTTCGGTCTCTCGGGAACTGTCAGCAAAGCCGACTTCATGGCTCTCGCGAATGGTCAGAATCCGAAGACCGGCGAGCAGATGGTGAAGCATCGCATCGCAAGCGAACAGACCAACCCGGATGGTTCCGTCACGAAGACGGTGGAGCACCGCGCCGGTTGGGATGCTACCTTTTCCGCGCCCAAGTCTGTGTCTCTGACTGCTCTTGTGGGTGGTGATGAGCGCGTGCGCCTGGCTCACCGTGAAGCGGTAACCGCCGCACTCTCCGAACTGGAGAAGTACACGCAGGCACGGATCGGCGGCAACAACCCGGGCGAGCAGACCGGGCGGTTTGTCGCAGCCAAATTTGAACACGACACCGCCCGCCCGGTGGACGGCTATGCCGCTCCCCAGCTCCACACCCATGCCGTTATCTTCAACGTAACCAAACGCGAAGACGGCTCTACCCGTGCTCTGCAGGAGCGGGCATTCTTTGAAAGCCAAAGCTACGCGACGGCGGTATACCAATCGCACCTGATGTACAAGCTCCGCGAGCTTGGCTATGAACTGGAACGCGGGCGATCCGGCGCTCCTGAGATCAAAGGCTACTCGCAGGAATACCTTGATGCGTCCAGTCCACGTTCCGAAAAGATCAGGGAACACTTGGAGCGGAATGGGTTTAAGGGTCCCGAGGCCGCAGAGATTGCCGCACACGCCACCCGCGAAAAGAAACAAGATCTCACCAAAGAGCAGGTGCTGCAGGCGCACCGGGAGGTCGCCGCCGAGTCCGGCAACCAGGCCAGCCGGGTCGTTCCAGAGGCCCGGCAGCGATCCATCGAGCAGGGTGTACCCGAGCCGTCGCCCGTCCGCGCCCAGGACGCGATGACCTTCGCTCGCGACCATCTTTTCGAACGCGAAGCTGTTGCCGACGAGCGGGCGATCATGACCGCTGCGCTTCGACGCAGCGTGGGCGAGGCGAGCTTTTCCGAGGTCCGCGCCGAGTTCTCGACACGCCGTGAGCAGGGCCAGTTTCAAACTGTCGCCCAGCGGACCTATGACTCTGCGCAACGGTATACGACGCCGGAAACGCTCGCCGCCGAGCGTGCCAATATCCAGCAGGTTCGGGACGGGAGACACGCCCTTGCGCCCATGATGACGGAACGCGAAGCCTTCGCCCAGGCCGATGCGAGGAGCTTTCTAAATGATTCCCAGCGGCGCGTTGTTCATGAGGTACTGACCTCGACGGACCGCGTTCATGGGCTCCAAGGGCTAGCCGGTTCAGGGAAGACCGCGAGCCTTGAAACCATCCGGGAAGGGGCGGAAGCGAAGGGATATAAGGTGGAGGGTTTTGCGCCCACGTCCCGCGCTGCTGCCCAGCTCCGCGAGGCCGGAATTGAGGCGAACACCTTACAGAGCTTTCTCGCCCGCAAAACAGAAACCGAACCTGCCAACCGACATCTCTACATGCTCGACGAAGCCTCGCTGGCCTCTTCGAAGCAAATGCGGGATTTTCTTCAGAAGGTCTCGCCCGAGGATCGGCTTCTGGTCATCGGAGACATCCGCCAGCATCAGGGCGTGGAGGCCGGGAAACCCTTCGAGCAGATGCAGCAGGCCGGGATGCAGACCTCGCAACTGGATCAGATCATGCGTCAGAAGGATGCGGAGCTGCTGAAAGCGGTCCAGCACCTTGCTACGGGGGAAACAGAGAAGGGCGTCGAGTTGCTGGCCCATCAGGGCCGCGTGACTGAGGTAAAGAACGGCGTGGATCGTATCGCCGCCATCGCCAGGGACTATGCCGCCCAACCGGAAAACACCCTCGTCGTCTCTCCGGATAATCGCAGCCGCCAGCAGATCAACGAGGCCATTCGCGCCGAGCTGCAAAGCACCGGCCAGCTTTCTCCGGACGGCCGCGAGTTCCAGACGCTCGCGCATCGTTCCGATCTCACCGGCGCGGGCCGCACCTGGGCGGCGCTCTACAATCCCGGGGATGTGATTCGCTACGAGTCTGGCAGCAAGGCTCTCGGCTTCGAGCGGGATTCTGAGGCCCGCGTGGTCGGCGTAGACGCCCGGACCAATATCCTCACGGTCCAAAGGCAGGATGGCGAACAGGTCTCCTACGATCCGAAGCGGCTCTATGGCGTGAACGTCTTTGAAGAGCGCTGCCAGGATTTCAGTTTGGGCGAACGGGTCCAGTTCACTGCCGGGAACCGCGATCTTGGTATCGCCAATCGCGATCTCGGTACCATCACCGCTCTTGAGGAGAGTTCGATCACCGTCCGCATGGACGGCAAAGCCGGGCGCGAAGTGACCTTCGACCCGACCGAGTTCCGGCAGCTCGACCACGGCTACGCGGTCACGTCCCACAGTTCTCAGGGACTCACCGCCGACCGCGTGATCGCCAATATAGACACTGATTCCAGTCGTTCGCTTATTT
>CAXTPN010000010.1:0-24451 GCA_964246125.1 uncultured Acidobacteriaceae bacterium
CTCTTTTACCCCTCAATATACCGGCCGAGCCCTCCCCGCCACCCTAAAATCCCCCTACGCCGGCCGCTCCGACGACTCCACGTTTCTACCGCAAAACCCCACCCTCCTCCTCCCCAACCGCAACCTCTCGCCCGGCTACACTGCCTTGGACGCCTCCCTCGCCTACGCTGTAACTCATGCAATCTCAGTCTACACACAGCTGAATAACCTCTTTGATAACCGTCACATAGCGCCTATCGGCTATCTCTCTACTCCCTTCCAGGTACGCGTCGGGCTACGCTTGCGGCTAGGCCGCGAATAGCTCCAGCCCACACCCTATACCCAGCTTGCGCGTCTAATTTCCAGAAGGAAAACAACAATGACCCCTCTCCAAACTCGTCTTTATATCGCTTTATCCGCGGCCCTGTTTACGGCGGCGCCGCTGGCTGCTCACGCTCAAAGCGAAGGACTTCTGCCCACCCAGACCCTTGTTCGCGCGGATTCCAAGAGCAACGCCGTACCCACCGCCGGCAACGTCAGCCTGGAGCTCAACTCGAAGTCTACCCCGTTGATCTCCTTTACGCCCGTTCAGCCCTCGTCCATGCAGATTGCGCTCCTCATCGACGATGGGTTGTCGCGCGGTTCTGGTATTCAACTCAACGACATACGGGATTTCGCTAATACGCTTCCGGCCGGTGCGCAGCTTCTGGTCGGCTATATGACAAACGGCCATGTGCAAATCGATGTGCCCTTCACCACGGATCACGCTGCCGCCGCCGAGAAGATTCGTATCCCGATGGGTATCCCCGGCCAGTCGGCCAGCCCGTACTTCTGCCTCTCGGACTTCGTGAAACGCTGGCCCGGAGCCACTGAAGACAATCCTTCCGCAGCCACAAAGGCCCGCTTCGTCATCATGGTCACGAATGGAGTGGACCCATACAACGGTTCCGTCTCGATCACCAACCAGGATAGCCCTTACGTCCAGGCGGCGATCACTGACGCGCAGCGCGCTGGCGTGGCCGTATCGTCCATCTACTATCGCGATGCCGGCATCCGCGGGGAGGCCGCGTCATTCAGCGGGCAATCTTATCTACAGCAGGTCGCGGACGCCACGGGCGGCGTCTCCTACTATCAAGGCTCCATGAATCCAGTCTCACTGAAGCCTTTCTTCCACCAGTTCGAGCACGATATCTCCGAAACCTACGTCGCAACCTTTAATGCCGATAGCGCATCCGCGGGTCGCGAACACCTTCTCCGCGTGAAGATGTCGTCGAGCGTTCCAAAGGTAAAGCTCCGTCACCCCGACGAGGTTCGTCCGGGCAACCAGGAGGCGCCAGGCTCAACCTCCACCGCTCGCACGCTTCAGTAAACGGCATTCACTTTGCCGCCGAGCTTCCCGTCAAAGTCCCGTACTTAAGCTCAAAGCGGATCAGGTGCAGGGGTACATCGCCGGCATTCTCGATGGTGTGCCCCTCCGCTGGGGCGGGCAGAATTTTCACTCCTGCTGGAAAAGTACGCATCTGCGGCACGCTGCTGCCCTTCATCAAGTGCCGCAGCGGAGCTGCCTGCACCACGTAGAAGACGCCGGGCCATGGGTGAGTATGGTAAGCCTCTTGGGCGCGCGGCGCGAGATGCACATCCAGCACCCGCACATCGTCATTTTCCAGCAGCAGTGAGTGGGTTGCGGGCGCGGCAACCAGGGCATCGTCTGGTCCCGGCGCTGCGGCCTTCCACCCGGGCAGCCCACAGCCCGGATGCTTGAACTCGACGCGAATCGCGTGGAAGGGAACCTCACCTGTATTCTCCGTCCAGTGCGGCCCCTCCTCCGGCTTGGTGGCGATGATGCGCGGCTTGAAGTTCGGGTCGGTCGGGTGGCTGGTATTCCGGCTTCCATCGGGCGTCTTATAGGTACCCGCACCCTGGCGGTCGATGTACATCACGGCCGGCCGCGCGTGCGTGTGGACGGCCTCGCGCGTATGCGGCTGAGAGTGTACCTCCAGCACCCGCACGTCGGCGTTCTCATAGAGAATCGTATGGTTTTCCGGTGACGCGATCGGACCATCCATCGCATCCGGCGCAATCGTGCGGCAGGGGGTCTCAGCCGCCGCGAGTGTACTCTGCGCGGTACTTACCCGTGCCATCGACGCAGCCGCCATGGTTGTCGCAATGACGAGTCCCATCGTTCTTCTCATGCGGTGATTTTAGAGCAAGCATATGCGCCGGTGCTTTAAATGCAGAGGCCCGGAAGCGATGCTCCGGGCCTTTGCATTGTTAGTTGAGGAACGCCTTAGTACATGCCTTCCATGCCGCCACCGCCGCCATGTCCTGCGTGTCCGGCAGCTTCCTTCTTCTCCGGAATCTCGGAGATCATGGCTTCCGTGGTCAACATCAGCCCGGCGATCGATGCCGCGTTTTGCAGCGCGGTCCGCGTCACCTTGGTGGGATCGATGACGCCGGCCGCAACCAGGTCCTCGTAGGCGCCGGTTCCGGCGTTGTAGCCGTAGTTGGCTTCCTTCGAGTCGTGGATCTTGCCAATGACCACCGCGCCCTCTTCGCCGGCGTTCATGACGATCATGCGCAGCGGCTCTTCGATTGCGCGCCGGATGATGTTGGCGCCGATCTTCTCGTCGCCATCCAGGCCCTTGATGAGCTCATCCACCGCCGCGGAGCAGCGAATCAGTGCCACGCCGCCGCCGGGGACGATCCCTTCCTCAACCGCCGCGCGGGTTGCATGCATGGCATCCTCGACGCGCGCCTTCTTCTCCTTCATCTCGGTCTCGGTGGCCGCGCCGACCTTGATGACGGCAACGCCGCCAACCAGCTTAGCGAGGCGCTCCTGCAGCTTCTCGCGGTCGTAGTCGGAGGTGGTCTTGTCGATCTGCGCGCGAATCTCCTTCACGCGCCCTTCGATCTTCGAGCTGTCGCCGCCGCCGTCGACAATGGTCGTGTTGTCTTTGTCGATGGTCACGCGCTTGGCAGTGCCCAGGTCCTCGATCTTGACGCCCTCGAGCTTGATGCCGAGGTCCTCGGTGATGGCTTTTCCGCCGGTCAACGTGGCGATATCTTCAAGCATCGCCTTGCGACGATCGCCGAAGCCGGGAGCCTTCACTGCAGCCACGTTCAGCGTGCCGCGCAGCTTGTTGACGACCAGCGTGGCCAGCGCCTCGCCGTCCACATCCTCGGCCACGATGACCAGCGGCTTGGCGGTGCGGGCGATCTGCTCCAGCAGCGGCAGCAGGTCCTTCATCGACGAGATCTTCTTCTCGTAGATCAGGATGTAGGGGTTTTCGAGCGCGGCTTCCATGCGCTCCGCGTCGGTGACGAAGTACGGCGACAGGTAGCCGCGGTCGAACTGCATCCCCTCGACCACATCCAGCTGCGTCTCCATCGTGCGCGACTCTTCAACCGTAATCACGCCGTCCTTGCCGACCTTGTTCATCGCCGCGGCAATGATGGTGCCGATCTGCGCATCGGAGTTAGCGGAGATGGTGCCAACCTGCGCGATCATGTCGCCGGACACCGGCTTCGAAAACTGCTCCAGCGCGCCGCCCTGGATCACGCCGTGCTCATCGCGCTTGCCGATAATGGCCTCGACCGCTTTGTCGATGCCGCGCTTCAGCGCCATCGGGTTCGCACCGGCCGCTACCGTCTTCACGCCCTCGCGATAGATCGCCTGAGCGAGTACGGTCGCAGTGGTGGTGCCGTCGCCGGCCACGTCGCTGGTCTTCGACGCGACCTCGCGGACCATCTGCGCGCCCATGTTTTCGAGCGCATCTTGCAGCTCGATCTCCTTGGCAACCGTCACGCCGTCCTTCGTGATCGTCGGCGAACCGAACTTCTTCTCGATCACCACGTTGCGGCCCTTCGGCCCAAGCGTCACCTTGACCGCGTTGGCCAGGATATTCACTCCGCGCAGGATTGCCTGGCGCGAATCTTCTCCATGCAGAATCTGTTTTGCCATGATGCTTGCTCCATATGCCGGTCATACCGGCTGATCAAAAGGTTGTTGTATTCATTCGGGAAAGCGGATCGAGAACGGCACGAAGTACTTATTTGGCGACGATGCCCAGGACTTCTTCTTCGCGCATGATCAGCAGTTCTTCGCCATCCAGCTTGATCTCCGTACCCGAGTATTTGCCGAACAGGATCGTATCGCCGGCTTTCACATCGAGCGGAAAGATCTTGCCTTCGTCGTTCGACTTGCCTTTGCCCACCGAAACCACTTCACCCTGCTGAGGCTTCTCTTTGGCGGAATCCGGGATGATGATCCCGCCGCGCATGGTCTCGCCCTCTTCAGTCCGGCGCACCAGAATCCTGTCGTGCAACGGCGTAAACTTCGTTGTTGCCATAACTTACATCTCCTTGGTCGATCTTGTGAATTGATCCTGCTCTGTGCCGACTGGATTAGCAGTCGAGCCCTTCGATTGCTAACGATAGACCCCGCGGGTATGGTTGTCAACCCGTCCAGTTGAAATCTGAGTGGGTTACGCGCAACCTTCGCCCGTCTCGACCTGAGGGCCTGGACGCAGTAGAATCACAGGCATGGTCTTTCGTCGCATCTTTATCGTCGGCCTCGCACTCGCCTTCCTCACAGCAGTCCCGCTCGCTCACGGTCAGGATGAAACTACGCCCCGGCGCGGGCGCAAGTACAAAGCTCCCCCCGAGACCTCGCACATCGAAGTGCAGGTCATTCGCGATACCAACCAGAAGCCACTGGGAGGCGCGTCCGTCATCTTTCGCGCCGTCAAGGACGGCAAGGACGAAGGCAATCTCGAGGTCAAGACCAACGAAGAGGGTAAGGCGATCATCGACGTGATTGCCACTGGGTCCAACGTCGGCGTGCAGGTGATCGCCGATGGCTACGCCACCTACGCCGGCGACTATCTGGTGAATGAGCCGAACCGCTCCATCCAGATCAGAATGATCCGCCCCCGCGCCCAAATCTCCACGTATGTGGACACGCACGGGCAGGCTTCGCAGCGTCCTGACGGCGTGCAGGAACCCCCCGCGCCCAGCACTCCCCCGGTCACGCAGGCTCCGCAGCCGACGAATCACACCAGCGACCCCAACCCGCTCACGCCCGTCTCACCCAACGCTACGCCCGGCAACAGCCAGAACCGCACCACCGGCAAGCCGTCCGGCGTGCCTCCACCGCAAGCGTGACGCTAACCAAAACAGCGCCTCCCGTGCAACAGAAGCCTCTATCCGGCAAGACTGCGCTCATCACCGGGGCTGCCAAGCGCCTTGGCCGAGGCATGGCCCTCGCCTTCGCGGAGGCGGGTGCGGATGTCGCCATCACCTACCGCGCGTCTGCTTCGGAGGCTGCCGAAACAGTCGCGGACCTGGAAGCCTTCGGCGTCCGTGCCTCCGCTCATCACTGCGACCTCGACTCTCCCCAAGCCATCGTCGCAGCCGTGGCGTCGGTGGTTGCGCGGCATAACAGGCTCGATCTCCTCATCAACAATGCCGGCACCTTTGCCTCAGCCGCGCTCGAGGACATCACGCCCGCGGCGTGGGATGCCATGTTTGCGACCAACGCTCGCGCGCCGTTTCTGGTCGCGCAAGCCGCCTACCCGCACCTGCGCGAAGCTCGGGGGCGCATCATCAACATCGGGTCGCTCGGCGGCATCGAGCCATGGGCCACACACGCGCATTACTGCACCTCGAAAGCCGCCCTGCACATGCTGTCGAAGACGATGGCAAAGGCCTGGGCGCCCGAGATCAGCGTCAACTGCATCGCTCCCGGCATGATCGTGCAGAGCGAGATCGACGCGGCCTACCGGCACTTCGCCGATCGCACCCCGATGAAGCGCAACGGCACCTCAGCCGATGTGGCGGCTGCCGCTCTTTTTTTCGCCACCGGTCCGCACTTCATCACCGGCCAGTTGCTCTCGGTAGACGGCGGCCTTGGACTCTAGCTCTTGGCCGAGCCTAGCAGTCTCTGCCACCAGTTCGGCTCCTTGAACTCCTCATGCAGGCCCAGCGGCTCTTCCATCGGTTCGAACGGCGTGCCATTGAAGACCGCCATCGGATTCGCGGTCACCAGGCTGTCTGCATACTGTTGCCCATATTTTTTCGCGACCACGTTCCGAGCCTCGCTCAGCCGCGGCGGCCGCGAACTCACGTTGTGCGCATCAGTCGCGAGAAAATGCACCCACCGCTTGGCCAGCAACTGATGCGCAATCTTCTCCGCGGTCTTGCCCATCTTGCCCGTCACCGAGTCGCCGGTCACCTGCACCAGCATTCCGCCGCGCATCCACTCGCCCAGCCGGCTCAGGTCGGCCTGGAGCGTTGGATTTCGCTCCGGATGCGTCAGCACCGGCGTCAGGCCCACCAGCTGCAACTCATAAAACGTCTCGGTCAAGCCTTGCGGCACGCCGAAATCGGGAATCTCCACCATCAGGTAGCCGAGGCCGTTCACGCTGAAGCGCGCCGGGTTCTGCTTGGCTTCGATAATGTTGTCGTAGGACAGGTGAAAGTCGCACCCGATTCCCAGTTTCAGCGCCACTCCGTCGCCGTCGAGCCGCGCCTGCAACTCCCGCGCCTTCTCTTCGTTCATCTCCGGTTGATACGCATACTGACTGTTGGAATGCGGCGTACACACGATATGCGTCACGCCATCCGCCGCCGCGGCCTTCGCCATCGCAACGGAGGTTTCAAAGTCCCTGGCCCCGTCGTCCAGCCCCCACAGCAGATGATGATGAATGTCGACCATACTCCGTCAGGTTACCACCGCGTCTTAGCCCGCGGCAGCGAGCGACCGCGCCATGGACTGGAACAGCTTCAACCCATCCGCCGACCCCAGCAGCGCCTCGCTCGACCGGTCCGGATGCGGCATCATCCCTAGCACATTGCGCCCCTCGTTCAGCACACCTGCAATGTTTTCGAGCGACCCGTTCACGTTCCACTTCGCATCCACTGAACCCTCCGCGCTCGCGTACCGGAACGCCACGCGATCCTCCCGGTTCAGCTTCGCCAGCGTCTCCGCGTCGCAGAAGTAGTTGCCTTCCATATGCCCAACAGGCATTCGCAGTACATCGCCCCTCCTCAACCCGTGAGTAAAAGGCGAATCGTTCGTCTCCGTTCGCAGATGCACCTGCTTGCACACATAGTTCAGCCCCGCGTTGCGCATCAACGCCCCGGGCAACAGCCCCGCCTCCGCCAGAATCTGAAAGCCATTGCAGATTCCCAGCACCAGCCCGCCCGCCGCCGCGAACTTCTTCACCGGCTGCATGATCGGTGCGAACTTGGCGATGGCCCCCGTCCGCAGGTAATCGCCATAGGCAAACCCCCCCGGCACCAGGATCGCGTCGCTGCCTTCGAGATCGGCCGACGCATGCCACAGCATGGTGGCCTGCTCACCCAGCACCTGCGCGATCACGTTGTAGGTGTCGTGATCGCAGTTCGAACCCGGAAAGACCAGCACGCCGAACTTCATGGCTTAAGGTTAGCAGACGCGACCGTCGACTCCGCCTCACAACGATGCTTCACCACTTCCAGAATGCTGCCTTGCAGGTCCTTCATCACCGCGTCGGACCACAGTGCGGCGTAGGCGTTGAAGTCGGTCGAGAGCCGCTCCTGGCTGCTGAGGTGAAGCAGAATCGTGCCGTCCGCGCGCGGCTCCAGCCAATACTCGCCATTCAGCACGTCGAAGTACCGCCCGCCGATCGTCACATGCTCGTCCAGCGTGGTTGGCGGAATGTGGGCCGTATCGGCGGCAATCGAGAAGGCGATGCGCTTCTCAGGCTCCCATGCGGTGATGGTCTCGATGAAGAGCAGCCCGCGCTCGAAGCTGGCGTGCCGCACCCCGCCTACTCCTTCGTGGTCCAGCGTAGCCTCCACCGGCAGCGGAAATCCCACCGCGTGGGTCCACGCAGGCCGAATCTCCGTTGGCTGAATCGCAGGCACCCGTTCGATGTTGCGCCATATCACTGCCGAAGAAGCGTGAATCGCAACTGTCGTCTCCACGGTCCTCACCTGCAGCGGCCCGTTGAACTGCATCTCAACCGCGGAGAGCAGCAGCGGCAGCACAGCCACGCAAAAAGTCGAGGCGCCGCGATGCATGGCACGGCTGCGAGCCACAAGGCCGCCTGCGATGCCACCCAGGCTCGAAAGGATCAGCGTGATCGGGATGGCGAAGACGACGCAGATGAAGCCTTCGATTCCCGCCACAAACAACATCACGTCGCTCAACAGGATTGCAAGCCAGGGCGCAAAGATCCACGATCCCCAGTGATAGTCGCGGTCCGCGGTTGTGGCCGATGCGGAGATCCAGCCGATGGCAAACGGCGCAAAGATCAGGAACCCGGCGGTCATCACCCACAGGTCGTTGGGATAATACCGGTCGATCCACCACGGATGTGCTTTGTTCATTCCGTGAAGGTTGTGGAACATCAGACGCAACGACATAGCGTAGATCAAACCCGCCGCGACGGCCACGATGTATGCGTTTCTTCCCGCCGGCCATTTCATGAGGGCCTCGCAATTTGAACGTGTTCAAATAATCCTGCTCAACTAAAGATTTGTCAAGCGAGATTGACTCGGTCGCGCACGCCAGGCTGAGTCCACATTCGCATCCAACCCTTTCAGGTGACGCGATTTGAAGCCGGTACACACCCTAACCGCGATGCCCCCGTCGCGTCCGTCGCTACTTTCCAGGTTTCTGCCGCACCTCCGTACAACCGGTGGCGCGCTCGTCCATTGGTGGCGCGCGGTCACCTTGCAGGCACTCATCGTCGGCGTCCTCTGGCTCATCGGCCTGGAGATTCTCCGCGTGCCTTGGGCACCCGTGTGGGCCGTGCTGGGCGCGCTCTTCCAATTCGTGCCCGGCATCGGCGGCATGCTGGCGGTTGCCGGCCCAGCCATCGCCGCCACGCTGTCTGTTCCCGGCGACCGGCTCTTCCGCCTCTCGATGGTGCTGGGCCTGTACGCGGTCATCGTCATTCTTGAAGGCCTGGTGATCGCCCCCTACATCTTGCGCCGCACCACTCTCGTTCCGTGGTGGGCGTCCGTGCTCGGCCCCGTCGTTCTGGGCCTGCTCATGCCGCCTTGGGGTGTTCTGCTCGCGCCTCCGCTGCTCGCCGTCATCTTCGCCTTCGTCCATCGCCGCCAGCGCGCCTGACCGTGCGAGGGCTGGTATCGATTTCCTGATATAACTGTGAAGCGGCATACGAGCTTCGCTCGGGCGACACTGTACAACAAGATTTCCTGGGGACCAGCAATGTCAGAAACAACCGCGACCACTCCGACCAAGCCTCGCGTTCTCGTCGCAGACGATGAGCAGGTGATCGCTAACACGCTCGCCATCATTTTGAATCAGGCCGGCTTCGAAGCGCGCGCCGTCTACAGCGGCGAAAAAGCCATCGAGTCGCTCGACACCTTCGAGCCGGACATGCTCATCTCCGACGTCATCATGACGGGCATGACCGGCATTGAGGCCGCCATCGCCACCCGCAACAAGCGACCCGGCTGCAAGATATTGCTCTTCTCCGGCCAGGCAGCGACGGCCGATCTGCTCGAAAACGCCCGCGCTCAGGGCCACGAATTCGAGATTCTAGCCAAGCCCGTCCACCCCACTGACCTGCTCGCAAAGCTCCGCCGCCAGTCCTGATCTGCTCTTGCCTCTTGACACGCCTTGTATAATGAACTTAGAAGCAGTTGCTCCGGCACCAGCCGGAACTTCGCTTTCGAAGTGTGGACTTTCAGACCGAAGTCCAGACTTAAGTGGCCTCTTTTGAATACTTTGGATACTTTAGGGGGGAGGGGGGGTACACGCCACCCTGGCGAATCAAACCCTTAATCGCTTCCTGCATCAGAAGGCCGCCGCCGCTCTTTGACTCGCACCGCGGGTGCCCCCGCGTAAACCGTCCAGGGTTCGAGGTTTTTTGTGGTCACCGAAGCCAGGCCCAGTACCGCGCCTTCGCCGATATTCACGCCCGGCCCGACCGAGGCGCGGGCACAGACCCACGCATACGCCCCTATCTCCATCACATAGGTGAGCAACGGAAACGCCGGATCGTCGAAATCGTGCGTCGCCCCGCAGATGTAGGCGCCCTGCGACAGGATCGCGTGCGACCCCAGCCGCAGCGGCGCAGGATTGTAGATCTCGACCCCGTCTCCCGCGGTCACCTGGTCGGCACAGGTAAGGTTCCAGGGCGAATGCACCTTCGAACCGGGATAGAAGTGACAGTTTGGCCCCAGCGTCGCGCCGAACGCTCTCAACAGTATCGCGCGCCAGGCATGAAATGGCCTCGGCGAAATCCTGTAGAAGAGCAGCCAGCACACGTTCCACACCTGCCGCCGCAGACGGTTCTTCAGCGAGAACGCCGGCCGCAGGTACGGGTCCGCAGCCGTCTCGGCTGGGATGTGTTCCGCCGAGTTGTAGTGGGTCTGCCTCGCCATGCTCTCTCCAGTCCTAACTTCCCGCCAATGCCACATCTACATTGTCGAACAGCCTCATAATCGTTACCGCGTTCTGCCGCATATCGTAGCGCATGTTGAAGGTCGCCAGAGCCTGTGCCGCCATCGCTTCACGCTCGTCCGTCCGCATCTCCATCCATCTTTGCACCAGGGTATCGGTACCCTCGGGCGTGTCCGGTTCCATCAACCCCGCGCCATCCTCCGCAATGTCCGGCGCGATATTAACCTTGTCCGCCAGCAGCACCGGGCGCCCGCAGGCCAGCGCCTCCGCCACGGCAATCCCGAAGTTCTCTTGATGCGAGGGCAGGATGAAGACCTCGCTTGCGAAAAAGGATCCCCATTTGACATCGCCGCGCAGCATTCCCGGCCAATGGACTCGATCGCTCAAGCCTGCGTCAACCACGATCCGCTTCAGGTCATCGCTCCACCCCTGCTGGTCCGGACCGGCCATCATCAGGTGCAACTCCGGGTCTCGCTGGGCAAGCTTCACGAAGGAACGAATGAGCATATCGCAGCCCTTCTTGCGGTGAATGCGCCCCAGGTAGAGGATAAAGCGACGTCCGCGCATCTGCGGACATTGTTCGTAAAAAGCCTGCCGAAGCGTATCGCGATCCTCGGGGGGGCGGTTCGCGCCAAACGGAATCACATAGCCGTTCCACTTGTGCAGCCAGAAGCTCTGCTCCGCCAGGCGGCTCTCCGCCTGTGTCGTGAAGAGCACTTTATACGCGTCGCGTAGGACCCAATACTCAGCCGCGAGCCAATAGCCCCACTTTTTCAGGTGTTTCAGGGGAAACTCCCGCTTGAAGTAGGGGTCGAGCATGCCGTGGCTGAAGACCACATAGGGCTTGCGGCCGCGCAGCGCAAGCCATGCCGCCAGCCCTATATATTGCCATAGCCCGTTGACCATGACGCCGTCGAAGCGGTCTCGATTATCCCGCAGCCACGCATATAACTTGCGGTTGTAGCCGTATGTCGAGGTCTGCGGTCCCAGCGCATGAACAGGGAAGGGAATGTCCTGGTAAAACTTCGCGTCCGGGCTATCGAGCGTCAGTACCTCTCCGGTATATCCGGGCGGGCCGAAGTTGAGCAGCGCCCGCACCGACTCGGATGGTCCGCCTGCCTCGGGGTCAATGGTGCCGATGATATGAAGTATCCGCCTTGTCTTTGGGTCGCTCACGCGGGCTGCTTGCCTCGCGTGACATGGGCGATCGCCTGCTTGAGGCCCGCGATATCCTGATCGAACCCCCAATGGTTGATGCGTTCGAGCGCTCGCCGCCCCATCTCGGCCGCGGTCTCAGGCGTGGCCAGCACGCGCCGCAGCGCAGCCGTCAGAGCCTCCACATCGCGCACGGGAAACACGCAACCCTCCACCCCATCCTTCACCAGGTCGAAGTTCGAACCTACATCGTCCGACACGATAACCGCGCGCCCGGCGTTCATCACCTCGTTCACGATCAACCCCCAGGGTTCATGGCGCGACGGCAGCACAAAGACTGTGGCGAGGTCGAAGAAGCCCGGCAGCTCGGTCTGGTTCGCAAACCCGTAGAAGCGAATGCTCTTGAACCCGGTCGCGGCTGCCTGAGCCTCGAGCGCCGCTCGTTCCTCACCGTCGCCGACGATCACCAGGTACGGCCGGGGGTCCTGTCCATCCCCGGGCGAGAGCTTCGCGTAGGCCGCGATCAAGTCATCGCAATGCTTCCGCTTTTGCAACTTCGAAGCGAACAGAATCACGGGCCTTCCCGCATCGAGGCCTAGCCTGGCTCGCAGTGCTTCGCGTCCCGCAGCCGCGGCCCGTACCTTCTCCTGGAACCATTCGTTGTTTACCGCGTAGGGCATCAGGAACATCGGAAAATCTTCGCCCAGGTAGTGCTGCCAGTACTCGCGATTGGGCTTGCCGGTCACCAGCACGGCGTCGATCATTCTTCTCAGTCCTTCGAAGAATAGCCTCTTAGCCACCAGCTTTGCCCCGGTTCTCGGCCGGTCGCTTAACCACGACTCCGCCCGCACTAACACCGGGATGCCCAGCGCCTTCGCGGCGATGATGCCGTGCAACTGATTCACGGTCGCGTAGCCATGGACCCACACCACGTCGAAGCCTTGCAGCCGCGCCGAAAGCCCATGGCTGATGGGGCTGAACGTTCCTTCGGTCCCGTTATCACGAAGCCGGGGGAGGAACTCATGCTTGTAGCCTTCAAGCAGCGGTACGTCCCAAGTTACCTGCACGCCGAAGCCCTGGTCCTGGTAGCCTCGCACGGAAAAGTCCGACCCGAAGAACACAGTCAGATCGATCTCCGGTTCCTGGGCGATGCGGCGCAGCAACGGGGTCTGGTATTGGATAGGATGGCTGACCAGGTAGGCAAGGCGAACACATTTGCGGACGGAGACTGAGGGGCTGGAAGTGTTCGAAGTCATGCTCGGGTCAGTCTCCTTCGCTCTTGTGGGGAGCCACCGCGGACGAACCTTAAAGATGGTTCTGCAGCGCGATGAGCAGCAAGGACGCCAGGCTGGCGACCGTACTAATGCCGCCGGATTTGATCGCGGCCTTGAACGCACTCGAAGGCAGAAAGACAATATCGTCAGCCTGCAGTACCGGGTCGGGGTCTTGGCCGTTCAGCACACGCTTGATGTTCACGGTCACTACGCTGCGTCCCAGTCCGGTCGTACGCACCAGCCGCAAGTCGTCGAACTTGCCTTCATACCCCGCGCCTCCGCTCAGTGCGGTGGCCTGCATCAGCGTTAGCGGCGAGGTCTGTTGCAAAGGGATTGCACCCTGGGTCCTGAACGCTCCCAGGATGTACACCACGCCTACCCGCGAAATGAGGATTTTGTCCCCCGGAAGGATCTGAATGTCGGCCTGCGCGCTGCGTGCCGGGTCGGTGCCGAGGTCGACAACGATGGGCTTCTCCTGTCCTTCGCGCAAGATGGTGATCACATGGCTGGCCGTCGAGGGCAGGGAACCCGCCGCCGCGAGCACATCCAGCAGCCTGCGGTTGCCCGCCAGCGGAACAATCGCGTGCAACTCGCCGGAGACGGTAGCGAACTGGCTAACCGACTCCGTCACCTGCACGGTCACTTGCGGATTCAGGTACATCCCCGCACTAACCAGACGCTGCGCGATCAGATTCTCGGCCTGATTCACCGTCAGTCCCGCAACCGGAACTACCCCGATCAGCGGAAGCTGGATCGTTCCATCCACGCTCACCCGCACCGACGAAGCGAAGTCATTGGTGCCGAAGATGTGTACCGCCATCAGGTCACCGGGCAAGATCCGCGGATCGCGAACTGCCGGGGAAAGGATCGCGGTGTCCGTCGTGGGCGTCTGCGCCTGATTCTGCTGAGGGCTCACGCCCAGCGCGGGGCCGCTGAACTGCCCCTGCATCGCGCCGGTGCCGGCCAGCACCAGCGCGGCAGCGCATATTGCCCAGCGCGCAAGAGTCCTGCGTACGAACATGGCCCTAACCCTCATTGTTCGTCCTCTTCTTGCCCGATCGGCTCGACCTGCCCGAGCTGCCGCCTTTGGCCTCCCAGCCCGCCGGGTCCAGGCTGGAGTAGGAGTACCCCGAGTAGCCGTAGTATCCGTAATACTCCGGCGCATTCAGATCCACTGCGTTAAGCACGATTCCGGCCAGCGGAGCGCCCGAGCGGACCAGCAGATCGCGTCCGCGCTTGATGATCTGCTTGCTTGACTTTCCATGCCGCACCACCAGGATCACCGCGTCTACCTGCCGCGACAGCAGCACGCCATCCGTTACCGACAGCACCGGCGGAGAGTCGAGCACGACGTAGGTATAGTTGTCTCCTGCCTTCCTCAGCAGGTCGACCATGGTCTGCGAACTCAACATCTCGGTGGGAAAGGGAGGCACCGGCCCGCTGGCCAGAACATCAAGCCCTGGAACTTCGGCCACCGGCTGCACGGAGTTTTCAAGCGTCGTCTGCCCGCTCAGCACGGTGCTCAATCCCACCTTGCCGTTCAGCCCGAAGCGGTGGTGCACGTTGGGACGGCGGAGGTCGGCATCCATCAGCAATACGCGGGTTCCGCGCTGGGCCAGGATGACCGCCAGATTGGTCGCCGCTGTCGTTTTGCCTTCAGACGGCGTTGCACTCGTGCAAAGAATAAACTTCGGCTCTCTGCCTGTGGTGGATAGCAGCAGAGCTGTCCGCAGCGAACGGAAAGCCTCAGCGAACTGAGATTTCGGCTGCGTCAGCACTTGGATATTGCGCTCCACCGTATTCATGCCCGCCAGTTGCTCCGGCGTAGCGCGCTTGGAGCGCGGCACGATCGCAAGCGAGGGCAGATCGGTCACGCTCTCTAGTTCGGCGATGCTGCGCAGACCAGTGTCCATGCTTTCGAGCGCAATCGCCAGCAGAACTCCAAGCGTCAGCGCGATAGCCAGGTACGTCAAAATGATCGTCGACCGCGGCTTCAGGATCGGAGCCGATGGCACCACCGCCGCATCGACGATATCGATCTCCAGCGACTCCAGCCCGGCTTCGACGCCGGCCGTCTGCAACTTCTGCAGCAACCCTTCATAGAGCGTTCGGCTCGACTCAAATTCACGCTGCCGGATCGTGTACTCCACCAGGTCGTCGCGCAGTCTGTATGCGTCCGCTTTCTGCTGCTCCAGCGCCGCCGCGGTCTGATCTTCGTTGGCCTTGGCCAGTGAGAATCCGGCCTTGGCCTGAGTCAGCAATCTGCCCTCTTCCGTGCTGATCTCCTTCGTCAGCTCTGCTATCTGGGCCTTGGCCGCTATCGTTTGGGGGTGGTTCGGTCCCAACGAAGTCGTCATCTGCGCGTAGTTGGCCCTCGCATTCGCCAGGTTCGTCCGCAGAGTATTCAGTTCCGGCTCGGGCGCGCCGGGCACGGTGTCCAGCGAGCCCTCAAGCGAGTTAGGGTCCATGCCGCTCAACAACCTGTAGCGCGACTCCGCAATGATCCGCGCCAGCTTGGCCTGCGCCGCCGCCCTCGCCAGGTCGTCGAGCGACGACGATATCTGGCTATGAGAGGAGTCGAACCCCAGCGTCCCAAGTTTCTTCTGCAGGTCCATCATTTGTTCCTGCGAAGCCTCGACCTTCTGTTTCAGGTCGTCGAGCTGGCTCGACAACCACTGCGACACCCGCTGCGTCGAGGTGAAGCGCGTCTCATAGCTCCGCTGTATGTAATCCGCGATGACCTTGTTGACGATGTCGGCAGACAGCTTCGCGTTCAAGCTCGAAAAACTGATCCGCATGATGTCCGTTTTAGGAACGATCGTGATCTTCAGCCCGCCCTGCAACTTCGCCACGACAGCCTGCCGCACCCCGGGATCGTCGAGATTGTGGTGCGGCACCGGCCCCTTCTCGCCGAGAAAGTCCGGATTGTTCGCCAGATTCAAATCGCGAGCTACCGTGGCCAGCAGCGTGTCGCTCTCGATGATGGCTTCTTCGGTAGACAGCTTTCTCTGGGGGTCGTCTCCGAAGAAGGAAGCGGAACTCAGCTTGAACTCGTCGGACGAACCCGCCCGAACCTCGATCCGCCCAAATGCCTCGTACAGCTTGACCTGTGTTACCGCCTTGTAGAAGCCGAACAAGATGCCCAACAGCGCGAACGCAATCACAATCAACTTGTGTTTGCGCAGCGTACTCAAGAGCTCCGACAGGGATGTATCGGTGGTCGCCGGAGCGGACTGGTGGCCTAACGACTCGGGCGTAGGGGCAAATCTTCGCGACTCCGATTCCGCGGCTTCCCTTCGGGAATCCGCAGCGACAAATTGTCCTTCCGGCGATGCACCTGAACCGGGTGCGTTCGTAGAACCGTTGTCCGAGGTCATCCTCTTCAGTCTATCCGACCACTCTTAAGTTGTAAAAGATAAGGTCGCGCAGCCCAGGCATCTCTTCACCAGCGCTTTCGCAATGCGATAGACTGAAGCAAGCCCATGCAATCCACTTCGAATCACTCTTCCTTGACCCCGATGAACTCCTTCAACCCTACCGGCGTTTCATCCACTCTCCCCGGGACCCCCGTCCAGATTGCCGTTGTAGGTTCAGGTTACGTCGGTCTTGTGGCCGCTGTGTGCTTCGCTGAGATGGGTCACGATGTGATCTGCGTCGATAACGACCAGCGCAAGGTCGACGCGCTGCAGGGCGGCGACACTCTTATCCACGAGCTGTACCTGCCCGAGCTCCTCAAGCGTCACTTGAACAGCGGCGTTCGTTTTATGACCGATCTGGCCGAGGCCACGCGCGAGTGCCAGGCCATCTTCATCGCGGGCGGCACGCCGCTGTCCGAGCCGGGCGATGCCGACCTCTCCTATGTCGAAGCGGTCGCCTGCGAGATCGCCCGTTCGCTCACCACTTATAAGGTGATCGTGGAAAAGTCTACCGTGCCCGTCTATACCAACGAGTGGATTCGCCGCGTGATCGAGCGCAACGGCGTCGCACGCGAACTCTTCGACGTGGTCTCCAACCCCGAGTTCCTTCGCGAAGGCACCGCCGTCGCGGACTTCCTGCATCCCGACCGCATCGTCGTGGGCTCCGACACGCCGCGCGCGGCCGCCGTCCTCGCCGACATCTACGCGCCTCTGACCACCGGCGCGTACTACACTCGGCCAAACGCGATTGGCGGCGCCTGCACGGTTGAAGAGCCTCCACCGCTGCTCAATACCTCGACCAAATCCTCCGAAATTATCAAGCATGCGTCGAACGCCTTCCTGGCGCTGAAGATATCCTTCATCAACGCCGTTGCCAACCTCTGCGAGGCCACCGACGCCGATGTCGAGCAGGTCGCGCGCGGCATGGGTCTGGACAAGCGCATCGGCAGCCGCTTCCTGCGGCCAGGCATCGGTTACGGCGGTTCCTGTTTTCCTAAGGACGTAGCCGCGTTCCGCAATGTCGCCGAGCAGCTCGGCACCGACTTCTCGCTCCTGAAGGAAGTCGAAAAGATCAATGTCGTCCAGAAGAAGCGCTTCGTCGCCAAGGTCCGCTCGGCCCTCTGGACCTTGCGCGGCAAGCGTCTCGCCGTCCTCGGCCTCGCCTTCAAGGGCGAAACCGATGACATTCGCGAGTCGCCCGCCATCGAGCTCGTCGAGATGTTTATCGCCGAGGGCTGCACCGTCCACGCCTTCGATCCTGCCGCGACCGAACGCGCCAAGCACGTCCTCCCACCCAGCCCCGTGTTGAGCTACGCCGCTAATGCTTACGACGCCGCCTCCGACGCCGACGCGCTGCTCATCCTTACCGACTGGAAGGAGTTCGCCGCGCTTGACCTCGCGCGCCTGAACCAGACCCTGCGCTACCCCATCGTGATCGATGGCCGCAACCTCTACGATCCCGCCGTCATGCAGCAGCACGGCTTCACCTATCTCTCTGTGGGTCGCCCCACCGCCGCTCCCGTCCGCGACCGCCGCGCTAAATCAGACCCTCTCGCGCCCGCGCTGGAGACACTCTCCTCATGACTGCAAAGACAGCCCTTGTCACCGGCGCCGCCGGCTTCCTCGGCTCTCACCTGACAGACGCACTGCTTGCCTCCGGCCACACCGTAATCGGTGTCGACAACCTCTGCACCGGCAACCTCGCCAACCTCGAGCATCTCCGGCGAGAGCCTCGCTTCTCGCTCATCGAGCACGACATCACCCATCCGCTGGAGGGAAAAGCAGACCCCGGTCCGGTCGACTTCATCTTCAACTTCGCCTCCCCCGCCAGCCCGGTCGACTACCACCGCCTGGGCGTCGAAACCCTCCTGGTCGGCTCCGCCGGCACCATCAACACTCTCGACCTGGCCCGCAAGTACAACGCTGGCTACCTCCATGCGTCCACGTCGGAGTGCTACGGCGACCCCGAAGTGCATCCGCAGGTCGAGACCTACTGGGGCAATGTCAACCCCGTTGGCCCGCGCTCCGTCTATGACGAGGCCAAGCGCTTCGCGGAGGCCGCCGTCACGGCCTATCACCGCTACTACGGCGTCGACACCCACCTCGTCCGCATCTTCAATACTTACGGTCCGCGCCTGCAATCGAACGACGGACGCGTCATCTCCAACCTTATGACCCAGGCCTTGCGCGGCCAGCCGCTCACCATCTACGGCGACGGTTCGCAGACCCGCTCCTTCTGCTATGTCTCCGACCTCATCGAAGGCATCCTGCGCCTTTCGCGCTCTGCCGAGCACACTCCGGTCAACATCGGCAACGACATCGAGTGGACCATCCTCGAGTGCGCCCGCGAGGTCCTCTCCGTCACCGGTGCCAAGGTTGAGATACTCTTCCACCCGCTACCGCAGGACGATCCCCTTCGCCGACGCCCCGACCTCACCCGCGCCCGCACCCTCCTGAATTGGGAGCCAACTATCTTTTTGCGTGAAGGCCTCGAGCGCTCCCTGGCCTACTTCCAATCGTGTGTTGCCGCCGAGACCCCGGTCGCCAGCCCCGTCTAAGCGAGTCGCTTTTGGGCTAATTCTGCCTGGCTGCGGGCTGCTCTTGAAGGTCGGCATAGAGGCGAGACATCTAGCTTCCACCCTTCTTCGTCAGGCCCGGAAAGAACGTAATCTGAACAGCGGTCGTTGTATTCGTTTGCGGACCCGGAAGATAGATAGGCGCCTTCCACCGCTCATACTGGAACCACGCATTCAACTCTACGTCGTCGTGATGAAAACGCTTCACTACCTGCGCCTTGAAGGAATTTTGCGTGGTTCCGCCCGGCCCGTACAGCCCGGTCACAGGGTCCTGAAATCCTGTGATGAAGTCCTTCGCATTCTTCTTGTTCAGGTACTCCGCTTGAACCCACTCAGTGCCGGACAGGTGATAGGTGAGCCACGCCTGTCCTCCCTTCGCCTCGCGCCCGATCCAATCGCCCATGATGAAACCTTTGTTCGTATAGCCTTGCTTCTGGACGGCCTCGTAGTAGTTGAATTGGCCGTTCATGCTGCGCGATACTCGCGGGTCCGTGTCGACCGCCTCTACCCGGAAGTCCAGCCGCCGCATCCCCGGAATCTGCGACAGGTACATTCCCGTGCGGAACGCCGCACGCCGCGGCGCGCTGATCGGCGTCACGTCATCGTGCGCGATCGAATCCACATAGAACGTGGCGTACTTTCGCACGAAGGGCAGACGGTACGACGCATTGAACGTGCTGTACCGCGCGCCCGGATCGTCCCGTCCTTCCTTCTCCGCCAGGCTGGTGTCGCCGGTGTCGAAGAAGCCCTTTAGAAACGTATGCAGGTTCACCGGCTCATGGCCCGCGCCGCCGAAGATGATCGTCCGTTGGAATCCAAACTCGAAGTTTTTCGTCGGCCGAAACGAGAACATCTCCGAGTGCGTCCAGTCGTTATTCGGGAAACTGTGCCCCTTCAGGCTGCCGTAGAAGAAGTCGTACCGCACCGGCCCCAGCACCGCCGAAAGAAAAGGAATGTGCAGCGGCTCTACCCGGTTGATGCGAAACGAATAGATATTCTCTGCGTTGTTCGACCATGCCACCGCGCCGCCCTGCGCCGGCCCGAGCCAGGCATCCGACTTTCCCCCGGAGATCTCATGCCCCAGAAGATGCACCGACAACGTTGCCTCCATCAGCCGAAACGGGTTCTGCGCCGCAATCGGTCCCGTCGGGATCGTCGCCTGGTTCAGGTTGTAGCCGGTATAGGGAATCATGTCCTGAATCGAAAGCTGCGACGATAGCGCCTGCGAGTACCCCGAAGCCGATGGCGAATGCTGGTACTCCCCGCGCACATACAGCGAGAAACGTCCATACTCCGCTAGCGTCGAAAACCCCGCAATGCCATTAAATCCGGTCTGGTACGGGCGTCCATAGTCGTTCACGATCGTCTGCCCCAGGTGATAGCTGTCGCGTAAAACCGGCCCCGAGATTCCCATCACCCGCGCATACGCCGACTCCGTTCCATAAAGCAGTCCGCGATCCGCTAGTCCGCCGTTCGTGTCTTCCTGGCGCACCTCCCGCTCCACCGCGGTGAAAATTTCCTGCGCCTCCTCGCTGTTCGAATCGCGAATGTCATCCTCCGCCTCCTCCAGCATGTGCAGCACGCTCTTCCGCGTCCACGGCCGCATCCCCAGAAACATCGTGTCTACATAGCCCAACGAATATAGCCGCGTCATCTCCGGATAAATCCAGCTATCCACCGGAATATAAACCGAGCCATCATGATCCTTCTTGCGATCCTCGTCGGGTATCCCGTATGGCCGGTAAGCCGGCAGCGCAGCCACGGGCGCGCTCGGCGACGTAGCTCCGGGAGCCACCACCGGAGGCCCCGCGGGAGCAGGAGCCGGCACGTTCTGCCCCGGCGTCGGCTGCTGTCCGTAGGCAGGCCTGGTCTGGATCCGGTCTACGCCCTCCGGCACCGGAACCGGCACAGCCGGTGTTGGCGTCTGCGCGGGCGTTTGCGCGAAGCTCGTACCAACTCCGAACGCAAACAGAGCGGCAAGGGATATCGGGAGTCTTTTATGCACGAGCACCTCAGGGTTCGAAACCGCCAACGGTGCCGACGGCATGGACCCAGTCTATCGTGTCAGGCTGATCGCGTCAGGTACCTCGCATCAGCGGATCACGCCGATGCCGCAAGTCGGTGAAAGCTCGCCTCTACCCCGCGCACCCAGCGCTCGGTGCAGATTTTCTTCTTCACCAATTGCGCCCCCATCAGCTTCACCGGATCGACCTCGCAAGCCACGCACTCGATCACCGCCGCGCGACCGTCCGCCCGTGCCCGCCCAATCGACTCCTGCGCCACCCGGTAGATGGCCACTACATCCCCCGCATCCACCGGAATCACCGGTACCTGCAACCCGTCCAGCCGACCTTTGCCTCCGTCAGGCGTCGCCACCACAATCAACGGCAACTCACCAGCGCCCGCCGCCATCACCCGCTTCCAGTCCGCACTCTTCATCTCGTCCAGCCCCACATAAGCCACCACTACCCCTTGCCCGGCCGCCTTCAACGCCATCGCCTGCCCCACCGCGCAGAGCATCCGGTCCGCGGCACTCCCCACGAACTTTGCGCTATCGGCTGCCGCGGCGCTCTTCCGCGTCTTCTTCACCTCGGTCCTTGTCGCGGCCCGCGCGTCTCTCCGCCCGCCCACAGCCCGCACATAGTCCGTCAGCCATCCGGCCGGGCCGTCGTTCGTGAGGTCCCCTTCCTTCAAATCGAGCGCCGTGCCCACCCAGGACGCCTCCATTCCCTCCGGCCAGCCGCGACCGCCCTTTCCCAGCGCTCGCGTTTCCACCAGCGCACGATACAACCCCCGCATCCGCGCATGGCTGATCAGCGGACTCTCAAACGCCTTCGATCCCATCATTTTGATCCACCCACTGAGAACGTGTCGTCAAGCCCTAGCCGGGTCCCTCGCCTCTACATCCAGACCAAGTTCCTCAAGCGCCTGCTGCGCGTCCTTGACCTCGAAGCTCCCATCCCGCGCCAGCCGCGACAACGTAGCTCCCACAATCGCCTCCGCGCTCACCTCAAAGTGCCGCCGCAGATGCTCGCGGTTGTCGCTGCGCCCGAACCCATCCGTCCCCAGCGTCACCAGCCGCGATCCCAGCCACGGCGACAGCCCGTCCGGCACAGACTTCATATAATCGCTCGCGGCCACCACCGGCCCCTTTGTTCCATCGATCAGCGTCGCCAGATAGCTCTTCTTCTCCGCCTCCGCCGGATGCAGCCGGTTCCATCGCTCCACCGCCAGCGCATCCCGCCGAACCTCCGTGTAGCTGGTCACGCTCCACACATCCGCCTGCACCTTGTACTTTTCCGCAAGCATCGTCTGCGCCCGCAGCACCTCGTTCAAGATCGGACCCGAGCCGAACAACTGCACCGTAGCCTCACCGTCAGCGGCCGGCTTCAGCTTGTACATCCCCCTGACGATGCCCTCCGCAACCCCCTCCGGCATCGCTGGCTGCGGATAATCCTCGTTGTACATCGTGATGTAGTAGAAGACGTCCTCCCCCGCCTCGTACATACGCCGAATGCCATCCTGCAGCACCACGGCCATCTCATACACATACGCCGGATCGTAGGTCCGGCAAGTCGGCACCGTGCTCGCCAGCACGATCGAGTGACCGTCCTGATGCTGCAAACCCTCGCCCAGCATCGTGGTGCGCCCGGCTGTGCCGCCCATCAGGAAGCCCTTGCCGCGCGAATCCGCGAACGCCCACGCCATGTCCCCAATGCGCTGAAACCCAAACATCGAGTAGTACATGTAGAAGGGAATCGACGGCACGCCATAGTTCGAGTAAGCCGTCCCCGCCGCCGTAAACGAAGCCATCGACCCCGCCTCCGTAATCCCTTCTTCAAGAATCTGACCGTCCTTATTCTCCCTGTAGGAGAGCAGCATATCCGCGTCGTGCGGCACATACTTCTGTCCTTCCGGCGCGTAGATTCCCACCTGCTTGATCGACGACTCCAACCCGAACGTCCTACCCTCATCCGGCACGATCGGCACGATCCACCGGCCAATCGCCTTATCCTTCATCAGCGCGTTCAGCATGTTCACGAAGCCCATTGTCGTCGAGATCGAACGCCCCTTCGAGCCCGTCGTCCACGTCTTGAAGAACTCCATCTCCGGAGCCTTGAAGTCCGCCGCCCTGTCCCTGATCGCAGGCACCGCGCGCTGCGGCAAATAGCCGCCCAACTCCTTCCGCCGAG
Organism: uncultured Acidobacteriaceae bacterium; assembly: GCA_964246125.1. Taxonomy (GTDB): domain Bacteria; phylum Acidobacteriota; class Terriglobia; order Terriglobales; family Acidobacteriaceae; genus Edaphobacter. Next base: position 23,014 of record CAXTPN010000010.1, read on the forward strand.
CCTGCATATACTGCAACTCCGGCGCATCCGGCTCCGGCCGGTAGAACGCTCCGTCCTTCGCCGCCTGCTCCGGTACAGGAATGTTAAAGCGCTTGACAAACAGCGCCAACCCATCATCCGCCAACTTCTTCTCGCTATGCGTCGCATTCCGCGCCTGCGCCGATCCCAGCCCGTACCCCTTCACGGTCTTCGCCAGGATGACGGTCGGCCCGCCCTTGTGCTCGGTCGCGCGCTTGTACGCGTTGTACACCTTCACCACGTCATGGCCGCCGCGATGCAGCATTCCCAGTTGCTGATCGGTATGGTCCTTCACCAACTCCAGCAGCTCCGGGTACTTGCCAAAGAAATGCTCCCGCAGGTAAGCCCCGTCCTTGGCCTTGAACGTCTGAAAATCCCCATCCACGCACTCTTCCATGCGCTGCAACAGCAAGCCACTCGTATCCTTCGCAAACAGCTCATCCCAATCCGAGCCCCAGATGACCTTGATTACGTTCCAGCCCGCGCCGCGAAAGTCGCCCTCGAGCTCATCGATGATCCGCTTGTTGCCGCGCACCGGCCCATCCAGCCTTTGCAGATTGCAATTGACGACGAAGATCAGGTTATCCAGCTTTTCCCGCGCCCCCAGCGAGATCGCGCCTAGCGTATCCACCTCATCCGTCTCGCCATCCCCGATAAACGCCCAGACCTTCCGATCGGTCTTCGCAATGAGCCCGCGATTCTCCAGATACTTCATAAACCGCGCCTGGTAGATTGCATTCAGCGGCCCGATCCCCATCGACACCGTGGGAAAGTTCCAAAACTCCGGCATCAGCCAAGGATGCGGATAGCTCGACAGCCCCGGCTCCCCGCGCAGCTCATGCCTGAAGTTCTTCAGCCGCGACTCGTCGAACCGGCCCTCCAGAAACGCCCGCGCATACACCCCCGGGGAGGCGTGCCCCTGGAAGTAAATGAAATCCCCAGGCTCCTCCCCATACTTCGCCCGGAAGAAATGATGAAAGCCAACCTCCAGCAGCAGCGCTAGCGAAGAGTACGTCGAGATATGCCCGCCAATCCCCGCATCCTTTTTATTCTGCCCATGAACCATCGCCATCGCGTTCCAGCGAATCAGCGCGCCCAACCTCCGTTCCATGGCACGATCACCCGGATAAGGCACCTCCTCCTCGGGCGGAATGGTGTTCTTGTAAGGGGTCGTCAATGAGCTCTCGGCCGCCACCCCGGCTTCGACCGCGCGCCGTCGCAGCGCCGCCAGCAACTCTCCCGCCTGCGCGTCGTCCGCCGCTGCCACCTGGTCGAACGCCTCGATCCACTCGGCCAACTCCGCCGAAAAATCCTTCTTCGCGGCATCATCGCCCTTCGCACTCACCGGCATCTCCAGAACACTCGAAGCCATACCCAAAACCCCCGCTGCTATTAGCGATTCTGATGCAAACCTTTACCT
>CAXTPN010000010.1:24461-30192 GCA_964246125.1 uncultured Acidobacteriaceae bacterium
GCAAACCCTTACCTACAAACATAGCCGTCCAGCCGCAAAACGTCACATGCGCGGCGTTCCCTCGGCTCAAGTTGAGTAATCAGCATTGATCCGCACATACTCTTCCGTCAAATCGCAGGTCAGAAACGTACACCGTGCGTCGCCCTCCCCCAGGTCCAGGCGAATCGTATACTCCCGCTGGCTCATCACCGCGTGCGCCGCCCTCTCGTCGAAGGTTACAGCCCGCATCCCCTTCTCGAAGACCACCTGCGCCCCAATCCAGATCGTCACCCGCTCCACATCAAGCGCTACGCCAGAGTACCCCGCTGCCGCCAGCAGCCGGCCCCAGTTCGGGTCCGCGCTCGACCATGCCGTCTTGTTCAGCGGACTGTGCGCGATCGCCCTCGCCACCTGCTTCGCCTCAGCCTCGGTCCTCGCCCCGGAAATCTCCAGCGTCACCACATGCTTCACGCCTTCGCCGTCATCCACAATCTGGTGCGCCAGGCTCCCGCACACCATCTTCAGCGCGCTCTCAAACGCCGGCCGTATGCGCTCGTCCAGCCGAAGACCGCTGGCCCCGCTCGCCAGCAGCAGCACCGTATCGTTCGTCGACGTATCCCCATCGATCGAGATCGAATTGAAGCTCTCCTCCGCCGCTGTCCCCAGCATCTCGTTCAGCTCGCCCGCCTCCGCCGCCGCATCGGTAAACAGATACACCAGCATCGTTGCGTGCGCCGCGGCATCATTCGCAAGCGCCGCCCCCAGCTGCGGACGAATCATCCCCGCGCCCTTCGCCGTCCCGAACAGCCTCACCTCGCGCCCCTCGGCGTCCCCATCCACCTTGATCACCGCTTGCGCGACCTTCATCCTCGTGTCGGTTGTCATAATCGCCGTCGCGAACAGCTCCGCATGCCCGGCCTCCGACCCCATCGCCGCCCCGACCAGCGGCATCGCGGCCACAATCTTTTCATACGGCAGAGGCACTCCAATGATCCCGGTCGACGAAGGAAACACTTCATCGAAGATGCACTCAAACGTCTCCGCCGTGGCCTTGCACGTCTCCACGCACGCCCGCACCCCCGCCTCGCCCGTCGCGCAGTTCGCATTGCCCGCATTCACCAGCACCGCCGCCACCCGTCCACCGGTCGCCGCCAGGTGCCGCCTGCCCACAATCACCGGCGCCGCCACCACCTGATTCCGCGTAAACATCGCTGCCGCATTCGCGCCCTTCGCCGCCACCGCCACCGCAACGTCCAGGTTCCCGCTCGCCTTGATCCCCGCCCGCACCGCGCCCCAGAAAAAGCCCAACGGCAGCGCCGCCGCCTTCAACTCCGATGTATCCATGCCCCTATTATCAGCCATCGGAACTGCGAAGCTCACAACGGTCAGATCATTGGACGAAGTGACAGCTACACCGCGACTGTCCGCCCCTCCCTGGAGCTAACCCTTGCCAACTCCAGCAGCCGCACCGCCTCAAATCCCGCCGCGCTCGGCACCGCCAGCTGCGCCTCGCCATTCACCGCATCCCGCACATTCGCATAAAAGTGCCGGTAGTCTCCCAACTCCGTCTTCACCTGCGTCTTCACCAGCGTCCCCGGGTCCGCCAACACGGGAGCCACCGTCAGCGTCCCCCACATCGCCTCATCCTCTTCCAGCCACTCGCCCGGCTCGCCCACCCGAGGTACCTTCGCCCCTGCCAAGATCGCGGGTTCCTGCGGGTCCAGCCCGTGCTTCCTAAAGCTCCCCCCCGTCCCATGCAGCAGAAATCGCGGCGAGTTGTCGCACGCCAGCATGCTCGACCTGCACCACACCAGCAGCCCGTCGTACCCCAACGCGATATCGAACGCATCCTCAATCTGCGTGTTATCCCGGTCCGTCCGCACGCTCGCCGTAACCGTCTTCGGCAGCCCGAACAACGCTACCGCCTGGTCCACCAGGTGCGGCCCCAGGTCCATCAGCAGCCCATTCGACGCGCCCTGCGCCTCCTTCCACGTCCCCTCCCGCAGAATCGGCCGGTAGCGGTCGAAGTGCGACTCAAACGTCACCAGCCGCCCCAGCGCTCCGCTCTCCAGTATCTTCTTCACCGTTACAAAATCTCCATCCCACCGCCGGTTATGAAACGGCATCGCCAGCACGCCTTTGCGTTCAGCCACATCGATCAGCTCCGCCGCCTCCGCGCTCGTCGCCGCGAACGGCTTGTCGATCACCACATGCTTCCCCGCCTCCAGCGCCTGCTTCGCCAGCGCAAAATGCGTCTCGTTCGGCGTCGCCACCACCACCACGCCAAGCTCCGGCTCCGCCAACAGATCCGAGACACTCCGCAGCGTCTTCACATGCGGATAAGCCTTAGCCGCCTCATCCGCTTTGCGCTCGACAATCCCCACCAGCTTCAGCCCCGGCACGGCGCTCATAAACGGCGCATGAAACACCCGCGTCGCCAGCCCAAACCCAATTACGCCCACCCCAACGTCCGCCATCCGCTCCTCCAGACCAGCCTGTCACCCTTCAGATGCATCCCTACCGCTCAACCGTTTTTTTGAAGATTCTTCGCCGGTGATCGCATCCAAAATTCAGCTTACGCATCTTGCTCACATCCGGCCAACCTTGATCCCACATCGCACGCTCCGGAAAAACCTCGGCCCTTCGTTCTTAGGTACGGTTACCATTACAGATATGTGCAAAAAAGCCGTAACGCCTCGCCGGGGACTCGCCCCCACCCACCGCATCCGTGGCTTGGCGTTGCTCTTCGCGACCGCGGCCATCGTCGCCCCTGCCCTTGCGCAGTCCACAACGCCTAAAACCACCACCGGCTCGACGACCGGTTCCAGCACCGACCCCGCCGTCCAGAACGCAGCCGCCATCTCCGCCGGCCAGCCCGAGCTCTACAACGCGTCCGGCGCCAACGGCGCAAACGTCACCCAGGATTCCTTCAAGGGTTCCCTCGTCTCCGGCAAAAACACCGGCACCGTCATCGACCTCTCGCTCGATGACGCCATCGCCCGAGGCCTCCGCCAGAATCTCGGCATCATCCTGCAGGGATCCGCGGCGCAGTCCGCCAACGGCGAGCGCCTGCAGCAGCTTCAGAACCTCCTTCCCACCGTCACCGCCGGGTCCACCATTACCGTCGAGCAGATCAACCTCGCCGCCTTCGGCCTCAAGTTCCAGGGCGTCAAGCCCATCATCGGCCCCTTTCAGGTCGTTGACTTTCGCGCCTACCTCACCCAAAATCTCGTCAACATCAATGCGCTCGAGTCCTACATCGCGGCCAAGCACAACTTCGCCGCCGCTAAACTTACAGCCGAAGACGCCCATGACCTCGTCGTCCTCACCGTCGGCAACGCCTACCTCCTCTGCGTCGCAGACCAGGCCCGCATCGATGCCGTCGTCGCCGAGCTCAAGACGTCAAAACTCAGCTTCGACCAGGCCGTCGCCGCGCACGACGCCGGCACCAGCCCTCGTCTCGACGTCCTCCGCGCCCAGGTCGACTACCAAAACGAGCAGCAGACCCTCATCTCCACCACCAATCAGCTCGCCAAGGACAAGATCGCCCTCGCCCGCGCCATCGGCCTGCCGCTCGACCAGAGGTTCGCCCTCTCCGACACCGCCCCCTATAAGGCTCTCGATAACCTCGACCCCGACGCCGCCTTCGACCGTGCCTTCAACGCCCGCAAGGACCTCGCCGCCTCCGAAGAACAAGTCAAAGCCTCTGAGTCCCAGAAGAAAGCCGCCGTCGCCGACCAGTACCCCACCCTCTTCGCTTCAGGCGATTACGGCGACATCTGCACCACACCGGGCCACTCCCACGGCACCTTTACTGCCACCGGGCAGCTCTCCGCGCCCATCCTTCAGGTCGTGAAGAACCGCGGCGAACAGCTTGCCGCCGACGCTCAGCTCCAGCAATCGAAGGCTCGCCTCTCCGATCAGGTCCAGCAGGTCAACGCCGACATCCGCTCTTCCATCCTCGACATTCAGTCCGCCGCCAAGCTCGTCGAAGCCACCAAATCAAACGTCGACCTCGCCACAGAAGCCCTCTCCGAAGCCCAGCAACGCTTCCACGCCGGCGTATCCGACAACCTTCCCGTATCCCAGGCCCAGACCCAGTTCGAGCAGGCCAACGACCAATACATCAGCGCGCTCTACCAGCACAACGTCGCGAAGCTCTCGCTCGCCCGTGCTCTCGGCGTCGCCCAGACCAACTACAAAGATTATCTCGGAGGCAAGTAAAACCGTGGCCGATCAACTAGACCAGAACTCACCCCAAAACTCCGGACAAAGCGGCCAAACCGCGCCCCAGACCGCCCAGATCACCGGCACCGTCCAGATACAGCCTCAGGGCGCTCAGCCCGACCAGGCCGGCCCGCAGCCCCAAGGCGCCGCGCCAAATCAAGACCAGCAGAAGCCCGAAGAAGCTCCCGAAAAGAACTCCAGCCGCAAGTTCATCATCGTCGGCGTCGTCCTCCTCCTCGTGCTCGCCGCCGGGTTCTGGTACTGGCGCTCCACCTTCACCGAAGACACCGACGACGCGCAGGTCGACGGCGACATCTACCAGGTCAGCTCCCGCATCGCGGGCCACGTCATCAGCGTCCGCGTGCAGGACAACACCCAGGTCAGCAAGGGCGACCTCCTCGTCGAGATCGATCCCAAGGACGCCCAGGTAGCGCTCGAGCAGGCTCAGGCCAACCTCGCAAATGCCCAGGCCCAATACACCCAGGCCAACGTCAACGTTCCTATCACCTCCACTACGACCGCCACCCAGACCACCAACAGCGGAGTCGACGTTCGCGCCTCGGCCTCCTCGGTCACCCAGGCCCAGCAGCAGGCCGCCGCCGCCGCCGCCCGCGTCGAAGAGGCCAAGGCCAACGCCATCAAAGCTTCGAAAGATGTCGAGCGCTACACCCCGCTGGTGGAGAAAGATGTCATTAGCCGTCAGCAGTACGACGCCGCGATCGCCGCCGCCAACTCTGCCAACGCCTCCGTCCTCGAAGCCGAAAAGAACCTGGTCTCGCAAGAGGCTGCCATCACCCAGGCCCAGCAGAGGCTCGAATCCTCCCGCAACCAGGCCGCTGAAGCCGCCAAGACCGGTCCGCAGCAGGTCCAGATCCAGCGCGCCCGCGCCGCCGCCGCTCTCGCTCAGGTCAAGCAGGCTCAAGCCCAGGTCGATCAAGCCCTGCTCAACCTCTCCTACACCCGTGTCGTCGCGCCGTCCAGCGGCATCGTCAACAAGAAAAACGTCGAAGTCGGCGGCAACCTCTCCGCCGGCCAGGACCTCCTCACTCTTATCCCGCTCGACAACCTTTGGGTCACCGCCAACTTCAAGGAAACCCAGCTCAAGCAGATGCACCGCTGCCAGCAGGTCCAACTCAAAGTGGACGCGCTCGGCGGCCGCAAGTTCTCCGGCAAAGTTTCTCAGATCGGCGGCGCCACTGGCTCCCGCCTCTCGCTCTTTCCGCCTGAAAACGCCACCGGCAACTACGTCAAGGTGGTCCAGCGCATCCCCGTCCGCATCGACTTCACCAACCTCAAGCAGGAAAACGGCGATTACGCCTTGCGCCCCGGCTACTCCGTAACGCCCGACGTCAGCATCAAGGGCAAAGGCGACGACAACAACACCAAAGACTGCGAGTCCGGTCTCCCCGAGCACCAGAACTAGGCCATTGCCTTTTATGTGTGTTAGTCATTCCGTAGCAAGCGAAGGAACCTGCGGACGCATGTGGCTGAAAGGTATCTATGCGGTTTCCGTCCTGGTCTGCGA
>CAXTPN010000011.1:0-29935 GCA_964246125.1 uncultured Acidobacteriaceae bacterium
GCAGGGTCCTGGTCTACGGCGATGACGTTTTTGTTGGTGAGCAGGGCGACGGTTTCGGGTGTCATGGTGGAGAGGTCATTGCCGGCGAGGAGGGGGGCGGCGAGGATGGCCCAGAGCGCCATGTGGGTGCGGTACTCTTCGAGGTTCATGCCGCCGTTTCCGACTTCGAGCATGTCGGGGTCGTTCCAGTGGCCGGGGCCGGCGAAGGGGGCGAGTCCGGCCTGGGAGAAGCCGATCTCGGCCATGCGGGCGTAGTGGTCGTTGATGTCGCCGGTGGTGCGCCAGAGGTTGCCGCCGACCTGGGTTCCCCAGCGCCAGACTGCGTCGTCACCGTATTGGCAGAGCGAGTAGACGATGGGGCGGGCTGTTTGCTTTGTGGCGGCCTTGAGGGCGTCGCGCATCTTGCTGTAGGCGTCGACCATGATCTTATGATTTTCTTCCGGCGTGCCTGTCATGATGGTGCGGAGGCCGCAGAGGTCGTATTTGAGGTAGTCGATGCCCCAGGCGGCGTAGGTATTGGCGTCCTGGATTTCGTGGTTGAGCGAGCCGGTGAAGTGGGCGCAGGTCTGGTCGCCGGGGGAGGAGTAGATGCCGATCTTCAGGCCCTTGGAGTGGACGTAGTCGGCGAGGGCTTTCATGTCTGGGAATTTGCTGTTGGTCTGGATGTTGCCCTGGGTGTCGCGTTCGCTTTCCCAGGTGTCGTCGATGTTGACGTAGGTGTATCCGGCTGCGGCCATGCCGGAGGAGACGAGAGCGTCGGCGGCGGCGCGGACGTCGGCATCGGTGACCTTGCCGGCGAAGTGGTTCCAACTGTTCCAGCCCATGGGGGGCGTGGCGGCGAGTACAGGCTTTTGCGCGGGAGCGATGGTGGCGAGCGATATTGCGGAGAGGGCGATGCAGAGGCGCTTGAGGCAAGGCTTCGAGAAGAGGTTCAAAGGCTGCTCCTTGGTGAAGATGAAAGTGTATCCCACTGCGGCGACAAGCATTTTAGCGGCTTGATGGAGCTTAAAAGTGTGCTCCGGGCGCTCTGCCTAGCTTCTGGTGCTTGTCGTTGCGGCCGAAGTCGAGGCCGAACTTAGGGTCGGATCTGGTGCCGTTAATGGCGACGGGGATCTGGGTTCCGGCTCCATCCTTGCTGAAGAAATGGTCGACGGGCTTCAAGAGCAGCTGCTTCCACCAGGAGGAGACCATCTCTGAGAGGCGGGCCTGGGTGCGGACGTTGCCGTGGAAGTCGAACTGCTGGCCATCGAGGGAGTAGACGCCAGTGAGCTGAATATTGGCTCCAGGGATGTTGTAGTCGAGAGTGTCGAAAGCCATCTTGCCGGAGTTCAGGACGAAGTGGCCGGTGATCTGCGAACTGACGGCGGGGGCGCCGCCGGCGTTCGCCTGGGCGGGTTGGCCCTGGGCGCGGAGGCTGAGGCCGTCGAGCTTGTCCTGCCATTGGGGGTTGGTGAAGTGGATCTGGCGCAGGGTGAAGGCGGAGTTCATGTTGAGCTTTTGCATGACGCTCTGCTTGCCGGGAGGGATGTGGAGGCGGGCACGGGTGGAGAGGCGCGCGGTCATGACGGCGGGGCGGGTCTTGACGGCGAGGGCGAGGAAGTCCTGGAGGGCGGCGTTGGGGATGTCCACGTCGAGGTCGATGAGGTGGCCCCGGCCTTTGATGTTGACGATGGAGCCGCGGCAGGTGAGGTCGGAGCTACGCAGGCGAGCCTTGACGGGGTCGAGGTAAGTGTCGCCGGTGGTGCCGTCGACGATAGCGTGGAAGCGGGTATGCAGGGGGATGGGTTGGTTGGCGGTGTCGAGCGAGAAGTCGGGGGTTTCGGTGGTGCCGGTGACGTCGATGCGGTTGAGTTGACCGTGGAAATCGCCGACGGAGGAGAGGATGCCGCCGATGCCCTTAATGGAGTTCAGGTCGGCGTGGTCGAAGAGGTAGTGGCCAGTAATGGGCGCATCACCGGGGCTTTCGGCGTTCCACGGGCCGAAGCGGCCAAAGGCGTGAATGTTGCCGCGGGGAATGGCATTGACGAGCACGGCCTGGTACTGCCAGGGAGCGTCTGGCCCGGTGGCTTCGAGCTCTATGCGCTGGAGGTCGAAGCGCTTGGGCTCCTTGCCGGGGTCGGCGGTGTCGATGATGAGGCGGGAGTCCTGGCAGAGGATGTGGTCCACGGCGATCTTGATCTTGCCTTTAGGGCGATAGGTTGAGGGCGCTCCCTGGCGCGCCTGGCGTGGAGGGATATGGATGTCGAGGCCGGTGACGGTGACGCTGCTGACGCGGGTGGGCTTGATGAAGAGGCCGCGCAGGCTGGCATGGAAGGAGAAGCGGCGGACGGCGATGATAGGATTCTTGGCGCCTGCGTCGACGACGTCGTTGGGCGGAAAGATGCGCAGGCCTTCGCCGGAGACTTCAAGGCCGTGGAAGAGCGAGACATCGAAGGTGTCGAGTTCGACACGGCTGTTGAAGCGGGTGCTGAGGGTCTCGATGACGCGGCCTTTGAGGATGGGCGCGGCCCGGTGGAGGATGACCTCGGCGACGACCGCAAGCGCGATGACGATGAGCAACGCGGGAAGGGCAAACCACCTGATCCAGCGTCGGGCCGGCGGGGCGTTGCGTAGCTCAGGTGCATCGACTCTCGCGGGCAAAGTCACAAGAGGCTCCCGAGTATTGGATGCATGCAGGAACCGGCCATAAGGCGCGGGCTGAATGCGAACAAAGCGGCGGCTGCATCCCGAGGGGTCCTTGGAGAGCTACTTCAGTGGCTGGGGTTGGCGGCGGGGGCAGCTAGCGTTGCTGTCGGCGCGGGATTGGGGGTAACGTCCGCATCTACGAGGCCAAGAGCCCACTTGATGGCTCCCAGATACATCTCCTGAATACGCGAGTCGTCCCAGGTTGCGGGCGCGTGGCCCAGAGCCGAGTAAAAGACTCGCCCCTTGCCGTACATCCTGGCGTATGCCTGGGCATAGGAATCGCCGGACTGCACTCCACGGCGCGTCATGTCGAGCTTGCTGGTATCGAGCCGCAGCACAACGTGATTCTGATCGGTGGGAAAGTTTTTGAGCTGATAGAACTCATCCTTGAAGAGGCCGCCCTGTCCGAACTGTTTCATGCCGGGGAAGTTTGGGTCGACGACGATGAGGGGCGCTTCCGTGATGTTCCAGGGGTGTTCGTCATAGCGTGCTCCGAGCAGATCACCGAACTCGGGCCAGGACATGAAAGCGTTGGTGGCGGTATGGACGGCGACGAAACCCCTGCCCGCATCATGCACGAACCACAGCAGATCGGCGCGGCCCTGGGCGTCCAGTTCGATCTCGCGGTGCCCCAAGAAGAAGATAGCGTCGACGTTGCAGAGGCTTGGGCCTCCGCTCGCCGCTTCCCCGGTAGTCATCTTTGGCCGCTTGGCGATGATGTTCGAATCTGTCCGAATCCATGTGTCGTACAAGCCGGACTTATAGCCAAGTTCCTCGATGACGGCCATGGCGTGGCCGATATCGTGCTGGGCGATTCCATTCCGGGTATCGGCCCAGATGAGAAGGCGTTTTCTGGGAGGGCCAGTGGGCCGGTCCGGCGCCGGACCACGCGGTGGCTGGTCGGATGCGACCGCTCCCTGCGGACCGCCGGAAGCGCCCGGCCGCGGTCCTCTTCCTTCTCCCGGCGCGGGGCATCCGGGCAGCGTGGAGGTCGCCGCCAGGGATGGAACCTGGGCCGCCGCCAAGCTGGAGAGCGAAAGAGCAAGGAGGACAGACTGAAGGCCGATCTTGAGCATCATGCTTCTCCACTTTGAAAGGGGCTTACCGGAGGTAAGGGTTCAGTGAACCCATGCAGGGGAGAATCGTACCATTCGCACGTTGCGGGAGCCCGTCGAGAACGGTGCTGCACCGTACCAGGTACGCTGGGTGGATTGGCTCTGCTTCTCATCCATCATGACCGGCCAACGGCTCAGATGACGCTGCCCCTCAGGGTTCTCGCAGCGAACAAATTCGGCTCGCATATCAAGATTCCTGCAGGGTGGAGGCGTAGCAGAAACCCTTGGTAAGCCCCACGTCGGGCAGGTAGCCGTAAATCTGTTCCCCGGGCAGCCCTTCGAGGATGATCGAGCGTGCGGCGATAAGCTGGTCGATGTCGATACCGGTCCTGAGCCCCATCGATTCCAGCAGGAATACCAAGTCTTCAGTCACGATATTGCCGGTAGCTCCGGGAGCATAGGGGCATCCGCCAAGGCCGCCCTGGGAGGCGTCGAAGGTGGTCACGCCAGCATCGAGCGCGGCCACGACGTTCGCAAGACCCTGGCCGCGTGTGTTGTGGAAGTGAGCGGCACCGGCCTTCTCGCCGAGTTCGCGACGAAGCTGCAGAAACAGGCGTTTGACTTGGGACGGGTTGGCGTAGCCCGTGGAGTCCGAGAGTCCGACCGAGTCGACTCCCGCTTCCGCCAGCATGACAGCGAGCTCCATCACCCAGTCTTCCGCGACGATTCCCTGCAGAGAGCAGCCGAATGCGGTAGAGATGCCGACTTCGAGCCCTGTGCCTGGTCCCGAGGGCTGGCTGTCGAGGAGCTGGCGAACCTTGCGCACATCTTCGACCGCCTCCTCCGGCGACATTCGCACGTTGGCGTAGCTGTGCGCGCGCGAGGCGGAGACGGGCATGCTGATGGTGTTGACCCCTGCCGCCAGAGCACGCTCCGCATACTTGAAATTTGGAGCGAGCACCAGAACTTTCAGTCCCGGAATCTGTCTAGCGGCCCGCACGACTTCGCCAGCGTCGCTCATCTGCGGCAGGATCTTCGGGGAGACAAACGACCCTACCTCGATCTCCTGAAGGCCGGCACCCGCAAGAGCGTTAATCCAGCGGATCTTGTCTGCGGTGGGCATTGCACGTTTTATACTCTGCAGACCGTCCCGGGGACCGACCTCGCTGACGACGATATCGACCTTCGCATTCACCATAGATAAGTCCTGCCCCAGCTGTGAGATTGGATGTTTCCGCGGGCTCGGAGGATGCGTGATCAACCCGCCCATTCGCTCCGGCGATACTGGCCAGTTTGACGTTCTCTTCCTATGCCGACTTCGCTGCTCACGAGAAACCCCCTGAAAACCCTTGCTGGTGCCCGGCGAGAGGATGCTGGGCGGTGGAGCATGATGCCCATGTCCGCGCCGGTGCGATGATTGACGATCCAAAGCGTCTAGGTTCCAGCACGATAGATGTCGTTGATGTTCCAGTGTCCAGGAGTAGGCGTAGGCACGTTGACCATGGGGATGCGGATGAGCGTAGGCAGGTCCGAGGCGAACGCGGCCTGCATTGCGGGCCCGACTTCCTCCGCCGACTTGATGTCCACTCCATTCGCGCCGTGAGCACGGGCGATTGCCGGGTAGTCCACGCTGTAAGGCTGGCCGTTGCGCATGAATTCGCAGCCGAAGGTCGTGTCGTATTTGGCATGCTCCAGGCCAGCGATGACGCCAAAGGCGGAGTTGTCCATCACCACCCATACCCCTTGAATATCCGCCTCCATCGCAGTCGCGATCACGGAAGAGTTGGCCGCGCAAAATCCGCCGTCCCCCACCAGCGACACAGCCGCGCGGTCTGGACGTCCGACCCTTACTCCCAGCATTGCAGCAGGGCCGAAGCCCATGGTGGCAAGACCGCTTGTCGTGATGAAGCTACCAGCGTGCTGGAAGGGAAATTGCTGGGCAACACCATTCTTGTTCCAGCCTACATCGGTGACGACGTATCCATCTTCAGGAAGCGCTTTGCGAAGCTCATTGAGGATGCGCTCCGGACGAAGCGGGTAAGCGGTCGAGTTGTAGTGGTCCGTGAAGTTGTCGTGGAATTTCTTCAGGCTTTTCGCTATGCGGCCGCGGACATCCTCCCGCTTGCGCGGCCTGACATCTATTGCGGCAGCAATCAACTGCTTTAGCGCGGCCTTGGAGTCTGAGATGGCGCCGATATAGGTAGGGTAGTTGCGACCGATTTCGATTGGATCGATATCGATGTGCATCAGCTTGGTAGGAGGGATGTCGAAGGTGTACCGGGTGTCCCACGAGCTTGAATTGCACTCGGCCAAGCGAGTCCCGATGGCGAGAATGCAGTCCGCTTCGCGGCATAATGCATTCGAAACGGGAGTTCCCCAGAAACCGGTCTGGCCGGCGAGCAGCGGATGTCCGTCGGGCAGGCAACCCTTGCCCATCAGTGTGTGAGAGACGGGAATTTCCAACATCTCGGCCAACTGAGCCAGGAGCGCCGGGGCACCTGTTGCCAGAGACGAAGTCACTCCGCCGCCAGCGTATAGAACCGGATTCCTGGCCTCGGCCAGTATCTCAACGATCTTCTGAGCCGTCCCCGGATCCAGGCAGGGCTTGGACATGGTCGGCGGCTCCTTGCTAAAGGCGTCGACGAAGAGGTTGGACGAGAAGTGATCCATCGGAATATCGACCAAGACGGGGCCGGGCCGGCCGCTGACGCTGAGATGGAATGCGCGCTCGAGAATGCGGGGAAGATCGTCGACGCGATCGACACGGTAGATGCGTTTGCAGAAGGGACGGCAGAGCTCAAACTGGCCGCCATCGATAAACATGTTCACCTCCTGATGAGGGTGCCGGCCGAAGTAATAAGAGGGAACGTCACCAGCAATGACAACCATTGGAACGGAGTCGAGCGACGCATTGGCAATGCCGGTGATTGCATTCGTCAGGCCGGGACCGAGGTGAGTCAACAAAACACCCGGCTTTCCGGTGGCGCGAGCATACCCGTCTGCCATATGAGCTGAGACTTGCTCGTGCCGGGAAGTTATGTAGCGAATCTTGCTTTTGCTCAACGCATCGAGAAAACCAACGACAGTATGCCCGCAAAGACCAAAGATCACCTCTACCCCGATTTTTTCGAGATACTCGGTCATGAGATAGGAGGCGATACGCTCTCGCGTTCCGACCGGGCGGCCATTTGCCGCTATCTCGCCAAACTTCCCCTGCGGTAAGACGAGTTCACCACGTTCTTCAATTTCGACATCTGAATAGGCACCAGATTTATGGACAAGAGTTGACATGCAAAGCATCATAGTCCCGCTTGCCGAGCTCACGCCATTACGTTACGGTGTGCACACGGTTGCCTTTGCAAGTACCGTTGCTTAGCTTTAGCGACACAACGGCTGACCATTTCCTACGGTCATCCTATGGCGATCGAATCAGTTACAGCGAGGTTCAAGAGTGGTGGCCGCGTATATATATCTGTTAAAACAATTCGCTGTCGTACGGCGCAGAAAGAGCCGTCATGACGATGCGAGCTTCGAAGTCAAAGATCGCCCACGTTAGGACCGTGACCTTTGACTTCGGGAGAGTAGCCTACGAGTGGCTCTCGCTTAGGGGAGTTGTGGAGGAGCAGGAGGCGTCGCAGGCGGGGACGTGGGCGTGGTCGCCGGCATCGCCGCAGGCGAGTTAGGACCTAGCTTCAAAGCGAGGTAATCGTTGATGACAGCGAGATCATCGTCGGAGGCCTCCATGCCCTTGGAAACCATGTTGTCGATAATTGAACTCCACTTTTCGCGTGTGTGACGTTGTTTCACCCAGACATCTGTACTGTGGCAATTCGCACATGTACGTTCCGTGATCTCTTTGCCTGGTCCTTCAGGTAGGGGGATGACCCCCTTTGGAACAGGTTTCTTGTCAGCAGCCTGGGGTGCGCGCAAAAAGGCATCGAAGCCTGGATCAATATAGAAGTCATCTTGAGGTTTTACTGTTTGGGAAGGTGTTTTCGCATGTACAACCGCAAAATTGCCGTTCATCATAAGAACGATGGAGAAAAATACGATAGCGATGACAGCTACAGCTGATTTCATGAGGTCCTACCCGGGGGAATGTTCGTTGCCTGCTCTATCATCTGACACCCGCCACGCCTAAATATTGAACACTTCGTGTAGACGCAAGTTGCGAGTAGAAGGAAAGGTACGCTGTTGTCGAGCGTCGGAGACGATGATTACTTAATTGCGAACGCCGTAACGCTGTCGTCAGTGATGGGATCGTTCAGGAATGTTCCTCCCGCCGATGCAATTACCACATATTGCTTGCCGTCTGAACCCAGGTAGGTGACAGGAACCGCATGCGCCGCGGCGGCAAGTTTGTAAGCCCAAAGTTCCTTGCCGCTCTTGGAATCGAAGGCACGGAAGCGACCGTCGTCCGTCGCGCCGATGAAAACTAAGCCGCCAGCCGTGTTAATAGGACCGCCGATGTTGGGCCGGCCAGTATCTCTCTTGCCTTCCGGCAGAGAGTCGGTCACGCCGAGTTTGACCTGCCAGGCGATTTTGCCAGTGTTGACGTTGATGGCGAAGAGTTGACCCCAAGGCGGCTGGTTGCATGGAAGCCGCTTTTCTTCGTCCCAAAATCGCCCTGTAACTGAACCGCTCATACGGTAGGCGAGGGGGCCATCCGGGTTGGGGAACAATCCCTCAACCTGCGCGAGATCTTGTGTGTTGACATACATGAGACCAAGTGTCGGGTCCTCCGACGCGCCGCCCCAGTTGGGGCCGCCAATGGGGCCGGGGAAACTGATGAGAGTCTTCTGCAATGGCAGCGGCGTGAAGAGCGGCCCCATTTGGAGGTCGTTATCCTTGATGAGCGCGCGGCAGAACGCCTCGTGCTCCGGAGTGACTGTGGCAACTTCCGCCATGGTGAAGTTTGTGCGGGCTACGGGCGGAGTAACGGTGGGATAAGGTTGCGTTGGCGACATCTGCTCGGTCGGGACATTGCTTTTGGGCACCGGGCGCTCCTCGACCGGATAGATGGGCTTTCCGGTCACCCGATCGAGAAAGAAGACCATGCTGCTCTTCGAAACAACCGCTACGGCAGGAATCGTCTTGCCACCCTTATGTATATCCAGCAACAGCGGCGGGCATTCGAGATCGTAATCCCAAGTGTCATGATGCACCACCTGGAAATACCAGAGCAGCTTGCCGGTATTGGCATCAGCCGCCACCAGGGAGGTCCCAAAGAGATTGTTGCCGGGTCGGTCTCCGCCGAAACGGTCAATTGAGGCAGTTCCGAAAGGCATATAGACGATGCCCCGCGCGGTATCCACCGTGAGCAGTCCCCAAACATTGTTTCCGGTTCGCTTGACCCAGTCATCGCCGCGCCAACTGTCGTGACCAATCTCGCCCGGTCTTGGCGTGGAGTGGAAGGTCCAGACTAGTTTGCCGGTAACCACGTCCCAGGCGCGCACGTCGCCGGCAGGTCCGGTCGTAGGCTGCTCCGGGACGGCGGACCCGGTGATGACTAGATTTTTGTACACGATCGGCGGCGACGTCATGCCAAGGCCGCGCTCGAATCCATTCATAATCTCAGACGTTCGCATATCAAGCACGCCATCTTTGCCAA
Source organism: uncultured Acidobacteriaceae bacterium (assembly GCA_964246125.1). Lineage (GTDB taxonomy): Bacteria > Acidobacteriota > Terriglobia > Terriglobales > Acidobacteriaceae > Edaphobacter. Next base: position 9,352 of record CAXTPN010000011.1, read on the forward strand.
ACCCGGCGGCGGGTTTGCCGGATTTGGCATCCAGTGCGATCAACAAACCGTCGCGTGTTCCAAAGAGCACCTCCGCGCCGTGCGCCGTGTCCCCCGGCCAATACTCTACGCCACGCAGGGAAGGTACCCCGGTATTCGCAGGAGTGGTATAAGCCCAGACTTCCTTACCGGTTGCCGGGTCCAACGCCACAACGCGTGAGTAGGGTGTTGAGATGTACATGAGACCGCCCGCCACGATAGGAGTTACCTCGGTGGCGAGAAAGCGACTGGGACGGCGTGGGGGTCGTATCCCCTCTGCCGCCGCCTGGGCCGCAGCATTGTCGGGTGGGACACTGCCCTGCAAACCGTTCTGGGATGGGTAGTTTCGCCCGTTCGGTGAAGTACCAGTCTGCGCTCCTGGACGCGGAGAAGGCGGAGGACCGCCTGGACCCCGATCCGCCGGCATAAGGGCTGGAGCGTTCGCGGGCTTCATATGGTAAACCCACGCCACTTTCAAATCATTCACGTTCGATGGAGTGATCTGCTTCAGCGGGGAGAAGCGGGCACCCCCTGGATCGTGACCGAAGGTGGGCCAATCTGTTTGACCACAAGCGGCAGCGGCCGACCCCATCACGACACATCCGATCAGTGCAAGCGATCTCAAGAACCCTCCCCTGTTTTCGATTTGCGGGACCACCAGAAGACGAGCAGATTCCGCAATTGCAGGCGATTCTTTTATAGCTCAAGCCTGGCAGGGGTGTCCGCGCGAACAGCGAACAGAACGGTGTCACTACTGTTCAGGCATTCGGGACGACCGGCAAGTTGAGCTAACCCTTGTAGCAGAGCGGTGAGCGATTGACCAATGGTTCAGCTTTCACGACTTGCGGGGCTACGCAGCTTCGGAGGAGAGGTGAAGCTTGCGAAACAGAGCCTTGAACCGTGCGTCCGACCGAACCGAATCGAATCTTGGATCGAGATGAATATTGACGAGCTCGACGCACCGATCTTCGAAAGCCCTTTTGAGAAGCTCAAAACCCTCGTTCTCCTTGCCGAGATTGAAATGAATCAGAGCAAGCTCGAAGGGAGAGATGTAGCGCTTCAGGGAAAGCTCATGGAGTTCACGAAGAATCTCGCATGCCTGATCCCTTTTACCCTCCTTTGCGAGTGCGCCGCCGAGCGCTCCGAGGATGCGGGGACTGGGTGGCGAAAGCTCAATCGCCCGCTGAAAAGCCGCCGCCGCTTCCTCGCCTTCGCCACGCTGCTCCTGCACTAAACCCAACGTCCAGTAAACGGCAGCGAAGTGAGGGTTCTGCTCGATGGTTCGGTCGCATTGCTCCAAGGCAAGGTCGTAATTACGTTGATAGTAATAGTAAAGAAGCGCTATATCCCTGGCGATAATCGAAGATAGGGGATCTAACGCGTGTGCCAGCTTGATCTCTTCCATGGCTTCCACGAGCCTGCCCAATGGGGCGAGACACGCCACTGCATACCAGTGATGGGCAGTAGCGTTGCGTGGATTCAACGTGATCGCTCTCCGAAACTCCTGCTCGGCTGTCGACCAATCCCAGTCCTGCGTTGCCAAGATATGCGCGAGACTGGTGTGTGCTTCGCTGGAGTCGTCATCGATAAGTACCGCGTGAGTTGCATTGAAGGCAGCCTTAGTCCACACGTCGGCCGGTGAACAAACACCATAATGCGCCGAAAGATTGTGTGCATCCGCGAGGCCTGCGTAAGCCGCGGCCGATTTGGGGTCTTCCCGAATGGCATCGCTGAAGAAATCGATTGCTTTCAGCAGTCCTTTTTCAGTGCGTTGGTTCAGGTGGTAGCGTCCTTGAACGTACAGGTTGTTTGCCGCGACATTCGCCGCGCCGGGCTTGAGTCCTGAACCATTGGAGACGTCCAGTAGATCCGTCCGAAGCGTATCCACGATCATTCGTGCGACTTCTTCCTGGATGACGAACGGGTCCCCGAGCGTTCGATCGACCGAGCCGGTCCATACATAACATCCGCGGATCGAGTCTGAGATATGAGTCGTAATTCGCAGCACATCATGCGATTTTCTAACGCTGCCGCTGATGACCATCGCGGCAGGGGGAGAGGATTCCTGTCCAGGCACCGCCCCGGTTGTGACGACGAGTGATTGTACCTCGCTCAATGACCGCAGGATTTCGTGAGCCAGACCATTGCAGAAATAGGCTTGATCACTCGATGGACTGTCATCCGTAAACGGCATAACGGCAACGGAATTCCGGCTGACGAGTGCCGTCGCGGTAGCTTTTTTCGGTTGAGCGCTCTCCTCTCGCCGGAAACTTGGCGCGTATCCCCCCTTCGGCATCTCGATCACTAGATCGTCCGCCTTACCCTCTAATTCGTAGTAACTTGCGAGGCGCATCCGCAGCCGTCGCGCCTGGACGCGCACGATAGGGTCCATGCGCGGGTCGAAGCTTGAGTCCTTACTGAAAACGTCCACCCCGACGGGATATTCTTTCAACTGGTCGCCTCGGCCGGCGAGCGTCTCCTCGACGATATATGTAAGGAAACGCTGAAGGCGATCTACCTGCCGAAACGATTTGCTGGTGATGATGCGGTTCAGCGCGCGGCGAACGGATGTTTCAAGCTCGGCAGGTTTCGCCGAATCAGTTGTAGATCGTTTTGCCACCGCCCGATACTACAGCAACTCCCTTTCCAAGCGCCACGCTGGCAGTGTGCGCGCGACCGGCTCCAGTACCGGCGATCTAGGGGTGGTCAGACCCTTACCTGAGTGTTCGATTTGACTGCGCGACTGCACCGTATCGGCACCGTTTGGAATGACTGGTAACCATGTAGAAATGGTAGTCTTGTGCTCTTATTGCGGACTGGTTTTGCGCGAGACGAAAACTCATGAGGATTTAGCATGTCCGTCAACAAGGCGGCGCTTCCAGCACTCACAAACTTATAGTCCGCTACCGATACGGCAGGAGGGTTGAGAAAACACATGGCGAAGGAAATTACGGAAGAACAGAAACAGGAAATACAGGGGATGTTAAGCCGGGCTCGTGCGGCGATGATTGCGATTGAAGATTACGATCAGGCCCGGGTAGACCGCCTGTGCCAGGCCGTCGGTTGGGCTCTTGCCAATGAAGCAACCTTCACCCGCCTGGCGCTGAAAAGCATTGAAGAGAGCGGTTTGGGCGATCCGGAGACGCGGCCCGGTAAACGCTTCAAGATCCATGGTATTCTTCGTGACATCCTCCCCCAGAAGAGCATGGGCATCATCGAAGAGATCCCCGAAAAGGGGATCGTGAAGTATGCCAAGCCGGTCGGCGTCATCGCCTCCCTGGTGCCGGTTACCAATGCCGCCTTAACCGAAGTAGGCAGTGGCATCTTCGGAATTAAGGCGAAAAACGCCTCCATCTTCGCTCCCCATCCGGCATCGAAAGCCACCACCATTGAAACCGTCAACATTATGCGCGAGGTATTGCGCCGCGAGGGAGCTCCGGAAGATATTTTTCAAGTGATTGAAAAACCGAGCATCGCTATGGCCAATGAGTTGATGGCTGTATGCGACCTGACAGTTGCGACAGGCGGTCCGGCCATGGTCAAAGCGGCGTATAGCTCGGGAAAGCCTGCATACGGAGTGGGCGCGGGCAATGCCACCATGCTGATCGATGAGACGGCCAACGTTGCGGAGGCCGCCCGCAACACCCGCGTCAGCAAGGTCTCGGACAACGGGTCCGGCTGCTCCTCGGATGGGAACCTGGTCGTTGAGGCGACGATCTATGACGAGTTCCTCGCCAAGTTGCAGGAGGAGGGGGGTTACCTTGTCTCGCCTGAGGAGAAGAAGCTGCTGCAGGCAGTGATGTGGGATGCTGAGCGCCACCGCACCAGCCCGACCATTGCGCGTCCGGCAAAGAAGATCGCCGAACTCGCCGGGTTCTCCATTCCAGAGGGCAAGCGCTTCCTGATCGTTCCTGAGACTGGTATTGGCAAAGAGTTTCCATTTTCGAGCGAGAAGCTCTCACCAGTATTGTCGATTTATAAATACAGCGGGTGGGAAAATGCGCTCAAAATGATCCTGGAAATCTACAAGGTTGGCGGACGAGGCCACTCGTGCGGCATCTACTCCTTCAACGATGCACATATCGACGAACTGGCGCGCCTCGCTCCGGTAAGCCGCATGATGGTAAGGCAGCCTCAGTCGAAGGCGAATTCCGGCTCTTTCACAAACGGTATGGCCATGACTTCCAGCATGGGTTGCGGAATTTGGGGCGGCAATATTACGAACGAGAACGTCACCCTGAAGCACTATATGCAGACCACCTGGGTCAGCCGTCCGATACCGGCGAATCGTCCGTCGGATGCGGAGATCTTCGGCGACTTCTACAACACACAGACGTATTAATGCGAGACCAGAGCTCGGGAGCATTTCTCGCTACGAAGCCTTGTTTGCTGTGTGATCGCTAGCCACCGCGGCGCTGCCGGGCTCTAAGCTAACGACTAGTACGTCACAGGCAGCGGAGATCCAAGCCTGGCCATAGGCACAGCGGCAAACTCAAACCAGAACTCATTATCCGGCCCCTTTGGGCTTTCCTCACTGTGCGCTGCTGCGAAGAAAGGTTTCGGGTCTAACGTATCGTGTGGACTGAGAGGGTTAACGCAGGGTTTCTCCGCCATCATGACGAAGGCGTCTGAGATCGCATCCGCGGTGTTTGCCGATGTGAAGTGAAGGCACCGTGTCGTTTTCGCGACTGCGTGGCAAAGAAGATACCTGTTAGCGACTTTGTTCCTGGCACGAAACACGAGTTGTGAGCGCAATGTGGGTCCTCGATTCGTCAAAGTAAGAGCTTTCCGAATCTGCATAGAGATTGAAGCAGGGGACAGCAGAATCTTCGGGTTGCCTCGGCTCTACTTGTGTGATTGCGTGCCATCCTTCTCTAGCAAATGTGGAGGGTTGGGATGCCATTTGTACAGTGGGAAAGTCTCTATCAGTTTCACCATTTATGGCGCTGCGCGGTGAAGACCGGTTTGGGGAGAGTTGGCTTTTCATCGAAGGCAACATCGCGAAATTCGTTGACGGTCGAGGCGGTAACGATAAAAGCACCTGTCGAGTAACATGCACTCAACTGATGTTCTGGATGCAGTACGTTTCTCTGGTAAGACTTAGAAGGATACTCGCTAACACCAGCCAGCCCACCATGAACAGGAAGCCAAGTTGATAAGCATGCACATCGTATAGGTGGACGCCATGATTGCTCTGCCCTGACCAATGTTTATCTAAAACCCATCCGATAAGTGGTTGAAGAAATGTAGGGCCGATCATGTTTCCAATATTCGTTGTACCTGAGATAGTTCCAAGGTATTGAGCCGGCACGGACTCCTTGCTGTATGCAAATCCGAGTACCACCGCTCCGCTACACACGCTGGTCAGTGCAGCCAGGACTATAAATAGATAGAGGGGAAGATCTCTGATGTAGAACATCGCACTCCAGCCGAGCGACGCGAGGATGCACCCTGCCAAATAGATTGGCTTCCGCCGCCCGAGCCGGTCTGAAAGCGTCCCGCAGATGGGACTTGAGATGGCCCAACAGACGATCATGACGGAGCAGACGGCGGCGGCTCTCGTCGGCAGCAATTGATACCGAGCCCGGAGAAATGGCGCGCCCCACAATCCGGTGAATGCCAAGATTGAGCCGACAAGACCACCCTGTGCGAAGAAAATTAACCAGGTATTTCGGTATGCAAAGATCTTCTTAAACCCCTTCACCAGTTCGAGCGTTGACAGATGGCTTCGCTGTACCTCAAGCGGCGCATAGCTTGTATACCCTTCATCAACTGGATCGTTCTTCACATAGAGCAGCGCCAATAAACCGACGGTGAGAACTACGCCGGCGGAGGCGAAGACGACCGCTCGCCACCCGAAGTGCTGAATCGCAATGCGCAAAGGGACCTGGGCTGTTAACGCTCCAATGTTTCCGAAGAATAAGCCTAGTCCCGAGAGCATTGCGAATTGTCTCGCAGGAAACCAGTGCGTCGCCAGTTTGAGAAGTACGAGCCACCCGACGGCAGTCGATCCGCCGATAATCGCTCTTCCAGCGCATGCAATGGCAAAGTCGTTAGTGGAACCGAAGAGAAGTGCTCCTACCGCGGCTGAAATAGACCCCGTAATCAGTAGTTTACGAGCACCCCATGAATCAACGAGAATTCCGGTGGGAATCTGCATGGCAACATAGAAGTAGAAGTAGAACGCTGAAAGATTTCCGAGACCACCCGCGCCAATATTGAACGCGCTCATCAACTCGTCTGTCATCACCGCAGGGGAGACCCTATGATAAAAACCTGCCAAGTAAAATAAGGCGGCGACACCCCAGATGAACCAAGCCTTCCATGCTGGTGGATAAGTTGAGACAACTGATTTAAGTTGTGTGTCAACCTGCGACATGGTTGGCCCCTGTCTGATTCATAGCAATTGACTTACCTGGTGTGGCGTAAGGCTGGTCGAGGGGAGCACGCGTATTAGCTAAAAACTAGAAGCTGTACTTCAGCGCGAACTGCATAATTCGCGGATCGGCTGCTCCGAGGAATTGACCAAACGTGGAACTCGTCAATGAAAATGTGGTGCTGGTACCAGTGCTAGACGTGCTCGTGAAGTTTGCCTCATTGGGAACATTGAAAACCTCCCAACGAAACTGCACGGCCTGGCTTTCGCGAATATGGAAGTTGCGGACGAGAGCCATATCCAACTCATAGCTTGCAGGCCCGAGGATCGTGAGCGGCGGAGTTGTGGTGAAAGTTCCTGTCGGAGGCGCAGTAAATGACGCTCTGTTGATGAAATTGTTGGCGCCCAGGTTTGTTCTGGTTCCGTACGCATTTCCAGTCTGGACAGCAACCTGGGTGGTGGTGTTGATACCTGTCAGCGAGTTGTCCACTCCAGTCGTGACAGTGAAGTACCCACCGCTCCTAGCGGTAAAGATGGTGGAAAGTTCCCAACCGCCGGCTGCCAAATCCGTAAAGCGTCTTTGAAAGCGTGGCGCATTCAATATGAGGGAAAGGTTGGCAACCTGTCTCCTATCCGAATCGCAGTTGGAGTAGCTGGCATGGCGGTTGCCTGGTATGTTGTAGGACGGCCCCGTCAACTCCGTCGTTTCAGCATCACTCAAGCAATGGGCATAAGTATAGTTCGAGATGAGGCTCACATCTTTTGATCGCCGCTGCGCAGACAAAAGCAGACCGTTGTAATTGGCCACGCCACCATCGTCAAGTTGCCCGATCGTGGCATAGTATGGACCTTGGGTGGGATTGGCGAGCGCAAGAACTCGACGAGCGGTGGTGTTGCTGGTGCTGGAGCATGCGGCACCCGCCTTTGGCAGACTGGCTAAAGGAATCGCTCCACAAGAGCCTGCGGCTCCGGTCGACATCCCGGCAATGTAGATAGCGGGATCTGCTTCGAATGAGGTGGTCAGATGGGTTGTCTTGTTACCTAAGTAGGACCCACTGAAGAGCCAATTGCCTGACTGGTGCTGAATGCTGATATTGAACTGCTGCAAGTATTCCGGTTTATAGTTTAGGGGCATATTGACATAGGTACCCTGCTGCACGAAAGGAGTGGTTGCAGATACATGTGTGAGAGCCGGGAAGGGATCGCCTCCAGGATAAGTAGCCCAAGGATTTGTAAAATTCAGGTTGCCGTTTAGACCCACCGTCTGACCCCATGGCGGAGCATTGGAGAAGCGGGTATCGAAGAACATCTGCGGAGTGTCATAGAACAGACCATAGCCTCCGCGGATTGACGTCTTTCCACTCTCATCCGGAGTATAAATGAACCCCACACGGGGTTCGAAGTCGTTCAACTTGCCTGCATTATATGATCGACCAGGAAATCCCTTATCGCCGGGAAAGCTCAGACCTGCTGGTGCGAGCGGGTAAGTGGTGCTAATTGTTCCAGCGTTGAACGCTCCCAGATCGAAGTGTTCAGCGTGGGAGTTTCGATTGTAGAACGGAATGTAAGGCTCCCAACGAAGACCGTAGTTGATAGTGAGGTTCTTCTTTGCTTTCCAGGAATCTTGACCGTATGCGGCGACGTAGTTGTAGTTGTCATTCTCGTAGTCTGCATTGCCCTGAGAAAAGGAGGACATGTTACCGGTCAGAAAATCGGCATAACCAACCGTGCCGCCACCGACGATCGTACCGGCAAAAGTGAACGCACCATTGGTCGGACGATTGTTCACGGTGTTCATGTAGGCGTAAAGGTAGTTTCCGCCAAACGTGATTTGATGATTCCCGTGAACTATGTTTACGTCGTTTATCAGCTGGTAATCGGTCGAATTGAAGTGACCCGGATTGTTGCCGCCTTGACCAAGGGCGAAGCCATTCGTGATGCTTAACCCCATGAAGCCCGCCAGCCCCGGCGTCACATAGTCGTTGATGCCAAGAGTCGAGGGGTCGAAAAACGGGACGAGCGACCGAAGGCCGAGAGTGCGATTCCCTGTGATTCGCAGCGAGTTGATAATGTTCGAGGTGATATTGTAAGTGTCGCCAATGGTGGCGGACTGATCCTGGTTCAACTGCGCAACTTCGTTCGTTGTCAAGATGTTACCAGCCGTAGCCGTTACCGGCGAGTTGAACCGCGCGATGAAGTAACGAGCGAACAGCGTATGCCTAGGATTGATGTTGTAGTCGATGCGGCCGATCACCTGCTGCGCCGTAGAGTTCGCGGAGAGTCCGTAGGTGATGTTCCCGCATGGGTTGTTGGGATCTGTAACGATCGGAACGCCAGCCTTGATTACGTTCAAGGCTTGCTGGTTATACAGAGTCGGGCTAATCTTGTTGCCGACAAAGGACCCGCCAAGTACCGGAGTGCCGGGAGTCTTGTTGTAACAGTTCAGGCCTGTCGTCGGGTTGACATAGTTGATTGCCTCTGTAAAGTCCCCGTTGATTTGGTTTTGTGTCGGAACAACTGCCTGGTTGCCACCTGGATTCGAACGGATGATCGTCCCTTGATAGCCGGCAAAGAAAAAAATCTTGTCGTGCTTGATTGGACCTCCGATGGTGCCTCCGAACTGGTTCCGTTTCAAGCTGTCACGGCTTGGGGCGAAGAAATTTCTGGCATTAAACTTGTAGTTGCGGACAAATTCAAATAGATCACCGTGAAACTTGTTCCCGCCTCCTTTTGTGATAGCGTTTACTGCAGCGGACGCGTGATCGCCGTATTGCGCGGGCAACGAGCTGGTCTCGACCTTGAATTCCTGGAGCGCGTCCGGGAACGGGATGGGCAGGTTGAGATTGTTGAAGACGTCATTGTGCGTTCCGCCATCGAGCACAAAGGCGATCCCATTCGGGAGTCCTCCCGCGACCGCGAGGGTGACGGTTGGAAAGTTTTTATTTGAGTTCAGATCTCCAGCCGGAGCCGTCGTAGTGGCACCGGCAAGAGCTATCAACTGGGTCGGATCACGCCCGTTCAGCGGCAGCTCGACAACCTGCTTCTGATCGATCACCTGGCCGACGCCATTGCTCTCCGTCTCGACCTGAACCCCGGCATTGGCCTCGATGGTCACCTCTTGAGAGGTTTCGCCCACGCTAAGCTTGGGATTGATCTGCGGATTGGTGCCCACCTGCAGGATAATCCCTTTTTCCAGATATCCCTTGAAGCCTGCGGAGGTAACTTCGATACTATAGGGGCCCAGCGGCAGATCGGGAGCGACGTATTCGCCAGACCCATTGGTCGTCACAGTCCGGCTGAAGCCGGTATCGATCTTCGTCAACACCACCTTGGCGTTGGGAATGGCCGCACCCGTTTCATCCTGGACGATACCGGATATCTGGGATGTATTGAGGGACTGCGCCAACACCGCGAAACAAGCTGATACAGCAACGATCAGCCCAAATGCAAAATTTCTAATTCTCATTGAACCTCGTTTTCAATCCGGAGTGACTATGGCCCTTGCAGGAGCTACTCGCAACGCCCGCGAAAACCGTTATCGAATCGTCGGGGATGCTATTTTGCCGCAGTTTGCGTTGTCAACGAAACTACGGTGGCAGCACCGTTCGTCGGGCAGGTGGGCGTGTAGCTGTGCTACGCTTTCCGCCTGTATGGGTTGGTTCCGTTCGCACAGGTGTCTGGAGCGTGTGGCTTCGAACGAATCTACAGATGCCGGCTCTGCAGGACAGAGACAGAAAGGCAAGAATGACGCTGACATGCGAGACGATGATCCGATACGTTTCTCTGTGCCTCTGCCTGATAGTTTGGGCCTCGTCTGAGGCGCAGACCGTCGAGCCGCCACCGAAGCTGTTGGTAGTCAACCAAGGTGACGCCAATTTGAGCTTGGTCGATACCCAAAAAGGTCGCCAGGTGGCCGCGGTACCCGAAGGCGTTTTAGAGATGGTGGGTCATGAGGTCGCTACTTCGCCTGACGGGCGGTTTGCGTACCTGCCCCTGTACGGGGACAGTGGCGTGGGTAAGCCCGGCTCGAATGGAGATCTGATCCTGATCATCGACCTTTCCACAAGAAAGATCGTCGATCGCATCGCCTTCGACCACGGGGTGCGCCCGCACTGCGTCGTTTACGACCGCGGGAGCGGCATGCTCTATGTCACCAGTGAGCTCGATAAGACGGTTACCATCATCGATCCAAGGTTGAGGAAAATCGTAGGCAGCATCCCGACCGAACAAGAACAGTCGCACATGCTCGCCATCTCGCACGACGGGCGGCGCGGTTATACGGCGAATGTAGGCCCCGGAACCGTCTCTGTCCTGAATCTTGAGACGCGCAAATTCATCAAGACGATCCCCATTTCCGCGATGACGCAGCGCATCTCGATTTCGAACGACGACCGCCTCGTGTTTACCGCCGACCAGATGCAGCCGCGCCTGGCGGAGATCGATACGGCAAGCAATGCGGTCAGGTCCTGGATCGCGCTGCCCTCCCTCGGATACGGAAGCGCGCCGAGCCCGGATGGCCGTACCCTCCTCATTACCCTTCCGGGAGCCGGAGCGCTGGCAGAGATTGATCTAATCGCGCAGAAGGTTGTTAGGACAATACAGATTGGTCCTAGACCGCAGGAGGTGGTCATTAGCCCGGACGGAACGATGGCGTATGTCTCATGTTTCGGAGGTCATCAGGTCGCCGCAGTCGATTTGGCCAAATGGCGCATTGCCTCCTTGATTGATGTTGGTGAAAAAGCGGACGGCATGGCCTGGATAGGGCAAGATCGCTAAGAACTACAACACCGCTGGAGCCCGCCGCGATCAAAGCGCGCCGTGCATACCCAAATGCGTCAAACCGATAGCAGCAAAGTACTCACCTCGCATTAGGGGGAACCATGAACCGAAGAGAATTTCTAGCCAGCGCCGCTGCGGTAGCGGCCCAGTCGACATCGGTCTTCGCCCAGGTGAAAAGGGCAGCAAAGGCGGCAGCCGCGGACCATCAACTGACGATTGAGCGCCTGCAGCTTGAGATCGCTCCCAAGGTGATCATTCCCACCATCGGGTATAACGGCGTCGTGCCCGGCCCACTCCTGCGCATGAAGGAAGGACGCCCTGTAACGATCGACGTGACCAACAAAACCGACGTGCCGGAGCTCGTGCATTGGCATGGCCTTGCGGCCGACCCAATCAACGATGGAGCGCTAGAAGAGGGATCCCCCGTTATTCCGGCCGGCGGGCGCCTGCGTTACAGCTTCACACCTCGTCCCGCTGGTTCGCGCTGGTACCATACCCATGCGATGGCCGAGGATGATCTAACCCGGGCTACTTACAGCGGCCAGTACGGCTTCCTTTACGTCGAGCCGGCAAAAGATCCCAATGCCTACGATCGCGAGTTCTTTCTCGAAATGCATCATTGGCAGCCATCCCTGGTTCCAATGACCATGACGCTGCCCAGCGAGGACGATGCGGTGAAGCCGGCAACCATGGATGTTCTGGGCTGCGATGTCGCGTACCGGTACGCGACTGTGAACGGCAAGATGATGGGGCACGGCGAGCCCCTGCGCGTGAAGGACAAAGAACGAATCATGTTCCGGATCCTGAACGCAAGCGCGACGCAAAATGTGACGATCGCTCTCCCCGGGCATAAATTCCAGGTCGTCGCCATGGACGGCAACCTGGTGCCCGTTTCCGCCGCCGTCGAGGTCCTACAGATCGCGGTGGCGGAACGCGTGGATGCGATCGTTGAAATGAACGCACCCGGAGTATGGGCACTTGCCTCGATCGACGATGCGGAGCGTCAAAGCGGCCTGGGAATCTTCGTAGAATATGCAGGTAAAACCGGAGATCCGGTCTGGAAGGCACCGGCAAAGGCAGTCTGGGATTACTCCGTCTTTGCAAATGCCGCGACCGCTCCGGATCCCGAGCAACGCTTTTCCATGCTGCTCAAAATGGTGCCGCCGCCATCCGGTTCCAAGCTGGCTCGCTGGACCATCAACGGAGAATCCTGGCCTAAGATTGCACCGCTCCAGGTGGAGCGCGGCAAGCGCTATCGTCTCTCCTTCGTTAACTCAAGCACATGCGCTCATCCGATGCATCTGCATCGACATAGCTTCGAGGTAACCCGCATTGGGCGCAAACACATGACGGGCCTAATGAAAGATGTTATTAACGTCCCGGCGGGATCTCTTGCGGAGGTTGATTTCATTGCAGATAACCCGGGTGATACGTTGATCCATTGCCACCAGCAATTGCACATGGATTATGGCTTCATGCAATTGGTGAAATACAGCTGACAATCCCAATGGCTGGTGGCTCGCCGCGTGCTCTGGGGATTTGAGACGTAGCCACACCTTCAGCGCCAGGTGCGTTTCGTTGAATTACTTCGTTGCAGGATGGGATGAATGCTGGAATGGTACAGGCGGAATGTCCGCATCGGTCAACCGCAGCGCCCACTTGATCGCCTCGAAGTACATTTCCTGCACCGCTCGATCGTCCCACGTGCTCGGGTCGTGGCCCAGTGCCGAGTAGTACACGCGGCCCTTTCCATACATCTTCGCCCACGCGAGCGGAAAATCCTGATCGTGGTGATGCACCAGTTCACCACTAAGGTCGAGATGCGATACATCCAAACGTAAAAGAACGTGCGATTGGCTACGCGAAAAGTTCTTGATCTGGTACATCTCGTCGACATGTTCAAACGTGGCGGGCAGATGGGTCATACCCGGAAAACTGTGATCTTCCACGATGACGGGCGCCCGAATGATACCCCACGGATGCTCATCGAAGCGCCCACCGATCATCTCTCCGAACTCCGGCCAGGAAAAGAATGCGGTTATGCCTGCGTGCGCAACGACGAACCCCCTTCCATCATCATGCACGAAAGACAACAGATCTGCTTTCTGCTGTGCAGTAAGTTGAATCTCACGGACTCCAAAGAAGAAGATAGCGTCGAAATCATTCAGGTTCTTAGCGTACAGCAGTGGCTTGCCGTCGTGACCGAGAACCGGCCCCTTCGTGATCAGTTGCGAGTCCGAATGGATGAAGGTATCGTAAGTCCCTGTCTCATATCCGAGCCGCTCGATTGTGGAAACGGCGTGTGAAACAGAGTCGTGCTGATAACCATTGCTGATGTCAATCCATGCCAGCACTCGTTTGCGCTTGGGGATCGCTCCACTGTGGTAGCTCTCGTCGCCGACCATTGCCGAGTTCATACCGGGTCCGAGGCGCACTCCGCCCGCACCCAGGCCAAGATCCGCCGTACCCTGACGCGGGTCTGGCGCTGGGCTCTGTGCCGTGGCCACGGAAACGCGGGCGGAAAACAGTAACACTGCAAGAAAGACTATCCAGTTAGACCTTACCCTCATGCTTGTACTCCCGCAAAACGGTTCCACGCGGTAACTTCGTGAATATTGACCCCGACAAAGCGGAAGATTACCTGTACGAAACAAGGAATGTCGAGCAGCTCGTGGTGTCCTTCTCAATGTTCCGCGGTGGAGGGTCAGCCCATTCCGAATTCTGAATCAGCCCTGAGGAATCAGCACTGCTATTTCAAAGTCCGCCCCGGTCTTCGACTTGACTTCAGCTAGAGTGACGTCTGGAGCCAGTTCGATCAGCCGCATGCCACTCGCTTTGCGATCGATCGCGAACACGCAGAGATCGGAGATCACCAGGTCGATGCAGGCGCTGCCCGTCAAAGGCAGAGTACACTCGTTCAATATCTTTGGCGCTCCCGCTTTACTGGTGTGGTCCATCACCACGATCACCCGCTTGACGCCAGCCACCAGATCCATCGCGCCCCCCATTCCTTTCACCATCTTCCCGGGGATCGTCCAGTTCGCGATATCGCCTTTGGCCGAGACTTCCATCGCGCCGAGCACCGCCATGTCGATATGGCCTCCTCGAATCATGGAGAAACTATCCGCCGAGGAGAAGAAGGAAGAAGTCGGCAACTCGGTCACAGTCTGTTTACCGGCATTAATGAGGTCGGCATCTTCATCCCCCTCAAACGGAAAAGGACCAATGCCCAGCATTCCGTTTTCACTTTGAAGCGTCACATGGACTCCTGCCGGGATATTGTTCGCAACCAGCGTGGGGATGCCGATACCAAGATTGACGTAATAACCATCTTGGAGCTCGAGCGCGGCCCGTGCCGCCATTTCGTTCCGTGTCCAAGCCATCAGGCATTCTCCCTTGCAAACCGCGGGCGTACCGTACGCTGTTCGATACGCTTCTCATAATTGGTCCCTTGGAAAATTCGCTTCACATAAATCCCCGGAGTATGGATATGATCGGGGTCGAGCGTGCCGTTGGGCACCAGCTCTTCGACCTCTGCAATCGTTACCTTGGCGGCCGTAGCCATATTGGGATTGAAGTTGCGCGCAGTCTTGCGATACACAAGGTTGCCTTCGTGATCGCCGCGCCACGCCTTGACGAGAGCCAGGTCTGCACGCAGCCAGGTCTCGCGCAGATAAGTCTCTCCCCAGAACTGTTCCGTGGGCTTGCCTTGGGCGACCACGGTGCCTACCCCGGTCTTTGTATAAAACGCCGGAATCCCCGCTCCTCCTGCACGAATTCGCTCTGCCAGTGTGCCCTGCGGGTTCAATTCCAGTTCCAACTGTCCCGACAGGTAAAGCTGCTCGAAGAGCTTGTTCTCGCCAACATAGGAGGAGATCATTTTCTTAATCTGGCCGTTATTGAGAAGGTGCCATAATCCGAAGTGATCAGCTCCGCAATTATTCGAAATCACTGTGAGTTCCTTGACTCCGCTGGCCTTCAGTGCCTGGATGAGGTCTTCCGGATTACCCGAAAGACCAAACCCCCCCGACATCACGGTCATGCCATTAAAGACGACCCCAGTCAAAGCCTCGCCGGCCGTTGCGAATATCTTCTCCGTCACAGTCTCAACATCTCCTCACCCGCAATTGTTATCAGCCGCCTTCCCTGAAGTATAACGGGGAACTTACCACACCTTTCCCGCAGACGAGAAGGATCAGGTCGTTTGCCGATTATCGATCATTCTTCTACATTGGGCTGATTTGAAGAGCAGTTGTGTCGAAGCGGCGCTGAAAAGTTGAGATTTGAGAAGCTCAAAAAGTGGGCGTGATTGAAGTGAGCGTGATTGAATTGTGACTCAGTCCTACCTGCGTGTAGCGAACAAAAGCGGAAACAGTCGATGCGTGGTGGAAATTCTGTACCCGTATGTTACCTTGATGCAGATTCGCTCTACTGTAAGAAGACGGGGTAGCTAACCCGTATGTTTCGTAATCCTTCCATGTGCAGGCGCCACTTGTGCCTCTTTGTGGAGCACGAGCTTGCCGCGGAGAAGATGGAACTGATCGCGGTACTGAGCCGCGCCCGGATCGAGGCGTGTCATGGCTTGGTAGCGGGAAGAGGGTATGTGTCGAGCTTCGGGTCCACGCGGGGCTGCTTGGTCGTGGCGGGCGCCCCGGCATCATTGATGATGTGGGTGATCTCGCCCAGGTTGTCAAGCGCAACAGTAATCATGTGGTGGAAGCAGACGGTGGAGCGTTCGGGCGCCTCGATCGCCCGCGCCAGCGTTACGCCCGGATGGCGGAAGACGCTGTATATTCCGAGACCCCAGGCTTCGTGTTCTTTCACGGAGGCGCTTACCTTGTACGATGCCCAACCGTTGGAGCCGGTGGCGTCTGTCCAGCTTAATGGAGTGGGGGGATCGTATGGGATCTCCGACTGGTAGAAGTAGGTGCGCCCGCGCTCACCGTTCCAGAGCACCTGGTACTGCTGATGATGCTCCACGAAGAGGCCATAGGCGGTAACATCGTTGCCGTTGACCACCAGGCCGTTGTCGCTGAGGTTGCTAGTCCAGCCAACGCCTTGCCCATGATCGGCGCGCCAGATCCAAGTATGATCCACGATGACGTCGTCGCTATCGATCTCCAGGTTGCCGATGGTCTTGCCCACCGCGGCACCGCCCACACGGAAAAAGATGTCATGCAGGGAGATGGGATCGTTGCGGTGCGAGGTTTTGCTGAGATTGTCGCCCACCCGCAGCATAACCGGCGAGCGTGTTTCCCCAGCCTCGAACAGGAGGCCGAACACAACAATGCCGTCTGCATCCGCGAGCGTCATGGCTGCTGTGCCTTGGGTGGGATGAAGAGTGGCGAAGCCCAGGCCAAACACGACAGTATGCTTACGAAGCACATGTATAGGTTCACTGAGGTCATAGGTGCCGGGCGTAAGCAACAGGTTCTTGCCGCGCGCGAGTGCCGCGTTGATGGTGGCTGCGGTGTCTACGTCAGGATGTGCAATGTAGAAACGGTTCAGCGGTATGTTTTGTCCGGGAGTCGGGCCGTTGCGCCAACTGTAGCCGGCTCGCTCCCGGGCGAGTGTTGGGACTCGCACGCTGTAGTTGCCTGCGGAATCTACTTGTAGAAAAGGCTTTTCACGAATGACGGGTGTGTTCGCAATCACTGTGTATGGCGGTTGCGGCCAGCTTTCCGGCGGTGCGTTCAGCGCACCGAGGAAGACCATATTCCAGTTGGAACCGGTCCAGCTCTTCCACTCGACATTTCGTGAAAACCACTGCTGCTGCGAACCGGAAGCGACATTGCCGTCCACCTTGGTATCGGACATCCATCCACCACTGGCCCAGCCATGATCCTGGTGCAGAACCATGTTGCCGAGCACATGCATGCGACGGAAAGTAACAGCCTGTGAGACAGCCCAGCGGAGCGTGTTGTTCTCCGTCGGCGTGACGGAGAAATTTTCCGCCGAACGCCAGAAAGTGCAGGTAGCGTTGTTGTGCGGCAGAGAGGCATCGGCATGAACATTGCCAGTGACGTGGACGGCATCGGGGCTTGAGCCGAGGCCGAGAACCTGTGTGTAGAAGCCGACGGGGATGTCGAGCTTGTACTCGCCGGGGAGAAAGAGGAAGGCGAAGCGGCCAGCGCCAAATTCGCTGTGCTGCTGCTGCGTATAGATATGGTCAATCTTGTCCTGCATCTCCTGCATGTGCGTAGTTGGAGCGAAGACGAAGACGTTCGGTCCAAAATCCGGCGGCGCCGCTGCGAACGCCGCGAAGGGGAGTAAAAAGGTGGTAAGTAGCAGGGAAACGTGGCGCAGGCTCATAGACAGAAACAAGGTTACGCCTTCAGTGGGTGCTTAGACAAAAACGCTTGTCCGCTTGTAAGTAACGATGGCGAGCGAACACAGGAACACTCTACTTGTCATCTTGTCGACTATGCCCAGCTTACCGAGGAATGTTGCCTTCCTTCAACCGGTAGAAGCGATTGACAGGGAGGTTCGCGAAGGTCTGCTGCCTGCCGTCCGGCCAGAGGACGCGTACTTGATCTATCTGGGTGGAAGCGTTGAGACCGAAGTGGAGGCGAAGATCACTTTGCGAGAGATAGCTGCCACCGCTGAGGACCTCGGCGGACTGCTCGATGTTGCCAGTGCGGACGAAGACGCGCGCATTGAGAGCCAGGCGGTTTGAAGGAGAGCCCTCAAGCTGGAAGCTGACCCAATGCCTAGATGGTTCTGGTCTGGTCTGCAGAATCATAGGCCCTCCGGTAAGGTTCTCAATCACGATGTTGAGTTGTCCGGTGTTGAAGAGGTCCCCGACAGCGAGGCCGCGGCTGACCTGAGGAACCTGCAGAGCGGGACCGGCCAGCTTGCTCGCATCCCGGAAGGTGCCGTCCCCATTGTTCCAGAAAAGCAGTTTGGGCTCTTTGTAGGTCGTGGCGAGTTTGGCGTTGTCGACCTGCGGGTATACATGGCCGTTCACAAGAATGAGGTCGAGCAGCCCGCGGTTTCCTGTATCGAGGAACGCGTCTCCCCAGCCCACATAGGGTGCGGTTGGCTGTGCTATTTTCGCGGCGTGAGATACGTCGGTGAAGTTGAGGGAGCCATCGTTGCGATAGAGGACGGCATAGTCTTCGCTGAAGTGGGAGATCGCGATGCTCTGGCGTCCTGTGCGGGTGTAATCGCCCAAAGCAACTCCCATGTTAGCCTGCTCTTCGCCGCTCTCGCTGAGGGATACGCCCGCTTCGCTGGCAACCTCCTTGAAGCGGCCGCCACCCTGGTTGTGATAAAGGAAGTTGGGCTCGCCATCGTTTGCGAGGAGGAGGTCGAGTTTGCCGTCCCCATCGAAGTCTGACCAGACAGCCTGCAGGCCGAAGAAGCCGTGGGGATCGTCGACCCCGGACTGGCGGCTCACCTCAGTAAAGGTTCCGTCGCCATTGTTGTGGTAGAGTGTGTCGGGTGATCCCTTGAGGCCGCGTGGCCCGCACTGCACGGCGATGTCATGGTATGTGCATGTCTTCTGTGAGCCGAAGGCGGGCAGATGCTCGAGGTCGAGATCGACATAGTGCGGGACAAATAGATCGACGAAACCGTCTCCGTCGTAGTCGCCGAAGGCGAGACCGGTGGCCCAGCCCTTATCCTGCGCAAGGCCGGAGCTTCGGGTTACGTCGGTAAAAGTGCCGTCACGGTTGTTGCGATAGAGAACTACGCCGCCGAAGCAGCTTACTGCGAGGTCGGGCCAGCCGTCGTTGTCGAAGTCACCCACCGCCGCGCCCATGGCCCAGCATGGGTAGGCTACCCCGGCCTTATCGCTGACATCGGTAAAGGTGCCGTCGTGATTGTTATGGTAAAGCGTGCTGCGCGCTTTAGTGCCCTCCTTCCACATGCTCACGCTGGGTGAGTTGGTGAAATAGATGTCGAGCCAGCCGTCGTTGTCATAGTCGAGCAGGGCCACGCCGCCGCTCATAGACTCGACGATGAATTTTTGCTCAGGGCTTGCGAGGTGATTGAAGTGGATTCCCGTGGAAGCCGTGATGTCCGTGAGTTCCGGCACCCGGGTCGCTGCAGGTGGTCCTTGAGGCACGGCAGCGCGATAGCACAGGCTGCTGAGCAGAACCCCCATGATGATACCGGGCCTAATTCGTGGGGTCATTGGTAAAAGGACGATTGGTGCGCAAGGCGTCGTATACGCCGCGCAGCTTCTCTCGCGTGCTCTTGAGATGCTCGTACTCCGCGATCTCGCGCTTTGCGTCATCAGGACGATGCATGCGCCGATATAGAGCTGCCAGCCGATAGTGAGCGAGCAGGTTGTAAGGATCACTTTTGGTGACTCCCAGAAGCAGAGGAAGTGCGGCCTCCGGCTGATCGGTCTCGGAGAGCTCATAAGCCAAGCCGATGGAGGCATCGGCGTTCTCAGGCTGAACAGCAAGCGCCTGGCGGTAGCGAGCGATAGCAGCAGGGTGATCCGCGTTGGCTGCCGAGAGACCCGCGAGGCGGGTAAGCGCCTTGTCATCGCGCGGGTTGTCGGTCAGTGCCAGCTCGTACTGGTGGCTGGCTTCATTCTTCAGCTGCGGCGAGGAGGAGGTGGCGAGGAGTTCGGCGAGTTCAAAGTGGGCGCCGGGGAGGTGGGGGTCGGCGGCGAGCGCTTGACGGAGGTTGGCAATGGCGGACGTGTTGTCCCGGGCCTTTACCAGCTCATGCGCGATGGCCTGGTGCATCTGCGGGGAGGCGGGACCGGCGAGGGAGAGGTCGAGGATGGCCTCACCGGCAAGGTCCGTGAATACGCGATAGGCGGCGTAAAGGACTTCAGGGTCAGTGGGGAGCGAGGCGCGCAGCGATGTCACAGTGACGGATGCGGCCGTGAGGTCGCCGGCGGTGGTCTGGAGCTCGACCAGTTCCAAGCCGGCCTGCTTGCGGACCTTCTCCTCGGTAAGCGACGGCAGGGCGGCTTCGAGGTCGGCGCGGGCGGCGGAAAGGTCTCCCTTGCGGCGCTCGCAGAAGCCGAGCAGAGCCTGCAGCTTGCTTTGCTTGGGGTCAAGCGCAAGCGCGGCCTTGAGGTGAGGCGCGGCGTTCGGGAGGTCGCCCGCGAAGTAGAGGAGCACTCCGAGGTTGGCTTGGGCGTCGAGGTTCGCGGGCTGGGCCGAGGCGACGATGGCGAATTCCTTGCGGGCGAGGTCAGGCTGGCGGGACTGAAGGTACTCGTGGGCTTTGCGCTCGTGGGCGGCGAGGTCGCCGGATTGCGCGGGGAGCGATGCGGACAAGGCTAGACCCGCGCAAAGGACGAAGCAGACGCGGTGTCGAAAGAGAAACATGCTGGTTCCATGATAGAACGCGGATCGCGGGGCGTGGGGTGGCTTGACCCCCTTCCCCCCTAAAGTATGTAAAGTATTCAAAACAGGCTACTTAAGTCTGGACTTAGTATGAGTG
>CAXTPN010000012.1:0-28554 GCA_964246125.1 uncultured Acidobacteriaceae bacterium
GGCTTTGGTCCGCAAACCCGGTCGCGACTGAGGGTTTTGGCGGCGGCTATCACCCCGGCTTTAGTCGCACGAAAGCCGCAGCTCACGCTGCGGCTCGGGGATTACGGGAAGCCTATAGGAGACGAAACCTTGTCAGCTCACGAGTCGCCTATGATCGATCCGGGCGTACCGTTGCAGTTCTGAGAGTGGAATCAGAACCCGCGAGCCAATACGGCGGACGCTCAACTCCCCATGTGCCAGGAGGTAATCAAGGCTTCGTTGGCTGATTGACAGGTACTGGGCTGCATTGCGCCGGTCGATCAGGAGGCGTTGATCTGGGGGGATTACAGCCCTCTGGACAGGCTTTTTCCGGGTGGGATCTGGCATTGTTGCCGCCGACTCTCTACCGTCGTCTTGCTGCGCTTCGTTTATTTCAGATGTATCGGCAATTTGACCATTCGACGGCATTTCAGTTCCCCCGCAACCATAGGGTTCCTCATCCGTACGGCTCATGTCCAATGACTTTCGCGACCTGCATGATGACCCGTACGCATAACACGCGACCCTTGGGCCAACCTTAGATGGGAAAGACTGGGAGACAGGTGCCACCATGGTGACTAAAATCGCCGCGGGAGCGTCTACTTAGTTACAGCGCGGCCCAATCGGGGACTCGATGGACACGCGTAGATATACCTTCCTTACGGGTGGAGGGCGGGCCCATGCAGAGATGGATTGATGTTCGTTTACTAGCAGCGATCGTGATGCTGTCCGAAGAGCTGAACTTTACCCGTGCCGCCAAACGCCTCGGCATCACGCAATCAGGCCTAAGCCGAAGGGTTCAAGAACTCGAAAAGAAGCACCGCATCAAGCTCTTCGAGCGCAATAACGCCAACGTGACGCTGACCGAGGCTGGAAGAGTTTTTGTCGAGGAAGCCCGCCTCTCCCTTCTGCACAATGAGCGTGCAATGCAAGCTGCAAGGGCAGCAACGGAGGGGCAAGAGTCGATCCTTACTATCGGTCGATCTCCATACGCCGATCCATTTCTAACATCGGCGCTGCTCTCGATTCATCTCCCGTTGTACCCGAACCTCAAGGTTAGCCTGCACAGCGATTTCGCGCCGGAACTTGTGCATTCTCTTCTCGTCGGCAAACTCGATATGGCTCTGGTCGCCAACCCCGGTCCCAATCGCAAGCTCACCACAAGCAAGGTAAGCGAGGCACCGCTTTACGTCATCCTGCCGGACAATAGCCCGATAGCGGAGAAGGACGTTGTAACGCTCGCAGATTTGGCGGAAGAGACCTGGATATTGTTCGAACGTAAAGCTCACCCTGGGGTATATGACTCCATTCTCCGCCGAGCCGAAGAGGAAGAAATCGTTATCAGAGATGGGCAAAAGGTGTTGACTCGTTTCGGAGAATCTGGGTGTTGCCTTCGTATCCATGGCGGGTGCACTCAAGGTGCAACAGCTCGGTGCCACAGTGCGGCCTTGGCCGATAGAGAACTGCAGCTACAGGTGTGCTTGGCTTCGCGGGCTGAGAACCGCTCAAAGCTTGTGAGCGAATTTGCCCGCGCATTCATGCGGCGGATATCTCAGGTCAAAAAGCCGCCACAGAGTGTGCCGGACCCTCTGGAGATGGATCGCAAGATTTACGGATTTAGGGGCGGCAGAACCTCAGAGACGGCCTAATCGTCACGCGCGCAATGACTCAGCGATTTCGGTTGGGGTGTGACAGTTGCGATAAAGGGGCCTGGCAGCATAGGAGTACCGGTTGTCAGCGCTCCGGGGCGAAGAAGCTCAGCGGTTTGCCGTAGATCCCAGACAGCGCCCAGAGTTCGGCAACATCGATTGCTCGTTCGCCAGACTCGCACTTGTTCATAAACGAATGAGCCATGCCCAGCCGCAGCGAAACTTCACGCTGCGTCAGGCCGGCTTCCAGTCGAGCAGAAATTACTTTCGCCAAGACTCCGGCGTAGTAATCTCTCATGGCGGGACTGCGCCCCTTCCGAGATTTCCGAGCCTCCGGTTTCGTTTTTCCTGCCACATCTGAAGTGTGGTGAACGGTTGACCCGATCCCCTAATAAGGGACATCATGGATCGATCTGGTACAGGTGCGAGGATAATGGCGGAAGCAAAACTTGAATTCCCTGAAGTCGCGGGCAAGCTGGTCGCAGAACTGTCGGTGTATGAGGACGATGAGTTCGGCAAGGAAGTCCTGGTGAGATTCACAGATGGTACGCAGCTCTCCATCGCGGTCGGGGTGAAACAGGTTATTGACGCTCGATATTGCAATGAAGAGACGCCGGATCTTCCGATTTCACACCGGCAAGCAGACTAGGCATCTTTCGTCCCTTGAAGGTTGGAGGCTGACGGGGAAGAGGCCAGTACGCGAGTTCTCAATGCAGAGGCCGACGGGTGCAGCTCCTGCACCTAGCAGTGACGGATCTAGATGAGTGCATTGGCCTGAAGTCGCCAGTCGAGAACGCTTAGAGCAGGGTTTCCGGGAATGCGACTTGTCGTACCGAAGTCTCTGCAGCGCACGATAACTGGGTTGTGACCGCCAAGACGACCTACAGTCCGGGAGAATCATTGGTCCTGGCAGATGATGTGAGCAAGGTGGTCACGTCCGAACGGCACCTAGTCTCCCACGCTCACATCTAGCAACCTTGCAAACTGCTGCCCTGCATGCATGTCGCGCTCTCCCATCCAGCCTTGCGGGTTAGAACGCGGATACGATATTTTGACCATCTTCAATGTCGGCACCGGTACATACTTCACGAGCGCGGGGTCGGCTCCAAACAGGCGTTGAAAAAGCTCCGGCCTCAATGTCGGCGAAGCATGGTACCGCGTATAGGACTGTTCATCTTTAAAAAAAAAGTCCACTGTCACCCAAAACGGCCCGGCGTTTTTCGATCGGACGTGTCGGCACACCTCGCTGATTTTAGGCATTCGCCACCTCTTCTTCGCGCTGCTTCGCCGCCAGGTCGACCCAGGCGATACGCACCAGTTCGGTGGGGTCGTCCACATGGACCACATGATTTAGAACAAACTCGTAGACCTCGCCCCGCGGAATATCAGCCGGGGTAAACGGAAAAGCATAGCTTGGCAGCTCGATGCCTGGCCGCAACGGCATGTGAAAGAAATACGGATTGCAGCACTTCGCAATGCGATTCGCCAAGTCCTGCGAACTCGCCGTGGCCACAAACATCACTCCCACATCGCGGGGCGGAGGCGTCCCTTCGGGCACCGGCTGCCCGGATGTTCCATTCCATCCATAGATTCGCAGCGAGATGTCGAAGTCACCCGCGTCTTTTCCGAAGGTCTTTTTGACTCGGTCGACAAGCAGGCTGTGCATCGTCGTATGAAATTCATCGAGGTTCGCGAGCACGAACGGGTCTTGGATGCCAATAATCATGATCGTTTGAAATTTGCCGCTCCGCGCACCCTCAAGCTTCATTGTGTACGGCTTTCCCGTCCACTCGGAGCCGGTCACCCGCGTCACTCGTTTGTCGACCCAGGCATACTGCGCATGTGTCACGTCCAACACACCGCCAGGTTCCGTTAAGATAAACGGATCGCTCGACTCGTAAAGCATGTGCGCGGAAACGCTTTCCGGCGAGCAGGCGTTGTCCTTCCGCAGCGGTTCCATGTCGAAGCTCCTACTGCCCACCCGCATAAGCACGCCGCCGTTGCGCGGATTGTCCGTGCACTGTCCGCCACATTCGGCTACCTTCGCCGCATGCCATGCCGGACCCGCGCCCGCACCGCGCATCAGCGGCACCGCGGCTAGTACCGCGGTATCCGTGGTCCGGCCGCCAAGCACAATGTCGGCCCGTTGTTTGAGCGCCTCGATATATGGCTCCGGCCCCATTAGCGCGACGATGTGGTTGCAAGAGAAGAGCGTTTCATCCGTTACCGGCCCAAACGGCGCAAGTGGCGTGATCTCCCCGACATCGTTTTTCCTGGCCAGCGTCTCCGCGTTCTGTTCGCTGTAAAGGCAAGCAATGCGCGGCGCAATGCCCAGGCTTTGCGCCACCTCCACTGCGATGTCGCGTGTCCAGTTCACGCCGCTATCCGTACCGCTCGTTCCGCAGGTGCCCACCAATAGAGGGATTCTTGCCCGATGCGCCGCCGCAATCAGCACCTCCAGGTCTCGCTTCACCGCCTCCCGATTCATCTTGGAAACGCCGCGCGCCAGATAAGCGGGCCCACTATCGGTCGATCCCGAGTCGATCGCGATCGCATGCGCTCCCAAGGCGATGCCGCGCTCCACATCTTCCGGCAGAAAGCCGGCGCCCAGCATGCCCGAGGGCACGACGACAAGTACCTCTTCCAGGCTTCGTTCGCCATGCTCCACAGCTCGTTCCATGTTCTACTCCCGCTCCACAAGCATCAGTTTAGAAGATGAATTTCGCGCCCAGCTGCACCTGCCGGCTGGTCGTCGCCGTGGCCGTCAGCGGAGCCGTCAACGGACCCGTCTCTGCATTGAAGTTTGCTTGCGACGTGTTTCTCGCCGCAAAGCTGCTTCCTCCCGGAGCCTGGAAGTTCGTATGGTTCAAGACATTGAATGCCTCCACCCGCAGTTGAAAGTTGAAGGTCTCTCCAAGCCTCGGCACGCGCGTATTCTTGATCATCGAAACATCCGCCTCAACAAGCCGAGGTCCAATGAGGCCGTTCCGTCGCAGGTTGCCCTGCTCATTCAGGCACAGCACCTGACCGTTCACCGGCGTCAGCCCACCCTGGTTGCATATCGCCGCAAGCGGAGACGTTGCGGCGACTGTCGGAAAGACAAAGCAGTTTGTATTCACGTAGTAACCGCCATTGTTCTTGTAATTGGTTGCGTACGGCACACAGTTCTGCACGCGGTCCGGGAACGCGCTTAACGCGTTACCTTTCTGTCCCAGCACGTCCCCGCTTTGCAGCAGCGTAAACGGCACGCCGGTTGTCGCATACACAATGGTGCCCACCTGATACCCGCCGCCCAGCGTCTTCAACACCTCGTTGCGCGTGGGGCTCGACAGCTCATACAGCACGTTGGTTGAAAACAGCTGGGTGAGGTTGAAGTCGCATCCGCCCTTCCGCTGTGCCTTGTCGAAGTAGATCAGGTTTGTCACCGAGTTCGTGTAGTTGTTCGGAGTCGACGTGCTCGATCCATAGTCGGTGCATTGGCTCCACGTGTAGGTCGCCTGTGCCGTCAGGCCGTGGTATTGCGAAACCTTCACCTGCGTGAGCAACCCGTTATAGTGTGCGCTGCCGTCGAAGAGAATGCCAAAAATGCTCGACTCATTCGCATCCTGCTTTACCCCGCCTGTTAGCGGCCAGAAGTACCGCCCGTTGATCACCTGAACCTGCGACGGAGCCACCTGGTTCATTTCGTTCGACGAGAACGGCGTATGCAGCGAGTGCGAGCCTGTGTACCCAACCAGCGTTGAAAAGTGCCGGCCAAACTCCTGCTCCACGTTCAGGTTGTAATTCAGCGAGTAGTCGCGGCGCGGGTTCGGCGCATAATACCGGCCCAGTCGGGCACCCGGGTTTGCCGTGCCCACCGCAGCGACGCCGAACGGGAACGTACCCACCGGCACATTGCCTACCAGCACCGCGTCGTTCGCGTAGGGCGCTGAAATGCTCGAGTACGTGGTCAAAATATAGGGCAGCGGCAGCACGTCATAGATGCCGAAGGCCCCGCGGACCGCCGTCTTTCTGTCTCCAAACGGGTCCCAGGCAAAGCCCACGCGTGGCTCGAAGTCGTTGAGCGTCGGATTGCTTTGCAGATATTGTGAAATCGTGACCGTGCAGCCCGGCACCGTCGTCGGCTGAATAGTTTGCGGGCATGCGGGGCTGCCTACCGGGGCCGTCAGCGAATTCACCTCGCCCCCCAGGCCGCGCCGGTCGTAGGGGATGGTCGTCGCCTCGTATCGCAGGCCCAGGTTCAACGTAAACCGGCCGCTTAGCCGCAGATCGTCCTGCACATAACCCGCAAACAAATTGTCGACCGGCTCCGCCGTGGTGGTCGCCCCGGTCGGCACCACATCCGCCGCATACGGACGCGCCAGCAGCAGGTTCGCCAGCGCCGTACCCGCTGCCGATGTCGTCACAAACGTAGCACTGCCGTTGGGCAGGGTAGCATGTGTATAGCCGTTCAGGCGCTCGTAGTTGAAGCCGAACTTCAGCATGTTGCGCCCGCGCGAGAACGACACATCATCGTAGAACTGCAAAGAGTTCTGCGCCGTTGAGACCGAGCGCTCGCTGCCCAGGCCGCCCACGATCGCCAGCCCGGTGACCTGCAGCCGCGGAATATAGAGCCCCGGCAGGTAGCCCAGCGTCTGGTTCGCCGCCGTTGCGTTCAGCGCCTGGATCGGGATGTCCACGTTGCCCAGCGACCGGTTGAAGCCCACCCGTACCGCGTTCAAAAGGTTCGGGGTCACGATATGCGTCTCGGTCAGCGCAGCAACCTGACGTCCCGCGTTGAAAAGGAACTCCTCATTGCCGCCCGCATCCGGCGTCTGTTCGGGGCTGTTGTCGCGCAGGTAGGTCGCGCTCAGCGTGTCCTCGCTCCCGAGCGTCTGGTCCAAGCGTGTGACTATAAAATTCTCTGAGATCGTCGTGTTCGCCGTATATTGGAAAAAGCCCACATCGCCAAAGGTTCCGGGCACGACCGACCCGTAGTTCGGCAACGGGTAGAGATTCAGGTACTGCGCGATCACCGGGTTTACTGTTACCTGCTGCGCCGCGCCTGTGGCCGTATGAATCGCACCGGCACGTGCCGTTGCCGTTGGCGTCATGCTAATGATTGGCAGCCCGGCCGACTGCCGGATGCCCTCGTAGTTCGCAAAGGCAAACGTCTTATCCTTGTGGATGGGCCCGCCCAGCGAGCCGCCAAACTGCTCCCGGTGCAGGGTCGGAATGGCCGCCGGGTCAAAGTAGTTGCGCGCGTCGAAGATGCTGTCGCGATCGAAAATGTATGCGCTGCCATGCACCTTGTTCGTGCCCGAGCGCGTAATCGCGTTCACAATGCCGCCCGAGGTGCGCCCGTACTCCGCCGTGTACGCCGACGTGATCACGCTGAACTCCTGGATGGCATCGACACCCAGGTTGACGCCTAGCGGGCTGCCCGGCGCGCCGTTCGAATAGTCGTTCTCGTTCACGCCGTCCAGCCGGTAGCTGTTCTCATACGGCGAATGGCCGTTCACCGTCAGCTGCGTTCCATACCCGCGCGAGCCGCGGTTCGAGGCTGCCGCACTGCCCGTCGGCGGCTGCGACCGCACGAAATTTACTCCAGGTTGCAGCGTGGCCAGCTGCGTCCAGTCGCGCCCGTTCAACGGAAGATCGACGATCCTCTTCTCCCCCACCGTGGCGCTCACGATCGACGTATCGATTTCCACGTCTGCCGGGGCCGTCGTGACTTCCACTCTGTTGTTCACAGCGCCGACGCTCAGCGTACCATCCACTTCCCGTGCGCCGCCCACCGTAAGCTCCACGCTGTTGGTGACTCCGGTGGAGAAGCCCGGCGCGCTGATTGTCACGCGATAGAAGCCCGCCGACAAATCGCTGAGGCTGTAGAGCCCCGAGCCGCTCGCAGTAGCGGTGCGCTGGGCATTGGTTGCCACGTTGGTCACCACGACCTTCGCCCCGGGAATGGTCGCGCCGGTGGGGTCCTTGACGACGCCGGACAGGGTCGCCCCGACATTCTGAGCTAGCGTCGGCGAGGCAAACAGGGTGAAAAGCGGCAACAAGGCAAGGGGCACACGGAACGTCATAGAACCTCCAGGCAGAGCCTCTTGTCGCTTTCTGCCGTGCGCGCAAGTCTCAAGACTTTGGGCGAGTCGTATAGTGCAGGGGCGGGTGGAACTTTGTCAAGTGTGAGCTAGCCGCCTTCAATCGCATCGCTCGCTATACTCGTAGAAGAGGCCTGCGGAATAATCGTGACCGAGACAATCTCACCCAAGGATCTGGTCGACGATGTGGTGGAACGGCTTGAAGTTGCGATCTTTCGCGGCGAGCTGCTGCCCGGCGAACGCATCCGTGAGTCGCGCATCGCCGCCGATCTCCGCGTAAGCGCCGGCACCGTGCGCGAGGCGCTTCGCCAGCTGGAAGGGCGCCGCATTGTCGTGCGCAGCCGCAATCTAGGCACCAGCGTGGTAAAGCTCACGGACAAGGAAGTCATGGAACTTCTTGACCTGCGTGAGCTGCTCGAAGTCGGAGCCATCCGGCTTGCCGCGAAAAACATCACCGAGGAACACCTTGAGCGCCTGCACGCCCTTCTCGGTGTGCTCGAGCAGCGGGACCGCGGCCGTCCGCAGATCTTCAGCTCCTGGCGCAACCTTGACCTTCACTACGAGATCGCCCTCGCGAGCGGTAATCAGCGGCTCATCCGCCTGCTCAGCGGGGAGATCTGGATCTTGATGCGCTCCTATCGTTTTCCCGGCGCGCTCAGCACACGGCCCACTCCGGAGGGCGCTGCGGATCATCGCACCATTCTCGAAGCGCTATCCCGGCGCGATCCCGACGCGTGTGAAGCAGCGATGCGCTCGCACCTCGAGCACACCCGGAACGAGATCAGAAAATATTTGAGTAGCGAGAAACGGCACAAGCGGGCTACTATGTCAGCCTAGCTGAACTCTTGAGACTTCACAGTCATCTTGATTGGGAACACCGCGCTTTCGAGGCTTTCAGATGACCACGCAACACAACGCGGCAGCTCTTTCCGCTCGCATCGACCGTCTCGCACCCAGCCGTCCTCTCTGGGGACTGGTGGCGCGCATCTCCTTCGGTGCCTTCTTCGAAATCTACGAAACGGCCCTTACCAGCCTGATCGCCCCCGCCCTCGTCGCTGCCGGCATCTTCCACGCCGGCAAGGGCGGTCTCTTTGGCCTGCCGGACCTAGCCACCTTCGCCTTCGCCACCTTCGCCGGCCTCTTCCTTGGAGCCCTCGTTTTCTCCGCAGTCGCGGACCGCTACGGCCGCCGGCCCATCTTCACCTACTCTCTGCTGTGGTACGCTTCGGCGACGCTTGTTATGAGCGGTCTCCATTCCGCCGCCGGCCTTTGCCTTTGGAGGCTCATCGCCTCCGTCGGTGTCGGGGCGGAGGTCGTTGCGATCGACTCTTATCTCTCCGAGATGGTCCCGAAGGGCATGCGCGGACGCGGCTTCGCCATCAGCAAGTCGCTCCAGTACACTGCCGTGCCCATCGCCGGCTTTACGGCCGTCCTTCTCAGCAAGCGGATACTCTTCGGTATTGACGGATGGCGCTTCCTTTTGGTCGTGCCCGTGCTTGGCGCGCTGCTTATCTGGCAGGTCCGTCGCGGCCTGCCGGAGTCGCCGCGCTGGCTTGCCGGGCACGGACAATTCGACGCCGGCCTGGTCATCGTCGAGCGTCTCGAAGCCAGGATCGAGCGCCTTGCCGGAAACAAGCTGCCGCCGGCCGCCGCCCAGTCCGCTGCGTCCCAGGAACCTGAACCCACGCCCATTCAGGCCGGCTACGCCTTGCTCTTTCGTGGAGCCCTGCTGTCCCGCACTCTGATGCTCATCGTAGCAAGCTGCGCAGGAGCCGCCGCCTACTACGGTTTCGGCAATTGGCTCCCAACCCTGCTCGAAGCACGCGGCGTCACGATCATCAAGAGCCTGCTCTACTCCACCCTCATCGCTCTGTCGTATCCGGTCGCGCCACTGCTCTTTTCGTACATCGCTGACCGCTCCGAGCGCAAGTGGCAGATTGTCACCGGGGCTGCCATCGTCGCCATCGCGGGGCTCCTCTTTGCGCGGCAAACGACGGCCGCCGGTTGGCTCACCTTCGGCCTGCTCCTCACCATCGGCAACAATCTTGCTAGCTACGGTACCCACACCTACCGGAGTGAGCTATTCCCCACCAGTCTGCGCGCTCGAGGCATCGGCCTGGTCTACTCGATCGAGCGCCTGGTTACTGCTTTCAACGGCTACATCGTCGGCTTTCTTCTGCTGCGTGCCGGCGTTCGCGGCGTCTTTGTCTTCCTGGTCGCCGCCTCTCTCCTCAACATGCTCACCGTCGGGATCTTCGGTCCTCGAACCTCGAACGCAAGTCTGCACGAAATCGGCATGTCGGCAGCCCTACCCATGCCGGCGCAGGAGGCATAATGCCGCAGCACCCTTCTCCCGAACTCTGGGCCGATCAAGGCCCGCGACGCTGGCCCAAAGTCCTGTTCGCCCTGCGTAGCGACCCGCGCTTCCAATACTTCATGCACGTCCCGGACGGCTTCCTGGAGTCACCCGGTGATTATTCCCTCGTCGTTGTTCTCCACGGCACGGGTCGCGGAGCTCAGTCCACGCGCGACAACTGGGCCCCGTTCGCCGATCAGCATCGATGGGTCCTGCTTGTTCCTGTCTTTCCCGCAGGCGTCCTAGGGGACGGCAACACGGACGGCTACAAATACCTCAAAGAAGGGGACATCCGTTACGACCACCTGCTCCTCCAGATGGTCGACGAGCTGTCCATTATTCTTAAGCGGCCATTCGAGCGCTTTTACCTGGCCGGCTTTTCGGGTGGCGGCCACTTCGTCCATCGCTTTTTCTATCTGCATCCCCGGCGCCTGAAGGCGCTTTCGGTCGGGGCTCCCGGTGGCGTCACCCGCATTGACCCCACCCGCGATTTCTGGCTTGGCACGCGCAATCTGTTCGAGCGCTTTGGCACCGAGCTCGACCTCGAGGCGATGCGGGTGGTCCCCGTGCAGCTCATCGTCGGCGAGCTCGACACCGAGGAGTTCGTGTACCCGCCCCAGTGGGCGGCCGCCCTCGCCGACATGGGCGACATCGGCAAGAATCGCATCGAGCGCAACGCGGCTCTGCACCGCAATTACCTGGAGCACGGGCTGGCGGCCGAGCGCGCAATCGTTCCGAATGCCGCTCACTGCGGCGCCAAAATGGTTCCCGAGCAGGCAGCCTTCTTTGCACGCGTATCCCTATCGCAAGCAACCTGAACGGCGACAAACCTCATCAAGCTCGGTCAAAATCGTGACACCAGATGCGACGTCCGCAACTTGCCAGATCGAACGTCAGACGTACCGGCTGTTTTAAATAAGACCATGGCAGCTGCGGAGATCGTGGCGTTGGACGAAGTCTGGTTGATGCAGCGGGCGAGCGACGCGACAACGATTTCGATCGCCTCATTAGCAGAGTTGAAGGAGCGATTTTGAGATCCGACAAGGACACTGGGCTATCGTAGACCTCGTCGGCAAGGGCAATCATGTCCGGACAGTTCCCATGCCGATCTGGGTGAAGGGTGCCGTGGACAGATGGCTGACGGCTGCATCGGTCACGGCGGACGAGTATTCAGGGCAGTGAGCCGGCACGGAAGTCCCTAGGGCAGAGGCATTTCGGAGAACGTCATCTGGTACGTCGTCCGGAGTTGTGCTCTGCGTCTAAAACTCGATCACCTCGCGCCACATGATCTCAGGCGAACCTGCGCAAAGCTTTGCCATGTCAATGGTGGTGAACTGGAGCAAATCCAGTTCCTTCTGGGGCACGCCTCGGTCCTTACCACCGAGCGCTACCTGGGTTGCAAGCAGAACCTGGAATCAGTGAACGACCGTTTCGGCTGCCTGTTCTCAAGAGGTGTCGAATCGTGACTCGGCCTGGGGCGCGCCAATTCAGAACACATGGGCGGATTCCTTCCCATAAGTCTACTCATAAAGATCAATTGTTCTTTGAGCGCCTAGCTGACCGACTTGCCACCAGATTAAGCAGCTTGAACGCTTTGTATCACAGCACCCAACCCACTCGTATTGAAGTGCTTCCACCTGTTGAGTGCGGAGCGAAGGCGGCGTTTCCCGAGTTTTCGTGCGCCGTGTGGCTGTTGCTACGGCCTTCCGGTGCCATCTACGCCAGACCTGTCCGGCTTTCCGAACTGCCCCGTGATTCGGTTCTTTGCGCAGCAGCCGCCCTCGCGATCGGCGGGCAGAGACCCCGCTTGATATACTCTCCCGCAGTCCGTCCGAATCCTCTTTTCCAGCACCAAGGGAGCCATGCGTTTCCAGAAGACCAAGCTGCGCACCCTCCTTGCCGGGATCCTGCTCCTCTTCGCAGCGATCCTTCTGCCCGTTATCACGCACGCTCAGGCTACCCTTAACGTCGGCCCCGGCCAGTCCTACACCTCCATTCAAAGCGCCATCAACGCCGCCAGCTCCGGCGACACGGTCCTTGTGGCCCCCGGCACTTACTACGAGCAGATCACCTGCACCAAGGCCATCACCGTTCTCAGCTCCGCCGGCGCCGCCTCCACACTGATCGACGGCAGCCGGGCAAACGGCTTCGTGGTCACCATCGGCACCCCGCTGTCCTCTGACAACTCCTTGCGCCCCCCGGCTATTCTCGACGGGTTCACCATCCAGAATGGCTCGGTCTCGAACCCGGTCTTCGCCTCTGACGGAGGAGGCGTCACCATCGGCGGAAATGCGACGGTCAGGAACAACACTGTTCTTAACAATTACCCGTCGGGCATGACCGTGCGCGCCAGCAACGCCCTCGTTCAGAACAACCACATCCTGCAGACGCTGTCTGCGGTCAACGCGGCGCATTCCAGTACCGGGATCGCGATTGCTCCAACCTCGGTCTTTCCCTATGCCTATCTCTTTTCCCCGCCTTCTCTGACGATCAGCGGAAACCTGATCGAAAACAACTACGGAAGCGGGATACTCAACTACTATGCGACTCAGAACGATCCCTATAACTACCCTGCCTACCCCTATCTCTTTACTTACGCCAACAATGTCATCCGCAACAATGGTGCGGGGAAGGTGGTTGGCGGCATTGAGATCTACGCCTACGGTGGCACGCACGTGCTGGTCGACAACCTGATTACCGGCAACAGCGGCACCGGGCTGAGCATAGAACTTGCTGCCTCTACCGGCAGCTCCCCTCCTTTTCAACCCACGGGCGTCCAGACCAACAATACCGTGACCTCCAACAACACGTCCGGTGCGCGAATTCAGGGGACAGAGCTCAGCATCTTCGGCGTTCCTCAGACCATCACGAATAACCTGATCGTCCACACCGGAACCACATCCGTTCCAGCGCTCTACTGTGGTCAGGGAACATACGGCCTAAGTGCCACGCCCATCATCACCACTCCAACCTTGGACCACAACGACTTTTACGCGCCTAACTCCCCACCGCTGACGCCTGCCGGAACAGGATGCGTGGGAACCTGGACCGCCAATCGCTTCGAAGACCCTCTTTTCAGCAACCCCGCCGCCTTCGACTTCCATCTCAGCGCAGCCTCCGCAGAGATCGATGTCGGCAACAACGCCGCCCCCAGCCTCCCTGCCACCGACCTTGACGGAGACCCACGCGTCCAAGACGGCACCGGCGGAGGCACAGCCATCGTTGACATCGGCGCGTATGAGTACGGCGGGCCCAACACCGTCGCCGAAACCCTCACCAGCTCCCCCAATCCATCCGCCTACGGCCAGTCTGTCACCTTCACCGCCCAGCTTTCCGCTCCCGGCGGCACACCCACCGGCTCCGTCCAGTACCTCGACGCCGGCACTCCACTCGCCGTAGCGCCTGTGTCCACCAGCGGGACCGCTATCTTCACCAGCAGCGCCCTCGCCGTCGGCACCCACATCATTACGGCCAACTACCTTCCCACGGGCCGCTTCGAAGCAGCTTCTGCCGCCCTCACCCAGGTCGTCGCCGGCGATCCCACCACCACCAACCTCATCTGCACGCCCTCCAACCTTTACATCGGGTCCACCTCCACCCTGAATGCCGCCGTAACTTCCGCCTACGGCACCCCCATCGGCTATATCAG
This sequence comes from uncultured Acidobacteriaceae bacterium, assembly GCA_964246125.1. Classification (GTDB taxonomy): domain Bacteria; phylum Acidobacteriota; class Terriglobia; order Terriglobales; family Acidobacteriaceae; genus Edaphobacter. The sequence continues at coordinate 13,759 of CAXTPN010000012.1, forward strand.
CTTCGCCGACAACGGCACTACCCTCGGCCAGCCCAGCCTCAACACTACCGCCACCATCCTCTACCAGTTCACCGCCCAGACCGCCGGGACCCATACCTTAACCGCAACGTACCTCCCCAGCGGAGCCTTCGCCGGCAACTCCGCCTCCTGCCCAGTCCTTGTCTCACCCAAGCCCTCCACCCTCACCCTTACCGCCTCGCCCAACCCCTCCACCGTAGGCCAGAGCGTGACCTTTACGGCCAACGTCGCGTATGGCGGGCCGTCGCAAAGCTTCTCAGGCTATGGCTCCGTCACCTTCACCGATGGGTCCACAACGCTAGGCACCATGCCCCTGACCGCCGCTGGCGCCGTCGGCTCTAGCACCGCCCTCTTGTCTACCGCAAGCTTCGCTGCCGGAAACCACACTGTCACCGCCACGCTCAACCCACTCACCGGCTACGCGCCCGCATCCGCATCCCTTTCACAAAGTGTCTCCGCGCTGGCTGCGCTGGCCACCCTCGCCGTTACCCCGAACGCGGTCACCGTCGGCTCCACCCTCACCTTCACCGCCTTCGTTCAGCCGGCCAATCCACCCGGCCCCGCTGCACTTACCGGCCCCGTTACCTTCTTCGTCGATGGCTCCGCCTACAGCCCACCCATCATGGTCAGCAACGGCATCGCTGTTCTTGCATTCAACGGCCTCGCCGCGGGTACCCACCAGATCGCCTGCAACTACTCCGGCGACACCACCTACGCAGCCGCCTTCTGCAACACAGTCGTCGTCAGCATCGCGGCCGTACCCACCATCCTGACCCTCACCTCCAGTGCCAACCCCGCTCCCGTGCTCTCCGCCTTAACTTTTACGCTTCACCTCGCCACCGGAACCCAGCGTGCCGCTGGTAATCTTCTTACCCTCAATCTCGGCGGCGCAACCGGCGCGCCGTTGGCCGTCTCGCTCCAAACCGATTCAAACGGCAACGCCACCTACACCACTTCTACCCTCACCCCCGGCACCTACACGGTCGCCGCTGCGTTTACCCCCACCGCAAGCCTTCTGGGCAGCACCACTAGCCTTGCCGAAACCATCACCGCAATCCCTTCGATCACCACCCTCACCTCGTCCCTCAACCCGGCCTTTTCCATGCAGTCCATCACCCTCACCGCCTCCGTTGCCAACACCGGCGGAGCCAACCCCATCGCCGCAGTCACCTTCTTCGATGGATCCACGGCGCTCGGCTCCGCGCCAGTGCAAGGCAACCGAGCCATCCTCACCGTTGCCTCCCTCGCCGTCGGCTCTCACACCCTCACCGCCCGCTACCCCGGCGACACCAACCTCCTTTCTTCTACCTCAGCCCCCGTGCAGCAAATAGTCAACCTGTCCGACTACGCCATCGCCTCCAAACCGACAGCCCTCACCCTGATCACCGGCCACCACACCACTTTCTCCATCACCGCCACGTCGCTTGGTGCCTTCACCGACGAACTCCAACTCGGCGCCCTCAACATCCCGCCGCATGTGACGGTCCAGCTCAGGCAGAGCACGCTGTCACTTGCGCAGGGCGGCGAGGCCTCAACCTCCGTCTACCTCGATACCGACGACGTCCTCGGTTATCTCAGCCGGAGGGAGTCTCTAGCACCCAGGCAGAACAGCGGCGGTACCCTCGCCTGGGCCACACTTCCGTTCGCTTCGATGTTCCTGCTCACCCGCCGCCGGAGCCTTTCCGTCCGCGGCGTCGCTTCGGTGCTCCTTTGCCTCCTAGCGGTCATTTGCCTCGCCGCTCTCAGTGGATGCAGTGGCAAGTATCCGGCCTCCGCCGCGCCTGGCAGCTACGTCATCGAGATCAATGCTGTCGGCAGCGTTACTCGCACCGCACACGTTCTCGCCATCCCCTTTACTGTTACCGAATAAGGGCTGCCGCTACTTCCTCTGTCAGTCCGAGTCCGAGAGCCGTTCCTTGCGAGCGTTCGCTTGCCATAGAACTTTCGGTTCCATGCTGTTTGCTCTTCAACGCAGTCAACAGGCGGACGTCTGCCAATCCAGGCTCCGGATAGTCCTGAGAAACGCCGCATACCATCACCTATCCTGAGAGGCGTTGAACAAAGCCAGGCGTTTACCGTCTTCATAGTGACAAATCGCCTGTGCGCTCTTCCAGCCGACCAACCCTGAGCTCTTGGCAGGCGCATAGAGTGTTGGGCATGTTTGCGGCAGAGGAGGCCGCCAGTATGCCCAAGAGGACCAGAAAGCATGTCGTCCGGAAGACGGTTCTTCGCCTGCCAGACCTCGATCACGCGAAGACCTCAGTATTGAACAGCTTGAGTTCCCCGCGTTCGCGGCGCAACTACAAGTTTGCGATGGAGCAGTTCATCGACTCGTACTGTTCGGAACCAAGACTAGCCCTGAACCGGATAGTCGTGCTCCGCTTCCGCCTACACCTCGAATCGCTCGGATTAGCCGCAGGAACGATCAATCAGAGGCTTGCGGCGGTCAGAAGGCTGGCCTATGAAGCGGCAGACTCGGGTCTGCTGAGTCCCGAACTTGCTGCTGGCATACGGCGCGTCAAAGGCGTCAAGCAACTCGGATGCCGCGCGGGTAACTGGCTCAATCAGGATCAGGCTCGGTTGCTTCTTGAGAAAGCGAATGGGCAAGGCTTACGCCACGCCCGGGATGTCGCTATGATAGCGATCCTGCTCGGCTGCGGTCTGCGCCGAGCCGAGCTGTCTGCCCTGCGCAGAGAAGACATACAAATCCGACAGGGCCATTGGGCGATCGTTGACCTTGTCGGCAAGGGGAACCACGTTCGGACCGTCCCCATGCCGGTCTAGGTGAAGAATGCCATGGAAAGATGGCTGACAGCTGCATCCGTCACGAAGGGACGAGTGTTCAGGGCGGTCAGTCGTCACGGAACCGTCTGGGGTAACGGCATATCCGAAAACGTCGTCTGGTATGTAGTCCGGACCTGTGCACTGCGTCTGCAGCTCGACCACCTCGCCCCTCACGACCTTCGGCGAACCTGCGCAAAGCTCTGCCATGTGAACGGCGGCGAACTGGAGCAAATACAGTTTCTTCTCGGTCACGCCTCCGTTCTGACAACAGAACGCTACCTCGGATGCAAGCAGAACTTGGAAGAGCCCGTAAACGATCGCTTTGGCTGCCTGTTCTCCGGAGATGTCGATCGCGTTAAGGCCTGAATGCGTGAGTTGACAGTCGAATTAGCCGGATTTGACTAGAATGAAGCTCAGCCGTGACATCTGCAGGCGACCGACTTCCGTAACGGGGATAGACTGTGAAGCCATGACACCTCCCATCGGAAGCTCTGCACTTTACCGAGTCACCATTCCGTTACCGCTGGATTTTCAGTTCGTCCACGAGCCTCTGGATGAGTCTACCCGTTCGCGTTTTGTTGGCCGACATTCCGAGCTCACAACGCTTGTCGATCGGATGGTTCATTCACGCGGCGGTGCGATCCTTATCACCGGCTACCGCGGAGTAGGCAAGACATCTTTCGTCAACCAGGCCCTCGCGACTTTCGAACAACGAAGCCCCGGCGGTCGTGTACTTCCCGTTCACCTTAACCTCGCACGTCCGCTGATGCCGCTTGATTTGATGTTCTTGGTGTTGCGCTGTCTCTACCTGGAGCTACACCAGTCTTCCCTCCGCGACGAGATCGCTCCCGAGGTGCTGGCTGAACTGGTCTTCGCCTACAACCGCACCATGATGACCGTCAAGTAGACCCGATCTGCTGTTGCGGACTTGTCTATTAACCTCCCGGAGGTGACTGGAACCACTGCCGCCGTCAACATTAAAGCCAGTTCACTAGGTTCCCACAAGCGCAGCCGAACTCAAGGCGATGAAAGCACCTACCTCACCTACGACGAACGCTCTGCCGAATACGATCTCATTCGCATCGCTCGGCGTCTCCGTGGCGGATGGACCGGCAGGCCCGCATGGTGGCAGCGCGCCCTTCGTCGTCCTGGTAAGCCTAAAGGGGATCTGCGCATCGTTTTCGTCTTCGACGAGATGGATAAAATCGAAGAGCCCGCTGTCCTAGAAGACCTCTTTTCCATGCTCAAGAATGTCTTCACGACCTCTGGCCTAACATTCATGTTCGTGGCTGGCAAGGACATACAGGAGCGCTGGGGCGCGGACGTACGTCGAGGCGAAAGTGTCTATGAGAGCGTATTCGCTCACGAGGTCTACTTGCCGTGCTTCTGGACCGAGGCTCGCAGCTGCTGCACAGGACCTTCCCTCGAAGCCTCTTCTCCGGAGGCCGAAACCATCTGGAGCGCGATATCCTTTCAGGGCCGCGGTATCCCTCGTCGCATTTTGCGATCTTTTCACTCCATGGTGCGCTTTGAGAATGACCGTCCCTTACTTGCGGTCACCCCCTATGAATATCGAGATGCTGAGTTCTACGCAGGAATCGAAGCTATTCTGGAGAGTTTCCGGGAACGTCCTTCGGATTTATCGGATGGGGATAAGCGTTCACTCGGCCTTTACTACCTCGTCGATGGGATCTTCAATCGCGGCACACGAGAGTTTACATTGCCGACGCCATCGCCGCGTACGAAGCACTCAATAATAAGCTGGTGATTACCGAAACCATGGCCGCCCCGATCGAAGCTGTCATAGGAGCTCTTCAGTCTCGCGGCTACCTTGAAAAAGCGGGCCGAGTTGATGAAAAGCAATTCCTGAAAATTGAAGGCGACGCCGTGCCCCGGTACCGGGTCGCCCGTAGCAATCTCCCTGAGAATGAAGGCGGCAAGTCGCCTGACGGCCAAAAGGAAGTCCGCTTCGGTCCATATCTTGCGCTAGCGCCGATCTCATCGGGTGGTGTCGGGAGGGTAATTCGCGCTCTCGATACTCGCAGCAGCGAAGTCGTCGCCATTAAATATGTGCGCGATCCTTCGCGGGAAGTCCGCTCAGTTTTCGTACGCGAATCCGAGGTGCTCAGCGAACTTTCACACCCCTCTATTCCTTACTTCCGAGGCTCTGAACTAGAAGGCGACACTGTCTGGATCGCGATGGAATTTGTCGACGCCTCGTCACTGCACCGCATTCTTCAGAATAGTGGCAGACTGCCTGAAGAAGCCATCGTTTACGCCACTACTGCCTTAGCGCGCATCTGCGGATGGCTGCACTCCTCGGGCTTCGCCTATGGGGATCTGAAGCCATCTAACGTGCTAGTGACTCGCAGCGGCGAAGTCAAGCTTATCGATTTCTCCACTGCCCGTCGGATCGATGCTTTGCCTGCTGCCTTCGGGGTCTTCGGGACGCCTGCCTATATGGCACCGGAGTTGCTTGAAGGCGAACCGAAGCATCAAAGGCGATATCTATGCTCTAGGCGTTCTCACCTACGAACTTCTGTGTGGCCGCACGCCGTTCCTGACGACTGACAACTACGAGCAGCTCATCGCTCGTACTAAGAGCAAGGCTTTTCGTGCTCCCTCCGCCTTCATGGAGATCTCGCAGAACCTGGATCACTTGATTCTGCGTTGCATGGACCCCGACGCTGGGAAACGTTTTGCAGACATGCCCGAAGTCTTGGCCCTGCTTTCATCGCTTACTGGCTCTCAGGAAGCCCTTGCCAGAGAAATCGGAGGCCGCGGCGCTCCAGTAGCAGAAATAGGCTCGGAAGGAAGGATTACTAGCATTCCGGATGCAGCCGTTCCATCCTCCTTGGTTCCAGTGCCTTCCCCGTCCGCTACCCAATCATCTGTAGACACTCCTACCGTCGTCCCGGCATTGCCACGAACGGCCATCGACTCTGCCTCCCTCCGAGTTATGCCCCTGGATCCACAGCTAAGCGCGCAGATCTTTCCGATACGCGGGTCGTCGACTCGGATAGGCCGCAGCTTCGAATCAGAAATTTGTGTCGATAACAATGATTTCTCCGGACGCACGCCATCATCACGCTTGAAGAAGGCGTTTATTGGCTGCGTGACGCAGGCTCGCTGAACGGCACATCGGTGAATGGCAGAAGACTGGCTAATCGAGAACCCGTACCCCTCGCGGACAAAGATCGGATCGAAATCGGTAAGTTCGTTTTCATCTTTGAAGTACATAGATCTACTGCTCAGGAAGGCACAGCAGCCTAATGATTGTCGATCTTGGAGGCATGGTCGAATCCACGTAAGTGGCTGTTCTTCAAGCGAGCTGCTACCTTGAAGGCCCACAAACGGGAGATATCTCACCTTCACCTGAGGTTCTATTTACAGCGGCTTGTAGATCAGGTGTCGACAAATCGCCAATGCGCTCACGGACACTGGATTTGGAACGGTTTGTGTCGGTTCCTCTTCAATGATGGTCAAGACCGAGAAGGGGGCATGCACCCGAGGTTTGTCCATTAGTGTGCTCAGGCTGAATTGATTACAGGTGTTCATCACGAAGAGAGCGTTCGATCTCTTCCCAGACGATCCGAACGAACTCAACGCTATCCCGTACTTGTTCTCGAAGGGGCACGGTATTTGAGCTGAGGTATTTTGCCTGCCGCAGCCGGAAGGCCGCAATGCGGCAAGCGTTTTCCAACCACCAGTCCTTGGGCGGCTGGGAGTCACCCGGCGATGTCATGTGTTCGCTCATTAGTGGAAGTCATGGGACTGCGTTGGGGCTGCGGTGACATTCAACTCTTCTATATGCTTGGCTCGGATGTGAATGACCTTATCGATGTTTTGCAGCGTTCCCTCGACCAGTAAGAAGCGGGCATACGTCACCAGTGAACGGTTCCGCTCGTAAAGCTCTGGGTCGATGATCGCGTTCGAGATGCCCGTTTCATCTTCAATCGAAAGAAAAATGAAACCGTGAGCCGTGCCGGGTCTTTGTCTGGCAATTACGCAGCCGGCGATGCGGGCTTTGACCCCGTGGCGAAGCATACGGAGGTCATCTGCACGACTGACACTCATCGTCCGTAGCTGGTCCCGGCAATGTGCCATTGGGTGACGACCTACGGTGACGCCTGTCCCTGCGTAGTCGGCGACCATGCGCTCCTCGGGATTCATGGCGTGTAAGGGCGAATTCTGTTCTTCGTCTTGATCCAGCGATTCGAGGAGTGGGCCTGCCTGCCGTCCCGCTCTTTGAACTTGCCAGAGCGCATCTCGACGATGCGAACCTTCGCCAATCGAGTTGAGCGCACCAACCTCGGCGAGCGTTGCGAGGTCAGCACGGGACAGTGACGGCACCGGCGCGCGAGTTCTTCGATGGAGGCGAAGTCCCGTAGTGTTCTTGCCTGCTCAAGAGCTACGGCGGCAGTTTCTCCGAGGCCACGAGCGAAGCGAAGACCGAGACGCAACGATAGCGAACCATCTTCTTCGCGTTCCAACGTACACGGCCAACACGACCGCATCACGTCGATGGGCCGCACTCGAAGTCCATGACGCTGCGCGTCCTTGACGAGCACGGCGGCGGAGTAGAATCCCATAGGCTGGTTGTTGAGGATCGCTGCCGTGAATGCACCGAGGTAGTGGAACTTGAGCCATGCACTCGCATAGGCGATAAGGGCGAAGCTGGCCGCGTGAGACTCCGGAAAGCCGTAGAGTGCGAAGGAGCTTATCGACTGAATGATCTCCTCCTGGGCTGGCAGTCCAACTTGGTTCTTGTCCATGCCCTTGCGCAGCTTGAGCTCCAAAGCCCGCATCTTGTCGGCAGAGCGACGACTTCCGAGTGCGCGACGCAGTTCTTCGGCTTCGCCTCCAGTAAAGTCCGCGATGGTCATAGCGATGCGGAGCAAATGCTCTTGAAATAGCGGGACTCCGAGCGTCCGGCGTAGCACTGGCTCCAGGAGCGGGTGCGGATAGGTGACTTCTTGCCTTCCCTGACGCCGTTCCATGTAGGGATTCATCATCTTGCCGACGATGGGACCTGGGCGGATGATCGCAACCTGCACCACCAAGTCATAAAATTTGTCAGGATTGTTGCGAGGGAGCGAGGCCATCTGCGCGCGCGACTCGACCTGAAACAATCCGATGGTGTCGGCCTGGCGGAGCGAGGCGTACACTTGCCGGTCGTCGTGCGGTAGGCGCGTTCGATGGCGCGGCGCATGATGCGTTCCAACATCGGCGACGCGACAAAGAGCAGCGAGTCCAGTAGGACTAGCGGCGTATCGAGTGTCGCGGTCTCAGAGAGAACAAGATCTGCCTCTTCCGGTACAAGCAGATGATCTTCTGTGCCACGAGCGAGACGCTGCAGGCGTCTCGCTTGCTGTCCGATGCGACTGATGAACGAAGTCTCGGGCAGTGCCGCAAGCTCTCCAAGCGTCCGCACTCCCCACCTGCCAGTGGCTTCATCGCAGCGGAGCAACGAGATGGGCATTGGAGCAAGTCTCTTTGCCAGGTCGTTTGTCTGGACGCAAGTCACTCCAGTATGCGAACGAGCGAGTAGCAGACTTGCTTCCGCGTTCGAGCAAGTGGCTACGCTGCAAGGAAAACTTGCCGAATCAAACGCACACTTCAGCTTTTGGGCGTACTGTTCTCCGGTGCCGAACAATTTCTCGGTGCAGGTGCGATCTATCAGGAGCGAGACAGATAGTGAATTGGCCTGAGCGTAGCTGTTGAGTGGCCCCGAGAGGGCTTCTATCCGTGGGGAGAACCGCTCGGCAATCTCTAACACGTCCTCAAACGATGCGGTCTCTTCCGCGATGGAACGATTGTGAAAGATTAACGGCCCGGTAGCCTCGGCCTGAACTTTGCTCATGCCGCGCGAGACGCCTTGGCTTCTCGCTGCGCGATTGATGGAGACAACACGCTGGAGTGGCGCGATGCCCTCGGTTACGGCGAAAGCATGGGAGCGGGCGGCGGCATCCGATCGCAGCCATGCAACGACAGGAAACTCCGGGATGTGGATCGCGGCGTATTCCATCGACTATCTCCCCGCCGCGCGCATCCACGGCGCGGTCGAACTCCACTCGACCGCTCGGCCCGGCGCTTTTTTACCGTAAGGATTCGCTACCCGCTGGCGAACCACTTCCGCTGTTTGGGTCATGCTGCCGAGGACATGGACTGATTCGTTTGCAGCTATGCGGGGTGAACAGTCGAGTACGCACTTTGCGCTCGATCTGGCACACGGCTCCTGAGTCAAGAGGAGCAGGATGGCATCACCCTCCTGCGCGGCGCGGCTAAACCGATACCAGGTCGCTGACCGGATACGAAGTGCTTGCTCCGGGGTGACAGAGGCGAGGTCCAGCACTACGACCCGAAAGCCTCCAGCCTGGAGAATCTGGTCCGCTGTCCGAAGTGCCTTATCCAACTTGCTCCACGGCCTTGCCTCATGCTTCAGCCCGCCTTGCACGACTGCGGGTAAATGGGCGCGTTCGCGGGCATCGTCCGCAGCTCTGCGGTCGCTCTGCCGTAAGGGGTCGGAAGCATCGGCACGGCGGGCTTTGAAATGCTCGTAGGCGACCTGCTCCTCTGGGGCGGCTGCAAGGCTCAGACTTTGGTTGGAGTAGCCGGGGGTTCCTTCCATCTTCTTGAGCCTCCTCTCTGCTTTTTGCACCAGCATCTTCTCCAAATCCCGGTCGATGCCCTTTGTCTCCGTGCGCGGGGGGCGGATGCCGTGGGGCTGCGTCGATTTATCCGCCGTACGATCCCGGCTCGGCGCAACGACTTTACCGGGTTGGTTGGGTGGATTGGGATTCTGCCCCTGCTCCTGCATCTCCGAAAAACGTACCCAGAGCAGATTCGTCAGACGCACACCGGCGGCGGCGGCGCTTCTCGCGTCGAGGCTGTCGTTCACGTCGATGTAGGCGCAGGCCGAATCGACGGTCGATTCACTCAGGACGGACAGAGCGAGTGACGTCCGTCCCGTCGAGGCGGGGCCGGTGAACTCGCAGATGCCCCCGATAGGCAAACCGCCCCCTAACAGGGCATTTACGGCTTCATTCCTAATCGGAAGAAGCCTGGGAGATTGGGCGGCTTGGGGGGACAAAGCGGCGGGAATCCTCGACGCGAGGCTGCTCTCGATCTCCTGCCTCAACATCGCACTTCGGGATTGCATCACCACCGTGTTTTCGCCTTTTGTTCTCCACCACAACCCCAGAATCTCCCAACGGTGGGACGGAAGTCAAACTTGCACCATGGATAGTGCAGGCATGAAAACGTGCTCGAAGGCGAATTAGTATGATTCTGGGTTTAGCCCGTGCGTGGACGGTTAGGTCTGGCTGGTGACAAGAGAGCACGAGCGGACTGATTCGACATCAACTCCGAAACCTGCCAGAGTTGGCCAAGTTCAATATCCCTTTGCAGTGAGGCTTCAACCTTTGGGCACCTCAAAGCGACGAGGGAATATTGTGCTCATGTGGTGGGGACTTGTGCCTTCATGCGCGAGACGAAAGAAGCGTCTTTGTGTCGCCCAGGGCATAACGGATCACGAGAGAAAAGACGTAAAGGACAACTTCAAGCCGCCGTTGGCTATTCTCAGAATTTGTAACATCTCGTTGTGGGGCAATCCCGGATCGCCCATTTCCTTCGTCAGCCAAACCGCTTCTTCGGTTCGGCTGACTATCCAGCTTCCTGTTACGCCAAATGGATCTTCAATCTGAATTCGATCTTCCAAACCTGCGAGCGTAAGCGGCAAACGTAACGAGCGGTCAATTGCCGAGTAGCGGAAGAAACCCAGATTTTCCTTTACGACCAGTAGACCTCCATCGAGTTCGTGCGCGATCTGACCATCGTTGCGACGATACACAGAGAGCGTGAGCATTTGAACGTCGAGGCCCCTGAAGCATGATCGCCACTCGATACTGGCGCGGTTCACGACGACCAGAACGGAACGCGGAATGAATTGCAGGAACGATACAGCCCGGGAATAGTCCATCTGCGGAATCGCATCGCAGAGCTGATTGGCGGAGGAGGAGAGGGGGTCGCCATATCGGAAGCAGCGCACTTGGGGTACGACGTGTCCCATCAGGGAATGGGATAGCAGCTCAACCTCAACGATGAACCAGTGCGAAAATGACTTGTGAACAAGAGCAAGATCAGATCGGCGAACCTGATTTTCAAAGGAGAAGTCAGCGCGGAAAGGGATGCAATGATACTCAGGGTAGGCGCAGGTGAGGGCCTTCACAGCGTGAGCCTCAAACTCCGCTTCGGAAAAGGCCGACGGATCAAGCAAATCGAAAATGGCATCGCTGGCGCAGTTGCCGCCGATGAATATTTTCATGCTTTGCTCCAGTGGATAGAGGCAACGCCTTCCAGCAAGCCTTCTTCCTCTTTGAGCCGCTCGATCTCAGGGCGCGTTGCGACCAGTGTGTATATGTTCGCGGTCTGCTTATCGGGGGCAGGGCGCACGATACGTCCAAGCCGTTGTATGCGCTGCCGGCGCGTCGCAGTGCTGGCGGCAATTATGCCAAGCTGCGTCTCCGGCACATTGAAACCCTCGTCAAGCGCCCTGCACGTAACCAGCACTTCGGATCGGCCTGAACGGTAGTTTTTGAGGGCCTCGGCCCGGGTCTTCATCGGCATTTTGGAGTGGTAGATACCGCTTGGAACGCCCGATTTCTCCAGAACCGAAGCGATGATTTCGCAGGCCTGGATGTCCTCATGGAAGATCAGCGTTCGCTTCGAGCGGTTCATCGACACTAGCTTCAAGGCTATTTTTACGCGGTTCAAACTCAGGTTCGACACCCTGGCACGTTTCAGCATGAGGGCGATTGTTCGCGTGGCCTCGGGGCCTTCCTGTTGCATCGACCGGGCGATTGCCTTGCTGAGTTTGTCGTATTCAAGCTGACGATCTTCCTCAAGCTCGAAAACGACGTTATTCAATGTGAACGGTACGATCACACCTTCGGCAAGCGCCGCAGTGTAATCGTAGGTGAATATGACCGGCCCGAGAGCAGGAATCAAAACGTCTTCACGGCCGTCGTCGTAGGGACGCTCGGGCGTCGCCGATAACCCTAGAGAGGCTGTTGCCTCAATGTTAAGCACTTTCCGGAAACTATCGCTTGCCGCCTTGTGGCATTCATCGACGATCAACAGCAGCTTCCCAAAGCGGCCAGTGGGTGGTAACTCTGACGCCGTATTGATTACGGCCAGATTGATGCTCCCGGCCTTGAGACGCCCGGAGCTGCGAACGATATGGATTTCCTCAAGGGCAATGGAAAAATAGAACGCAGCTTCTTCCCACCATTGCTCCAGGAGTGCCGCCGTTGGAACCACGATGAGCGTTGTATCTGGCCGCAGTTCTGCGATGCAGGACAGCGCGAAAATCGTCTTGCCGGCGCCCGTGACGACACTGATTATTCCGCGATGACCGGCGGCAATCCAGCGCCTCATTGCCTCGGTTTGCCAAGTTCTTCGGCGGGTATATCGGCATGTCGGCTATTCGTTAGGGGTGTCTTCGTAAAGAGCTTGTTTGTTATGAAAGTGAACGTCGAAATCGGCGTTCTCGTTCTGATGGATCGGAACCTTGAGAAGCGCATCCTTGAGACGGCGCACGGTGTCGGGAACGATCTTGGCCGAGAGCTGATGGGCGCGGTATTCCGCCACGGCGTCGTAAATGTACTGGTGGATGCACTCTTCGCCGCACACGCCTCCAGCGATTGATAGTAAGGATGAAGGGCGTTGATGATGACATGCACTTCACCCGGAATCGCGGCAGGACTCATCGTAAGGTACGGGTCGTGTTCGCTGCGATCCTGAAGGGAAACGATGATCTTCAATTGATCGGTGACGGGGAGTGTCGCAACGTGATCCGCCTCGGTGAGCGAAGCGACCCTTTGCTTGTTCGTGGCGACGATAGACTCGATGCGCGGCAGCGAAACAAGATTTACGGCGTCCTTCATTTCGCCGCTGGTGAACTCGCACGTAAGGCTTTGCACGATGTCGCGGATTTTCTCTTTGCTCAGGGAGCTTGGCCTGGTTGAGCGCCGCGTTGTCACATATCTGCGATAGTCGGCGGTTTCCTTCTCAAGGAACTTGATCAGCTCGTCTTCCTCGTCGTTCTCGAAAAGCACGGAGTCTTTGGTATGCGAAACGGCAAACTGGTGGTCGAGGAGCAAAACACCAGTGAGACGCTGTGCAATCAGGTTGTTCGCGCCTTCGTCGTCGACACCGCCATATATCTCAGTCGGTTTCCAGGCAGCGGGAAAGCCTCGAATCTGTCGGCCATTCTGGAACAGCGAGAATCCGCCGAATTTGCGACCACCCTTCTTCAGTACGCCGACCCAGCCCTCCACGTTCTTTCCGCCGATCATGGTTGGCGGGAGCTTCTTGTAATACTTATTGCCCGCCTGATCTATGTCAAATTCCGAGTCGGTGGGTGGGGTAACGAGGGTGCCATTATAGGTAAGGGCGAGGGGTATCTGTTCTGTAGCCGATGGCTTCAGGTCGAACATATACATGGAACCGAGGTACTCGCGGATCGTCTCTTCCGTCCGCTTCTGCACTCGGCGGCGAAGCCCCTCAATGCGAATCTTCGTATAGTGTGCGTCCGTGCTGACGGTCTTAGGAGTCAGGAGAACGCGCCCGCCATGATGTGCGATGGCGTCGATATCGACTTCGGCAGTCCACTCGATGCCACTGGACCAGAGGCAAGTCGTGATGCTCCACTTTGTACCGAGCCAGCAAGCCGCCGTCTTCATGCCCATGCCGTAGCGTGACCGCCCTTTGCTGTCCGTCGTAGGATGGGCTATTTTCAGGGCCTCCACGAGCCGCTCCTGCGGCATACCGATAGAGTTGTCCTCGATCCGCATCTCTTTGAAGGTCGGGTTATGGACAATTGATACCTCCAGGGTCTTGCCCTCGGCCTTGAGAACGTCGTCGATCAAGTTTCCGTAGTTGATCCGTGATTGGGTAGAATTGTCTACGAATTCGGCAAGGGCGTACCACATGGTGTAGCTCAGGCGGCTGTAGGCGTCGATGGCGCTGGGGCCAATCGTAAGGTCGGTCTCGAAAGACGAAGGCAAAATCAATTCATCAGACATGGTATGTCCTATTCCGTTACTAAGTCGGGAAATCGCCCCATTGAGCCTGAGACATATTTTCCTCGGCTTCGATGGATAACCAGAATCGACCAAGCCTCTCGGCTGCCGCTCCGGTTGTGTTGCTCCCGCCGAACGGGTCCAAGACCAGATCGCCTGGGTCAGTCAAAAAATTGATGAAGAATCCGGCAAGCTCGATGGGCATACGCGCCGGATGCAGCTCGATCTCGTGTTCCCGGCAGTAGACCTGATACTCATCGTTTGCTTGTGTGTTGGCGAAGGTGAGAACGCTGCCGGGGATTGCGCCGCCATTATCAGCGAGAAATGACTGTTCACCGATGTTGTGCTCCGAGGGTCGCTTCCCGGCGTTGTATTTGCCGGTCTTCAGCAAGTCCTTCATCGACTTGCTGTATTCCTGAAGCACTCGGCGATTGTCGGCCTTCGGCTTCTCTGATGCGGACATCCACCAAATCTTGGTGAAGCTGTCCTTGACCCGCACACGGTCAACATTCACCCACTGCGCGGGCGAAGGGAGCTTGGCCGGATTCTGCCAGACGAATTCTTGGCAAAGAAAAAGCTCGTTGTCTTCCTGGAACTGCAACAGAGAGCGAATGGGGAGCGTGGACATGACCGGCGATCCCTGTTCCCAGGCATTGCCGACCTCCATGACGATTGAGCCGTCCGGTGTCAGCATTTTCTTGAGCAGAGGGCCATAGGCACTCAACCATTCGATGTACTGATCCCCGGTTCTGTTTCCGTAGCGCTTCTTCCTGTTGAGCGGAAATGGCGGAGAGGTGAAGACAAGATTTACCTTCCCCTCAAACCTCTCCAGCGCACCGGAGCTTAGAATGTCGTCCGAAAGGCCTTGAAGCATCCGACCGTAACCTGTCTGGTATGCAACATTTAGGGG
>CAXTPN010000013.1:0-22800 GCA_964246125.1 uncultured Acidobacteriaceae bacterium
GAATGTGGGAAAGTGCAAAGGATTGCGGTGATTGGGTTGGAAACCCCGCCGGGGGTCTCTGCATCTTCATGTATGAAAATGAGACGGTCAACGGTTTCGGCCTGCTCTGATTGGATGCTCCGCGGTCGCAAGGATCGGATGCGATCAAGACGACTAATGATTCGAACGAACTTTTTTGCTTGAAAGCTGGGTTGGATGAAGCCTGCCGAAGGTCGAAGCCGCGTCGTCATCGAAGAGGTCCAGCCGGTCGTGAACTGCGGCCGCTACCCGGCATGTCGCATTCTGGGAGACGAGGTGACGGTGACGGCGGCGGTTTTTGCCGACGGACACGATCACGTCGCGGCTCGGCTGTTGTACAAGCACAGCGCTGACAGGCGCTGGCGCGCTGTGGCGATGACCGCGCTGACCAATGATTTGTGGAGCGCATCGTTTAAGGCAAGTCGCTTAGGCGGCTGGAAGTTTCAAGTGCAGGGTTGGATCGACCACTTCGATACCTGGTGCAGCGATCTGAAGAAGCGCCTGGCGGCGCAGCCGGATCCCCACCATCCTGTACCCGGCCTTCTGGATCAGCAGATTCCTCTGGCGTTGCGCAGCGGCGCGCTGCTGCTGGAACAGACTGCGAAACGCGCAAAAGGGCCGGATGCGAAGCACCTGACCGAGATTGTGTCTTCCTTGCGCTGGATGGCGGACCAGGATGCCGCAGTCTATGAGTACCCGGTGAGCGACGAAGTAATGACACTGGCGGCGCGCTATCCAGACCTGGAGTTCGCGACTAAGACAGAGCAGGAGTTGCCGATCTGGGTGGATCGTGAGAAGGCGCGGTACTCGACCTGGTACGAAATGTTTCCAAGGTCGGCCTCGCCGATCCCCGGCGCGCATGGAACGCTGCGCGATGTGGAGGCGCAGCTGCCGGAGATTGCGGCGATGGGTTTCGACGTTCTGTACTTTCCCCCAATTCATTCGATCGGGACTGCTTACCGAAAGGGGCCGAACAACTCCACGACAGCGCAGCCGGGCGATCATGGAAGTCCCTGGGCGATCGGCGCACACCCTACGAAGGACAATGAGGGCGGACACAAGGCGATTCATCCCGAGTTAGGAACTTTTGCTGATTTCGACCACTTACTGGCTGCTGCGGCGGAGCATGGAATGGAGATCGCGATGGATATCGCGTTCCAATGCTCACCCGATCACCCTTGGGTGAAGGAGCATCCGGCGTGGTTCATTACGCGGCCGGATGGGTCGATTCAGTATGCGGAGAATCCGCCGAAGAAGTACCAAGACATCTATCCGCTGAACTTTGAGAGCAGCGAGTGGCGGAGTTTGTGGGAGGAGTTGCGTTCCGTTTTTGAGTTCTGGATAAAACGCGGGGTAAAGATTTTTCGCGTGGATAATCCGCACACCAAGGCTCTCCCTTTCTGGGAGTGGTGCATTGGTTCTCTGCGCGAAAAATATCCGGAGACGATCTATCTGGCCGAAGCGTTTACGCGACCTCATGTCATGTATTCGCTGGCGAAGGCGGGCTTTACGCAGTCGTATACCTACTTCACCTGGCGAACGACCAAGCTGGAATTGCAGACGTATCTGGAGGAGATTACGAAGCCTCCGGTGAGCGAGTTTTTCCAGCCGAACTTCTGGCCGAACACCCCGGATATCCTCCATAAGAGCTTGCAGGAGGGCGGGCGAACGGCGTTCATGCAGAGGCTGATCCTGGCCGCAACGCTGACCGCCAACTACGGCATCTACGGACCTGCGTATGAGTTGGGCGAGAATACGCCGGCCAAGCCTTCCGCGGGCAAGACCGAGTCCGAAGAGTATATGGATAGCGAGAAGTACGAGCTGAGGCAGCGGAGCAGAAACCAGCCACACTCGCTGGTGGGGTTGATTACAGATATCAACAACATCAGGCGTGCAAATCCGGCGCTGCAGTCGAATTCTTCGCTGTGGTTTCACCCGGTCGATAATCCCAGCTTGATGTGCTATTCGAAGTCTGCGAAGGATGGGGCGAGCGGCGACAATACGATCCTGGTCGCCATCAACCTGGACCCTTTTCAGGAGCAGGCGGGGTGGATCGACCTGGATCTGAAGCGGTTGGGGATACCTTACAACGAGAACTTTGTGGTGGAGGACCTGCTGACCGGCGTGAAATATACATGGCGGGATCGGAGCAACTATGTGGCGCTGCGGCCAGCGGTGCAGCCCGCACATGTGTTCCGAATCACGAAGCAGGTGAGTGCATAGATCCTGCGTTTTCCCGTAGCGTAGACTGGCTTGTTGAGGGCGAGAGATTTGAAGAAGCTGGGCAGCGCAACGGATCCGCTGTGGTACAAAGACGCAATCATCTATGAGCTTCACGTTCGCGCGTTCGCGGACTCGAACAACGATGGAATCGGCGATTTTGCGGGGTTGATGTCGAGGCTGGATTACCTGCAGGACCTAGGGGTAACGTGCCTTTGGCTGCTTCCGTTCATGCCGTCGCCGCTGCGTGATGACGGCTACGACATAGCCAACTATGTAGACGTGAACCCGTCCTATGGGACGTTGAACGACTTTAAGCAGTTCCTCGACGCGGCTCACAAACGCAACATGCAGGTGATGATCGAGTTGGTGATCAATCACACTAGCGACCAGCATCCCTGGTTTAAAGCCGCAAGACTTGCCCCGCCGGGCTCGCCTGAGCGCGACATGTATGTCTGGTCCGAGACTGACCGTCTGTACGAGGGTGTGCGAATCATCTTCACGGACACGGAGAAGTCCAACTGGACGTGGGACGACCAGGCGAAAGGCTTTTACTGGCATCGCTTCTTCTCGCATCAACCGGACCTGAACTTCGACAACCCTCGCGTGATGGACGAGGTGCTGACGGCGATGCGGTTCTGGCTGGATATGGGCGTGGATGCACTGCGGCTGGACGCGATTCCCTACTTAATCGAGCGCGACGGAACGAGTTGCGAAAACGTGCCGGAGACGCACGTCAAGATCAAGGAGATTCGCACGGTCATCGACGCCGAGTATGGGAACCGGCTGGTGCTGGCGGAGGCGAACATGTGGCCGGCCGACGTGCGACCCTATTTCGGCGACGGCGATGAATGTCACATGGCGTTTCACTTTCCGTTGATGCCGCGCATCTACATGGCGCTGCGGCAGGAAGACCGGCTGCCGATTACGGACATTATGGCGCAAACACCGGATATCCCGGAGAGCTGCCAATGGGGGCTCTTTCTGCGCAATCACGATGAGTTGACGCTGGAGATGGTGACGGACGACGAGCGGGACTATATGTACCTGGCCTACTCGGCTGACCCGCGGATGAGGATTAATGTGGGGATTCGGCGCAGGCTGGCGCCGCTGGTGGACAACAATCGTCGGCGCATCGAGCTGCTGAATTCATTGCTGCTTTCGTTCCCCGGCACCCCGATCATGTACTACGGCGACGAGATCGGGATGGGCGACAACATCTACCTGGGCGACCGCAATGGGGTACGAACGCCGATGCAGTGGAACTCGGATCGCAACGCGGGGTTCTCGAAGTGCGACCCGGCGCGGCTGTACTTCCCGGTTGTGATGGATCCCATCTACGGTTATCAGGTGGTAAACGTGGAGGCGCAGTTAAGCGATCAATCCTCGCTGCTGCACTGGACGCGCAACATGATTGCGCTACGCAAGCTGTTCCAGGTGTTTGGGCGGGGGACGCTTGAATTCCTGCATCCGGAGAACCGCAAGGTGCTCGCTTACCTGCGCAACCTGAAGCGCGACGACGGCACGATGGAGACGGTGCTGTGCGTTGCAAATCTTTCACGCTTCGCGCAGCCGGTGTCGCTGGCGCTGGCGGAGTACGCAGGCACAATTCCCGTGGAGATGCTGGGGTATGTTTCGTTTCCGCAGATCACGGAGCGGCCGTACCCGCTAACGCTTGCGCCGTACTCGTTTCTCTGGTTTGAGTTGCAGCCTGCGCCGGCACCGGGTGTCGCCGAGGATGATGAGGAAGTGAAGCAGACGAGCGTGCAGGGCGAGGAGGTCGGGCTCGCATTGCTGACGAGCGGGTGGGGTGCGCTGACTGAAGGAGCGGGTCTGGCGCTGCTCGAAGCTGCCCTGCCCCCTTGGCTGGGGCGGCAGCGCTGGTTTGGCGCGAAAACGAAGATAGTGCAGAAGATTCGCGTCGTGGAGTGGGCGGCAATTCCGACCGGCCTGGAGGCGGCTGGGCCGCTCGGTACATCGAGCGGAACTAACCCTGGGTTGCCGGGCTGTGCGCTGTTCTTCGTCGAAGTGGGATATGGCGAAGGCGAGCCGGACCTGTACCAGATACCGCTCACGCTGAGTTCGGGTCGGGAGCTTGAAGCTTTGATGACGTCTGCTCACCCCGTTATTGCTACGCTGCAGACGCCGAATGGGCCGGCGGCGCTGCACGATGCAACGGTGCGCGAAGATTTCCGGCAGGCAGTGTTGCAACTGATCGCAACTAACGCGAGTCTCGCGTTGAATGCACCGGTTGCCGGCAACGAGTCGGAGCAGGAGGCAACGAGCCAGGTTGAAAGGGCGCTGCCGACTCCGAATCAGAACGGTTCCGTCGCGGGACGCCGGTCGGCAATCTTTACGGATTCGCTTGGGAGTAGTCTGCTGACTTCGCGGACGGGTTCGGCGGAGCAGTCCAACACGAGCATTCTGTACGATCAGAAGTTGATCATGAAGCTGTTTCGGCGGCTGCAGCCGGGACAAAACCCTGACATTGAGATTGGCCGCTTCCTGACCGAGGTTGCGAAGTTTCCGCGTATTGCTCCGTATCTGGGTGAGATTAAGCTGAGGGGCGGCGACGGGGAGCAGATCGCGGTCGCCATGCTGCAAGAGCTGGTGAGCAATGAAGGCGATGGATGGCAGTGGACGCTGGAGGAGTTGGCGCGGTTTTATGAGTCGGTGGCGACGTGTCCCGCGCCGCTTGATGAGGGTGCGCCCGCAAGTCTGCTGAGTGACGCACGGGCACCGAAAGATGCGCGAGAGCGCGCGGGTCTTTACCTTGAGGCAGCGGCACTGCTGGGACGGCGCACGGGGGAGATGCATCTGGCGCTCGCGACGGAGACACACGATGAAGCATTTCGGCCGGAGCCGTTCAACACAGAAGATTTAGAAATCGACGCGCGACGGATCGAAGCGCAGATTAATAGCACGCTGGCGGCGTTGAAGGTGCGCATCTTCAGCTTGAAGGATGAGACGGCAGACGATGCGGGCACAATTCTGAGCCGTCGCATCGAACTCTTTGGACGCGCTCACGCGATCACGACAGCGGCTGCATCGGGCAAGCAGATCCGCATTCATGGCGACTATCATCTGGGGCAGATTCTGCGGGCGAAGAACGACTTTGTTCAGCTGGATTTTGAGGGCGAGCCCGCTCGCACCCTGGACGAACGCAGGCGGAAGCAATGCCCGCTGAAGGACGTGGCGGGAATGCTGCGCAGCTTCTCCTATGCGGCGGGATCGGGGCTGGAGCTGTACGTACAGCGGCATCCGGACCGGCTGCGCGCGCTCGAACCGTGGTCGCGATTGTGGCAGAATGCAGTGTCGACGGAATTTTTGCGAGCATACCGCCAGACGATGTCCGCGCGACCCGAGCTGTTGCCAAAACCGGACCAGGCGGACGCGCTGCTGAATGCTTACCTGCTGGAGAAAGCGCTCTACGAGTTGCTGTATGAACTGAACAATCGCCCAACTTGGGTGCGGATTCCGCTTGCGGGCATTCTTGCACTGCCGAAGCCGGAGTCTATTCGAACAAGCATTTAAAGCAGATCGATCGACGAGAGAGATTCAACAGAGAGGAGATCGATGGCAACAATCAGTACCAGTCCCTACCAGCAATCTGTGCCCACGGCCGGCACGGCGCTCCTGGTGAGTCTTCCCTCGCTGTCGCAGGTATCGTTCGAAGAGATGCTGCGCAGGCTCGCGGAGGTCTTTGCGGGGACGAACATGGTTGTTGCGACCGCGGACGCGGCAGCCCAGGAAGTAGACAGTCCGGGACTGAAGATCGTGACTTATACGCCGACTGCACCTTTGATGGACTCCTGGACGCTGACTGCGGCGGACTTTCTGAACGCGCATGAACTCAGCCTAGCTCACCACGCGAGCGCGGTGCTGATCCTTGGCCCAGAGGCACAGTCGCTTGAGCCTGAGGCGTTGCGCGGGCTTGCAGAGGGAGTGATCGAAGGCGGATCGGACCTAGTTGTGCCGAGTTTTTCCTCCCCTGCGCGCAGGGGTCTTGTGAACTCGGCGATCCTGTATCCGATCTCTCGCGCGCTGTTTGGCGCGGCTGCGCGCTTTCCGCTCGCGGTCGATCTGTGCGTATCTGCTCGGATGGCCGAGCGACTCGCAGCCGCGGCGCAGAGGTTTACGGCGGCGAGCCAGCCAGAGGCGCTGCTGTGGCCGGTCGCCGAGGCCGCAGTAGCAAATTATTCGATTCTGCAGGTGGATGCCGGGGCGCGAATGCTGCCGCGGCCAGGCGCGCCCGATTTGAATACGCTGCTGGCCGAGGTGACTGGTTCGCTGTTCGCAGACGTGGATGCGAAGGCGGCCTTCTGGCAGCGTGCGCGGGTCGCCCAGCCTTCTCGGCCCAGCGGCGTCTCCACGCATGCCGCATCGAGCCCCGCGGACGAGGTCAAGTCGATGCTCGAAGCTTTTCGGTTGGCTTACGGCAATCTGTCCGAGATCTGGTCCCTAGTGCTGCCGCCGCAATCTCTGTTTGGATTGAAGAGGCTCTCGGTTATGACCCCGGAGAACTTTTCGATGCCGGATAGCTTGTGGGCGCGCATCGTGTACGACTTCCTGCTGGCGTATCGACTGCGCACGATCAACCGAGGCCACCTGCTCGGCGCGCTGACTCCGCTGTATCTGGCGTGGGTTGCATCGCACATCCTGCGCACGAGCGGCGGCATGGACCCTGAAAGCCACATCGAGGCGCTGGCCACGGCGTTCGAGACCGACAAGCCATATCTAGTGTCGCGCTGGCGCTGGCCGGATCGATTTAATCCGTAGCGCACGTTAGGTCCTTACGGCTTTGCTATCGCGCCACGTTACCGCAAGAAGGAGTTTGCATCATGCGAATCGCTTTCCAGCCCGATCAGTACCCGAACTATCCCGTCTCTTCCGAAGGCGGGTCCTGGCACCATATGTCGTATGCACTGCAGCAGTCGGTGGATCGGGTGCTGTCATTGCTGATCAGCGTTCTGCCGGGTCTGTTCGCATTTATTATCGCGGTCGCGGTGATGGCCGGTGTGGGGATGCTGTTGAGCTATCTGCTGCGCAGAGGCCTGAAGGCCGCTAAGTTCGACGAGCGACTGGCACGCCATGAAGGGAGCGGCATCGCCGATTGGTCGCCGCTGCACAGTCCCACCGCGCTGGTTGGGCGGTTTGCTTTCTGGGGCTGCGTGGTGCTTGGGCTGATCATCGGGGTGTCGGCCTTCGACGCGTCCTACTCCAGCACGTCCGCACTGCCGGTCTCGATGTTGCCTTACCTGACCCGCTCGGTAGGAGCGATTCTGCTGCTGTTCGCCGGCAACATCATCGCGCGGTTTCTGGCGCGGACGGTCCTGATCGGCGCGGTCAACCACCAATTACAGTACGCGCGGTTCCTTTCGATGGGCGTGAAATGGCTGGTGCTGGTGCTGACGGCTGCGATGGTGCTCGATCACCTGCAGATTGGTGGGACAGTGGTGGAACTCGCGTTCGGCATTCTATTTGGCGGCATCGTACTGACGCTTTCGCTGGCGATCGGCCTGGGCTCCCGCGACCTGGTGACGCGTTCACTCGAACGCAGCGCGGAACGCCCAGAGCGCGGCACGGTTCCTGGACCGTTCCCCACGCGAGAGAATCCTGAAACGCTGCGGCACTTTTAGTGCCCGATGCAGAAGGTATACTGAGGCATCCCACGCGAAAGGACCAGCGAATCGATGCAACGGCAGGAGATCTACGCGCAACTCACGAACATCTTCCACGATGTGTTCGACGACGACACTCTGACGTTGACGCCGGAACTGACCGCCGCGAGCGTTCCTGAATGGGATTCGTTCAACCATATCAATCTGATCGTCGCAGTGGAATCAAGGATGAAGATCAAGTTCCAGACGGCGGAGCTTGAATCGATGAACACCGTCGGGCATCTGGTGGATTTGATCGAAAAGAGATTGAGGGCGAAGGGGCGCTGAAATCGATCAAAGCTTTCAAGTCGCGAGATCGTAGATGACCTTTGCAGCTGCCAGATTTTGTGAGGTATCGATATCGAGTTCGCCGCCGGGAAGTTCGATGGTTGTGGCAGACTCCATCAGTCCACGCGCGCCTTGGTCGCCGCTCAAGAGCAGTAAATCCGGAAAGCAGTGGGCGGGAAAACAGGCTGGAACGCCGCGCAGACCCGCATATACCGAGGCTGTAGTCACGTTTACACCTGTTTTCGCCAGCCGGCGCAGATGATCCGGGTATACGGCGGGCTGATCGCATGTCAGTAGCATGGCGGCGTCTGCCTGATCCATGATGGCCGCGATGCCCGCGCGAATGGATGAGGCCATACCCTCAGGCCAGGCTTCATTCATTACGATTCTGGCATTCGCAAGCGGGCAATGTACGAGCACCCTCGCCGCCTCTGCGCCAAGGACCACTATCACAGGATCGCACGAGGCTTCGAGCGCAATGCGCACGGCACGTTCGAGGAGCGGCTCGCCGGCAAGGAGCACAAGCTGCTTCGGCTGACCGAGCCGCGTAGAAGCGCCGGCCGCAAGTATGATTGCGGCAGTACGGCTCATCCGGCGCTCAACGCGCAGTGAGCCTGTAAGTAGAGCGAGGCTCCTCCGGTCTCGATCTGGTGGGCAACTTCGGTGGGGGTAAGTCTGCGCCGACTGCCGATACGCCCATGCCGGACCGACTGGACCTCAGCGATAATCGCAAGCGCGATGGCTTCCGGCCCGTCGCCGCCGATATCCAGGCCGACAGGGGCGAAAAGTCGTTCGCAACATGCGTTGACGCTCCAGCCGAGCTTCGCCGCCGCTTCACTCACCAGCACGCTGCTACGATGACGCGATCCAAGCAGACCAAGATACCGGGGACGTAGCGGGAGAATGCGGGTGAGCAGCTCACGGTCCTGTTCGTAGCTATGCGTCATGAGTACGATTGAATCCTTCACGCTGATGCCGAGCTCATCGACACGGCTGTGCGGAATGTGCATGACGCGGTGAGCCTGGGGGAAGCGCTGCGCCTGAGCCAGATGCGCGCGTCCGTCGGCCACGGTGACCGACCAGCCGAGCAGTGCAGCCATCTCTGCGAGGGGCTTTGCGTCGTCGCCCGCGCCGAAGACGAACAGCGTCTGAGGCGCGTCCAGTCGTTCGACGAAGCGGCCCTCATAGACGCGGCCCGGCTGCATGCGACGCGCACATTCTACCTTGTCGGCGGAAAGGCCAGAGCTCGCGAAGATGACCTCGCCGGTCGCATCGAGTATGAGGCGGCGTAGGGGCCGACTTCCGTCGGGGAGGAAGCTGACAACGCTCGATTCCCTGCCCTGAAGCGAGGCCGCGAGGGCATGCATCAGGGCATCAGCTTCGTCGGTCACGAGCGGCTCGAACAGCAGATCGACCGTGCCGCCGCAGCCCAAGCCGAAGGGAATGTCGGCGGTGTCGTCGAAGGCCATGGAATAGCGCTCGACAACGGCGTTCTCGCGAACGATCCAAGCCGCCCTACGAACGACCTCAGCTTCCAAACAGCCACCGCTGATGGTTCCAGCGTGGCCGGATGAGCCGGCAGCGGTCAACAGGCGAGCTCCGGGATGGCGGTAGGAAGATCCCTCCGCATGCACCAGGGTCACCAGCGTGCGGCCCTGCCCGTTTCTCCATAAGTCGACGATCTTGCGGCGTTCCAACATGAGTTCATCTTCTCTTAAGTGTCTGCATGGTAGATGCAGGTTAAAACAAACCTGGCCAGCGTAGCTATATGTCTAGTGGAATTTCTGCTTGGAGGCAATCTCTGGTAAACTCAACAAGTCGAAGCGCGAGCCTGCAGGCTTCCTTTATGCCTGCACTCCTCCGGTGAGCAGCTTTCTTTCGATTGTTTTTTATGAAGCGTAGTTTCGGGGCGTAGCGCAGTCTGGTAGCGCACCTGGTTCGGGACCAGGGGGTCGGAGGTTCGAATCCTCTCGCCCCGACCATTTAGAATCAATGCGTCGCAGGCGTTTTGGGATCCTCGGATTTCCCGATGTAGACGATTTTGTAGCTGTCGAAGCCTCCGCTATCGACAAGCAGAATTCCCACTGGACTTCAAATTGACTTTCTCGCGATCTCTTTTCCGAGAACACCTCCGACTAGGGGAGGCCTGTTGTCCGGTCCGCAGAATACTAATCGCGCCCGAACGATAGGACTAACTCCTGTCGCATAGTGTTCACTCGGACGGGGTCAAGAGAAGCTCCTCGGGCATTCACGACCGGAGGTGTCATTTGCCCACAATGTTCCGCGTTTCAAAGGCTTTCAATGAAAACCCAAAGACGTAAGCGTATCCTTCAAAAATTCATCTATATAGAGACGCCTCCCACCGACGCTTCGCCTCGAAATGACAAAAATTGCCGTGGAATCGTCTGAAAGGACGGCGTTCATTTCGCGACAAGATGCCCCTAGATTCATCAGAAAGTGTTCGGACCGAGCCAAGAACGGGAGGCATCCTGATTTTGGATCAATGGCCTGCCCATCCGGTGTCAGGTACCCCAGCTCATCCGCCGCAGATAATGGAGATGAGATTCAACAGTAACGACATGTCAAACAGCGCGTCGGCTTACCACGTCATCATCGTGCTTGTGGGCGTCGCATCCGATCTTGGCTGGCATGGGGCTCTCCTATGAGGCGCAAGTGGCGCTTTCATAGGTTCACCCAGAATGGGTGCTGCACAGCAACCTTGGGTTGCTGTACGGAACCTGCTGAAAACAAGCGGCTAAGAGAAAACCTAGCAAAAAGGCATATCCTAAAGTCGAGCGCACGTTGCTGTAGGGGAACCATATGAGTGTCAATCCCTTAGCTCGGCTCCCGGCCCCTGGTGTCCCCTCGGTTCATCCAGGCGCGACACGCGGGCATCGTGCGGCCCTCTCTCGAAAATCCCTCCCAGGCAGTGCGCAATGAAGCCGCCGCTCCGCATGAAATGCGTGAGCACCAAGGTCAGCGAAAAGGAGTTCGTCGCCTTGGAGAACCGTGCGCTGGGGCAGAAGCTGACGCTCTCGAGTGGGTGCGTGCGAAGCGGAAGACCTTTGGTGTCTAAGCCGGTTGCGGCTCAACGGTACCGGGCGGAGCGACTCATGTCGAGCTGCCAGCCCGTGCGATAAATAAGTCTCGCGTGGTGCTGAAGAGTCTTGGCGCGTGATCTCGCTTCCTACGGGTACTCGGATCTGGATCGCGGCAGGTGTGACCGCCATGCCCCGAGGATAACGGGGTTTTAGCAACATGTGTGATTAGAGAATTGGTTGGCGCTCACTATTCTTCTCCGGGACATGCTCGGGAAGTAATCCATCGTGTGCGGAGATAATCTCAACGAGCGCACCGTCGTGCAGCGGCATAATTCATTGGAAATGTCTAATCAGGAGGGAACGCGGATCGGCTACTTTCGTGCATAGCAGTAGTTCATTGTCGATAGAACTCATGGCGAGTTTGTCAGAACGGCAGAGACAACTGTTTCCTCTTCCCCGCTGCTATTGTGTTGAACCTGCGCTACTGTTCCAGCGTGGGAACAAGCAGTTGAAATAGGTACTGGTTCTGATCTCTCCGAGATGAAGTCAGGATAAGTTGTTTTGACCGGCGATTGGATGGTTGTACAAAGCTCTTCGGAGGTAGTCGGAACGGGTACTACGCCTGATCTAGGCAAACGTTACATAACCTCTACTACGCAACCTTTTGTTAACCTTCACTAAGCTATTGTTCTTACGATAGAGAGGTAATCTTGAATGGAACCGTCGCACGCATCCTCCTTCCGTTAACGCTGGTGAGCTTAAGTGGCTGCGCGGATGTGACGGTGTCCGAGGTGGGCGCTGGTCACCCACTCCTTCGGGGCGCAATTCATGGAGGGCAGCAGCCGATCAAGGGTGCAGTTGTGCAACTGTACGCGGTGGGGACCGCAGGGGATCGCTCCGCCTCCCGTCCGCTGATTGCGTCGCCTCCGCTGACCGATGCGCATGGCGGCTTCGATGTAAGTGGTTTGTATAGTTGCCCTTCGGCGGACGCATTGGTGTACCTGGTAGCCTTCGGCGGGGACCCGGGGGTGGGCGAGAACAATCCAGCTTCGGTGCTAATGGCGGCGCTAGGTCCGTGTGGCGGGTTGAATGCACTAAGCTACGTTACAGTGAACGAAGTAACAACTGTTGCATCGATCTTTCCACTAGCCGGATTCATGAGTTCGTATCGTTCCCTGGGATCGGGTGTAGGCGATGCGACAAATCTTACGAGCGGGTTTGCGGCAGTTAATAGGCTGGTGGATATTGGCAGCGGTACGTCGCCTGGACCGGCGTTCACGACGGGACTGACCGTGCCTACTGGGACAATTAACACGCTTGCGAATATTATCGCGACCTGCGTGAACTCGATTGGTGGCTTAGCGGGTGACGGTTCGGATTGCGGCAGTCTGTTTGCCGACGCAACCCCAGCTTCGGGAGTAGCGCCAACCAATACGGCGGATGCGCTTGTCGAAATCGCGCAAAATCCCACGCGGCATGTCAGCGATCTCTTCAGCTTGGCACCAGCAACCGTTCCTTACCAGCCCACACTGACCAATGCTCCAGCGAACTGGAGCGTTTTTGCGACGCCAAACATGGTGGAACGTCCGACACTCCTGGCGGAGTACCTGCTGAATGAAGGCTCGGGAAACGTAGCACACGATACAAGCGGGCTGGGTAACGACGCGAGCATCAACGGGCCGAGTTGGGAGGGATCGGCGGATCTGAATTTCGATAATCTTTTCGAGTACATGCAGATGCCTGTTGCAGTCAATGCGGCGAAGACGTTTCAGTTTGCCGCGTATTTTCCAGTATTTGGCGGCGCCACGCTTCCCCAAGCACCAGGTTACGGATGGCCATCGTCCTATGGTGCCAACGCATCGATCTTCTGCGGTACAGACCCAAGCCAGTTGTGCCTTCTAGCCAATAGCATCAACGGAGCAAAGGCTTTCAGTTTCTTCGCGTCCAACACCGACGGCACGGAAGCCAGTGTACCGATCGCGCCCGGTTGGCACGTTTTCACGTTGATCTGCGGGGGGAACAGCGGGGGTGTTGTCTCGAAGACGCATTACCTCTATGACGGCACGGAGGTGAGCGGTTATCTGCGGCAGGGGGACGTGAACACTTGCCCGGTTCCCGGGGGCGGCAACTACCAGTTCGGCGGGTCGAGCCTGTTCTACTACAGTTGGTTTATGGGCAAGTTGGGCGGTGCGTGGGCCTGGAGCAAGCGTTTGACTGTGGCTGAAGCGGCTACCGCAGCGAGCGGTGCGCTCAACTTCATCCAGTCCAAGGGCGTGGTGACCTCTTTCAGCAACGCGAGCAACAACCCAGTTGTGCTGATCGGCGGGCTGGACTCAAGGACTTATGGTGCCGGTGTGTCTCCCCAGACCGTATGGCTTCAAACGATGAATCTTAACGATGCTTCTCTTAGGAGAGTGAATCTTGGCATTCCGGGGCAGTACGCCTACGATGCATGCAACCAGTTCGACTTGACGTACGGAGAGCAGATTCCCATATCCCCGGCTCCTGCGATAACAGTGCTCTGGGGTGGTGTCAATGATTTCCTATATAGCTCACAAACGCCCCAGCAGGTTGCTGCATCCTTGCAGTGCCTCGTGAAAAAAGCCAAGGCGGCGGGGTCGCGTGTCATCATTGCAACGGAGATCAGCTTCGTCTCGCGGAACAGCTACAGTCTAAGCGGGGATGCAAATAAAAATGCCCTCGATACCATTATTCGCGCCAACGCCTTCGCTTGGGGCGTAGACAATATTGCAGACCTCGCTACAGACTCACACGTTGGCGCTGACGGAGCTTCCGCTAGCAACACATGCTTTGTCGATGGAGTCCACCCGGGAGAAGCGTGCGAGCCTTACATTACCTCCATCATGCAGGATGCAGTAAACGAGTTGCTCGGATCTACTGCCTTGGCACCGCGTATCACCGCCGCGTCTTTATATCAGGAGTTGGCAGGAGATGACTTTCTTACGCTCAACGGTTCATCCGCGCAGACAGTCTCACTGCCAAGTTGCATCGGCTACGCTTTGCCACGTATGATCACGAACACTGGTGCTAATAGCGCAAATGTGGCTACCAGTAACAGTGAGCTTCTAGCAGGAAGCACAGTGCTCGGTCCTGGAGTAGTTGCGACGGTTGTGCCCGTCCCAGGACCCGTGACCATAGGTGGATGCAGTTGGAATAGGACCAAATAGGTCTATTAGACAACCTATTCTCGCAACTATCTTGATGGTGTTCCACTATACATAGACTGCGTGTGCCACAACGTCCACCATTCGATGCTTTAGGAGCTTGTTGAGTAACGGCGCATCGATGTGTGCTGTTTGATGTTCGGAGTCATTCTTGGGACGATTTGGTTTGAACCT
This sequence comes from uncultured Acidobacteriaceae bacterium, assembly GCA_964246125.1. Lineage (GTDB taxonomy): Bacteria > Acidobacteriota > Terriglobia > Terriglobales > Acidobacteriaceae > Edaphobacter. The sequence continues at coordinate 14,587 of CAXTPN010000013.1, forward strand.
GCTGTTTTGGTTTGTTTTCGGGGTTCTCAGCGTTCGTTTGGGTGGCCATTTTGGACCTTTGGTCGATCTTCAGGCGCACTGCTGCGTGAGGCCCTGCGCTCTTCGTTGCGCAATCAGCCTTGGCAGCCGGAGAAGGTTGTGCGCCGGCACAACTGAAGGTGAAGGTTCAGTCTACGTTGACCAGTCCGCGCTCCTTCACCTGGCGCAGCGGACCGGTTTCCTTTAGCCAGCCGAAGGTCTTCTTGACCAGCCAGCGGCAGCTCAGGCTGATCGCATAACCAGCGTACCGGGTCGTTCTTCCGTCCATGTTCGAGCGCCGTCATGGTCGTTTTTGGTGATGTGCGGCGTCACGTTAAGGCTCGTGCGGCGGTCACGAGGTCGCTCGCGTCGCAGGCCTTGTCGGCACCCACAGTGATGCGCCGGGAGCGTCCTTCCTGCCTCTCCGCGAGCATGAGCAGCGTGGCTTCGCACTGCGCCAGCGTGGCCATCGCGGCAGCAAGCAGGCTGTTGCGGTTCTCCATAAGAGCGTGGCCCAGATAGGCCAGCTTAGACTCCGTGCCGTAGCTCTTCTTGTACAGCCGCGCGTCTGGGTCGGTGGTCCATTCGTGAGTGTCGTTCTTGCGCTTGTGGCCGTAGAAGTTGGCGCGGTCGCCGTCCCAACCATCCTCCTTGCGGAAGCTCTTCTGCGACGCCCAGGCCTGGATCAGTGTGCTGTCGACGGTAAAGTGATCGTCCGATAGGAAGCTCTTGGCCCTGCCCGATGACCGCCGCCATAAACTGCTGCGCCACGTCGGAGGTGAGCAGGCGGTCACGGTCTTTCGAGAAGACGGCCTGGTTCCAGACCGCGTTGTCCATGCCCAGGCCGACGAACCAGCGATAGGGCAAATTGAACTCGATTTTTCCACCAACTGGCGCTCCGAATGGATCGAGTAAAAGACCTGCAACAGCAGCGCCCGCAGCACACACTCGGGAGGAACCGATGGACGCCCGGAAGCCGAGTACAGGCTGTCGAACTCGACGCTCAAACGAGCGAAGAACCACGTCTGTGATGCCCCGAATCTCGCGTAACGGATGGTTCTGCGGAACACGCCGCTCCAACGTCAAAGAGCTGAACATCCCATCCTGCACCCGCTCATCTCCGCGCATACTATAGAGGCGAAGCTGACCAAAGGAAGTCTTAAAATCTACGAAAACGCTGGACCTATCTCAACAAGCTCCTAGCCTGCTTCGTGAAACTTAAATACCCCTTGCGATCCCGCCATTTGGGTTTCGATAGCCTGATTGCCCCTATGCCCCAGAGGGGGGCAAGCTAGCTTCCGATGGTAAGCACCGACAAAACCACTGGCATCATTTCGTATGTGATCTATCTCCTCCTCCATTGCACTTTTGAGCACGGAAAGACGGTCCAACAACACTTCTTTTAACCAGAATATGTCGCCCGTGAACCACTGCGCAGGAACGGTTTCAAGAATTGCAGGAAGCACAGAAGGAATTTTTGATTGGAGAAGTGCCACCCAGTCATTGATTAGGTTTGAGTCGAAGAGCCCATCGTAAACGAAGCGATTTTTGGTCAATGCACGACCACGGCTATTTGAGATCAGCCAGTATGGCCCCCCAAACAGGTGACCGTGGTCTATGAAGACAGCTCTATATGAGGTCGCCCCTGCTCCCCTAACATAAACAGCCTGACGCGCATCAATTGACCCTGCCCAGACGTCGAACACAAGAGCTCCGATGAAGTCAGCACGGTTGCTCAGTCTCAGTATCGCACTTTCCGATAGATGATTTGAGATCGTCTCCGTACTCAGACCCGACACTAATTCCGAGGCGAAATGCAGCTCACAGGAAGATCGCTCACAATTCTGTGCATCAGAGTTCCTTGGAGACAAGCCCGCGCAAGATGTAGTGGCGAACCTCCAGTTTGGCGTCGGCAGACCCAATACGCTCATCAGCTCCGTGCCTACGAGCTCATTTGCTAGGACGTTTGGGCCTTGTGGGTTCGCTCTTTTCTTGACAACATAACTTCTGCCATCATCGCAGAGCACGGTGGAACTGCCAGTACCACCTGGCATCAGACTGAGTACTTTCTTCAAAACCACAAGTCGATGCAACGTGCGCACCTCGGAAGCGCAGCCGGAAACGACACTTAGCTGCATTGGAACTCAGTAACTCAAGCCGCAGCCGGTAGATTATCACGGGGGCCGCTCGTCTCTGCCCTCTTAAACAAATATCCCACCAAATGATTGTTTGGCTTCCAAAAGAGGAATCGGCCCCAGACGTTTATGAAGCTTCAACCTCCCGCAACCGACCAAAAGCAAATTGCTTTGGGTATGAACCCGCAGTCCAGCTTGTCACCGGGCGAAGGCTGGATCGGCGCGAAGCAAGCCGCCAGCGCTTATGTCCCTGCACATGCGGGATGCCGCCCTGAGGCAAATGGGAGCGTTGAGATCACGGCAATACGCGAACCAGGGGAGCGCCTCGGAGTGCTTGTGGTTGGCGTGATTGTGTACTTTAGGTGGAAGTGAATATTTAACACAGACAACGTCTATGCCTGAAAACAGAGTGTCCCTCTGAGTAATTTGCGCCGCTTGAACTTGGGATCTGAGCAGTGCGGTGAAATGCCGCTAGGCTAATCCTCAAGAATCGAGAAAATTCACCCAGCGGCAACTCACCCAGCCGAGCGCGCTTGCTCTAGTGCGCAGCCAAGGTCCACTTCGCAGAATCCGAAGTGGCGTCTACCGCCAGTTGCGGACAGGTACCTGGGACCCAGGCTAATGCTCCACCCGTAGCTCGATTCTTGAAACTACGCTGGCCATCACCAAGATCCTGAACGATCCAGCGCTGGCTGTACTGAGAGTTCAGAACGCTCATTCCAAGCGCCGTCCCCCCTCCAACTATGCCCAGAGCGTTGGTACCTGTGGAGTCAGCAAGAATATAGTCTCCGTCACCGCCGTCGACGAGCTTCCAAGCAACAGGATTTGATGGGACGTTCCGAGATGCGGTTGAACACTGACCGGTACCGGCGGGTCCATTGGTAAGAGTTTCTCCGGCGCTTGCAAGCGTGTAATAGAGCAGGTTTGGCGCGATGCTTGGCAGGATGTGTAAGGCGGAAGCAAAACCAAAGACCTCCACTCTTGCCAACCGCTTGCGAGAACCCCCTCCAATCATCGGCAGCCGCTGCACGGGGTACTCAGAGCGCGTCTGAGCAAGCATTCCGCGCAGCCACTGCGGATCGGGTGAGTCCTGAGAGGTGATTTGACGTCCGGCTACGCCCGGGCCGTAGTATTCATCCAACAGGTTGTTTACTATCAGATTGCCGCTGTTCTGAGGCAAATAATTAGGATCAATACCATCCATGCCTAGCGTCAGTAGTTGCGTGGAGCCTTGGCCTGGCTTCATAAGGAACCCGCCCGAAAACATAAGACCTATTAGAGAAACCTTTCCGTCAAAGTCATCTATTTCGAACGGCTGATTTGAGTTCATGTACACGGACCCGGACTGCTCGGTCACCGTTCCGCTTCCCGAAAGGACGAAATTGCGCGGACTGGTTGCGCCACCATCATGCCAGTTGTCCTGCACCATGAACTTACCCCCAAGTGAGACACTAAACGAGGTGGCACTGCCTTCGCTCTGTAACGAACCGGTGTAGAAGTTCGTAACCCCGAGAGATGCGAGTTTCGATTTCCTGAAAGGTCCTCCCGTTACGCTGACCCCCGTGGCCGATCCTTGAGTATAAGCGGAAAACAGCTCCGTCGTTGCGTGTTCCACACCATCAAAGTTTACGCTGTATGCGTTGCCGCCCTGCAACTGTGCCTGATCGACTATCACCTGTGTGGTGGGCTGATCCTGAACGGGAATGCGGATACCATCGACAACTTGACCACTGCCCATGTTGAGGCGAATGTCTCTAACACTCACCGTATCCGACTCAAGATCCAAAGCTGCTCCGCCCGTCTTCCCGTCCCACTGCAGCACGGTAGAATCGCTATCATCACCCACAAGCTGAAGTTCGGTACCCTGGGGTAAGGTCAAGGTGCTTGCCAGACGGTACGTACCGGCAGGCAGGTGTATCACCGCATTTGTGGATCCACCCTTTGCGGCCGCATTGATTTGGGCTTGTATGGCATCTCCGGTCGCATTCGTTGGAACGTCGAAGATTGGGCGGTGCAAGTTGGGCGGCACATATACGTTTGCTGGTATAGCCACGTCCGCTATTTGACTAGGGTCAACTATCGCGTCATCGTAAGATCTGATCGTGCCCTGAAAGGCCGGTGCTCCATCGGACCGTGGAGCGATATTTGTCGTGAATGTATTACCAAAAGTAAACAGGCTTTTGGTGACCGTGTTGTCGAAGAAGCCCTGGATAGCAGGTAAAGACTGGTTTTTCATCCTGACTACATTATCTATAACCATCAAAGGTCCCTGGTCTCCTAGTTGGAGCGGTATTCCGACAGGGTCGAGGATAGTGTTGTTTTGTATCGTAATTTGTGCGGGGTTTGCGCCGATCGGGCCCGCGTAGAAAAATGCCCCCGAACCGACCGAAGTGTTGTGTCGGGCAGTAAAGTAACTAGTGTTGCCGACTGACATGTCGGAAGCGATGGAGCCAGAGAAAAAGCTGTTGGTGACTATAAAACTTCCCGCACCACCATAGTTCGATACGCCGGTGCCACAACCCATGAACAACGAATCGTTAATAAAAATATTGAGAACGTTCGCATTGCCGGTTTGTACACCGAATGTTGCCACATGATCAAAAAAAACACGTTCTATAGTAGTTTCGGCCGCAACGGATAGTTTGATACCTACCTTAACACCTGTAATGTGCTGGTCGGACAATTCGTTGAACGTCGCGTAAAAGCCTCCAGTGCCTGTGCTGTCCAAATTTTCGGCTATATCAGCACTGTTGCTCCCGTCGAAAGAAATCCTGGAAATTTTGAAATACGCTGATGCGTCCGTCTGCAGTATCGTCCCTCCTCCGGGACCGGCCCACTTCATCTTGGTCGTCCGTGGATCCTCGCCAATTACAGAGAAAGATCGTTTGTATCTAAGAGTTACAGGAGATGTAATTAGGTAAGTGCCCGCAGGAAACCACAATACGTGGTTGTTGTGTTCAGGGGCGTTGATACTATCAAAGGCCTTCTGAATGGCGGCCGTATCGTCGGTATTCCCGTCCCCGGTCGCGCCAAAGGCCGTCTTCACGTTCACCCAGCTCGGGAAAGGACCTACGAATTCATCACTCTGCTCCATGAAGTACGCTGGAGACGTCCAGGAGGAAGGGGAACAGGAGACAGGGATGGTCTGTGCCAAAGATGAATAGGCTGCTGTGACGGTGGTCTGCCCATTTTGTGCACACGATACTAGACCAGCGGAATCTACCGTCGCAATAGATGATCCCATCTTCCATGCTGTGCTGCGAGTCACGTCAACAGTCACACCTGCTGGAGAGCCAGCAGACGCTGTAATCGCAGTCATTGAACCTATCTGTGCTGAAATTGATTGTCTGGAAAGTGTTAGCGTTGAGGCCGAATTGTTGCAAGTGAAGGGGATGCTGGAAGAGGCATCGTCCTTTGTCGCTGACACCTTACCGGTTCCCGCAGCGGTGCAAGTGACCAATCCGGAATTGGATATCGTGAAACTACTCGTTTGGGTTACTCCCCAACCGGCAGAAGTTGTGGCGTCGATTGCAGGCGCGGTGCCCACGATTTCATCTACGTGGAGTTGAGAGGTCTGACCCACAAAGTCGAGAGTGGTAGTGCCACTGATGAGCAAAGTTGCAGACACAGGAACCTGCACGGTGCTTGGCGATGCCGCGGCCGGGTTTGCAAAATACTTGCTTGAACAACCAGTTAGCAAGCCAGTCATAACGACAACACAGAGGCCAAAAGACTTGTAGATGATATGCATACAGTGCTCCCTTTGGAGCCTGTATCGGCATCGCGTTCAAGATTTGACCAAACGAAAGTAATGTGCCGGGTGACGGGCAGTTTGTAAAGTAGGGCCGGGCGCTCTTGAACTTGTACTCTCCTCCGACCATCTGTTCAATGTCTTACCTGTGCGGCCTGGTAGCCCGTCGATATGGGGCGTCGAAGTCGCCCCGAATCCGTTACTTCTTGGGATGGTGCACCAGTCCTGACTCGATGAGCGACTCGCCCTGTAGTCTTAGCTGCCCAGCCGCTTGCACAGAAAACGATGAGCGCATTGGGTACCTAAGAAGGCTTATAGAGCAGATCGACTGTAGACGAAATCGTAGCGGTCAGAGCCTCACCTGATACTGGTTTGGGACCAGAGGGTCGGGTAGCCGTTGTTGTTGATGGGAGACACACCGGAATCGTATGTGAAGATGAGGAATGTAGACGAAATCGTAGCGGTGAGGGCCTCCAAGAGCAGCCCAGAACCACAGTTTTCTATGAACGGTCTGCAAACCATTCAATCCCAACGAGTTGCTGGCGCCCAATTTCAAAAGATTTCAACAAGCCGCTGAATCTGATTCGGACCAGGGGGTCGGAGGTTCGAATCCTCTCGCCCCGACCATTTAGAATCATGGTATGCGGCCGTTTCCGAGATGCTGCTCTCTCGGCTTTTGCGTGAATAGCGGGACGGTAAGAGCACGGCAAGGAATCGTTGGCTTGTCGCAGTATCGAAACGGCATCTTTCCACAACTGCAAGAACTGTCTGTAGCTGTCTCGTGCTTTGGCATTGTCACCTTACAAGTTAAGGCTACGGGCTCTGCCGAGCAGTGCCAAACGCGCCAAGCGGACAACTCATGACCACGCCAGAATTGGCAGATGAGGTTTTTGAAACTCGGTCACCGCAGACATTTCTGGATATGCACTTGCTTACTGCTTTGCGGTTTACTCTTGTGTTTACTTCTTGATTGAAGTCATGGAAGGGGGTGCCGCGTCGGGCGCGCTCCCCCAGTTTTTATTCGGCTGGGCGCCCATGGTGAAGACGAGCTTGCCTCCGTTGGCGATATCAGCATGATGGAACCATGGCTTGTTCCACGGTTTCCCGTTCAACGTGGCCGACTGGATGTACATGTTTGCGGTGGAGTTATTGCGAGCCGTAATGGTCAGGTCATGGCCATTGCCCAGATGCACAGTGGCTTCATCGAAGAGCGGGCTGCCCAGGATGTAGTCAGGGCTGGAGGGGTCGACGGGGTAGAAGCCCAGGGCGCTCATGACGTACCACGAGGCCGTTGAGCCCTGATCATCCATGCCGGGAAAAGCAAGGCCGTACCGGTCGCTGCCGTACATCAGGGCCAGGATTTTGCGGGTGAGTTCCTGGGTCTTCCACGGCTGTCCGGCCCAGTCGTAGAGGTACGGCGCCTGCTGGTCGGGCTGGTTTCCCTGCACATACTGGCCGATAACGCCCGTGCAGTCCCGGCATATACCCTTGGCTGTGTACGGTGTGGAGAAAAACTCATCCAGTTTTGCGGCGAACTTATCGCGCCCGCCCAAAAGGTCAATTAGCCCCTGTACGTCATGCGGTACAAGCCAAAGTGTGGACCAACCGGAAGCCTCCTTCATCATGAAGTTGTAGTAGGGCTCGCGCGGATCGAAGGGCGAAATCCATTGGCCTTCTGCGGTTTTTCCGCGCATGAAACCGCCGGACGGGTCGAAGACATTTGAATAGTTGTGGGCGCGCTTGAGGAACAGGTTGTAGTCGTCCGCGTTGCCGAGTTTCTGTGCGTACAAAGCCATTGCGTGGTCGTCCCAACTGTACTCGAGCGTAGTCGCCGCACCGGCTTTTCCGGCGGAATAAGGCGGACTGGGATTACCCTTCGGGATGATGTCCGAGATCCAGCCCTGCTGCATGTACTCCGCGAGATAGCCTCTTGGGCCTTTGGGGTCCATCGCATTCTTGCGCAGGTACTCGTAGGCGGCGGCCCAGTCGAAGTTCAAGCCGCGCTCCCAATCACCGAGATACATGAAGACGGCGTTGTCACCGTGGAATGAGGTTTCCATGTAGCCGCGCTCGCGGGCAGCGTCGAGCACAGAGCGCAGAATGTTGACCTTGACCTCAGGCTCAAGCAGAGTCAGCAAGACGATCTGATTGCGGCCTGTGTCCCAGAGCGGCACGGGGCCGTAGCGGTCATACGCCGCCTGCTGCACCGTGCCATCGCGGCGCGTGAACGACTCGCCCGTTCGCGCCAGCAACTGCGGGCTGAAAAACGAATGGTAGAGACAGGAGTAAAAGAGTTCCCGCTGCTTTTCG
>CAXTPN010000013.1:22810-27986 GCA_964246125.1 uncultured Acidobacteriaceae bacterium
ATCTCGCCATACAGCGTGGGAATGACGAAACGCTCCCGCTGCTTTTCGGTGCCGCCCTTGACCGCGATCGCGTTAAGCTTTTGCGCCCAGGCCTGTTCGGCCTCGCGATGTACCCTGTCGAAGTCCCAGCCGGGATCTTCGGCACGCAGGCGAGCTTCGGCTGCCTCATAGCTCGTTGCTGTGGCGACCTTAACCAGTACCTGTTCTCCGTGGGTAGTGGAGAAGTGCAGGTAGGCGCCGGCGAAGTTGCCCGATATTGTGCGGTCGCCAGGGTTTATCTCGTCGAAGCCGATCAGCGGATCGCGCGGATTTTGGGGCGGGTTCTCCTTGAAGGTTCCGTAAGCCTGAAAGGGGCGGGAGAACTCCGCGACAAAAAAGGTGCGTCCGTTGCGCGAGCGCCCATGCAAAACAGTGTCGCCTACGATCTCGACATCGCCACCATAACGGTTGAGATCGAGCAGCACATTGGCCTTATCGGACTGCGGAAATGTGAGGCGGAAGAGGCCGGTCCATGTGGTGGCCGTCATCTCGACCAGCGTATGGTAATCATCGAGGTAGACGCTGTAGTAGCCCGCTGAGGCTTTCTCCCGCGCCTTGTCGTAGACCGAACCGCTGCGCTCGGGCGGCACGGTCCAGTCGCCCACGACAGGCATCAGGGTGGGACTGTTACCCGCGCCCGTAGTGAAGCCGTACATCATGCGGTTGAGGTAGAAGTAGCGCGCGCGCACACCTGCGGGGTAGTTCACGTCGAGGTTGGCGTTAATCGGCCCTAGCTCCGTTGAACTGTGCGGCAGCCTGGCCGAGGGCGAGGTGAAGCCGGAGTAGAGCTGCTCCCCCGGCGGCGGAGCGTTGCCGATCAGCTTCTGATCATCCAGGGGAGCGGTCCCCAGCAACGCATTAACATAGTCGAGCGGGCGCTTACCGGATGTCTGCTGCGCCGGGATGGCGCAGGTGAGTGCGCTTGGGCCTAGGAGCAGGAGGCATGTTCGCCAGAAGAGGTTGGATGCAGATGTCATTGGTTCGCTCCTAATGTTTCCTGCTCGGACGCTCACTACCTCTTGCCGGGCACAAGCGTTATGGCGAAAACAAGCACGTTGCGATTGCTGGGCAGGGAGAGGCTCTTGAGTTCTTTACTGGGATCGGTCGTGAAGGTGTACGCCCAAAGATGGAAGGGGTTGGCGTCAGCTGATCCATCCCCGGAGATTCTGTAGGGCAGTTCCGCGGCCGGTGCTTCGCCGCGAAAGCTCGCCGAGCCTGCCCAGTCGCTGAGGCTCTGGTTGATGGTGGAGGAGGTGCCGTCGGCGTAGTTGACGATGAAAGCCTGCCGGGCCTGGTTGCCTTCGACGGCCGTTGCCAGCAGACGAACGCTCGCATACTTGCCTGGAGGTAGATCGATCGTCTTACCGCTGACAGCGTCGAGCGCGTTGGCTGGGCCAAGTTTAAAGACGACCTCGGCACCCACTTGCTCCTGCCCGACCGTCTCCTCCGCGAAAGCGTATCCGCCTCGGTCAGCGCTTGCGTTCGGCTCAAACCGCGAGCCCTTTCGGTAGATGGCATTGACGTTGTAGGCTGACGACAGATCGGCGGGCACCGTACCCGCAAGGATCGGCGTAATCGCCAAAATCATGGTTGCAGCGTGGGTCACACCGTCCGAAACACCGGTCAGGGTCACCGTGCTTGTTCTAGGCAGGGCGGTTCGGCTGGCGGTCAGGTTCATCCTGCTGGAACCGCTTGTAGAGGCTGGCGTGAATGTTGCTGTGACGCCTTGCGGCAGACCCGAAGCAGTCAACTGGACGTTGCGATCGAAACTGCCGCGCGGCAGCACGAGCACGCGCGTAGTGACGGTGAGACCCTGCGAGAGCGAGGTTGAGGTTGGAGCCGAAAGAGTGAAGTCGGGCGTTCCGGCGCTGGGGGAAGGAAGCTCGTCATAGAGCGGCTGCGCAGGCTTAGCTTCGGTATCCTCATCCGCGACCGAAATAGCGAGAATGCGGACACTCGGGTTCTGCGGCAGTGTGAGCGTCTTTGCCCCGGGTGGAAGATCAATGCCATAAGCGAACAGGTACGAGTAGCTGTATGGCACGTTCTTGCCGCTCGAGTCGTGGTGATGACTAGCGAACCAAGCTAAATCGGCTCGCTTGATGAAGCCGGGGCGCAGGCCTACTACGTCGCCGTAGCTGCCGTGTGCGGGGTCACCGCTCCATACGCGATCGTCCCATTGCCCGACGAAGCCGCCCCAGTTCTCAATATTCAACTCAGCCTTGCGGGTCCCGGCTGCGAAGACCGCCTTTTGATCGCCTTCGGCTGATGCCGCAAGGAGATAGACGCGGTTATATCTTCCTTCGGGCAGATCGATCTGTTGTCCTTTTGCGCTCACAGCATTGGGTGCTCCGGTCTTCGCGGCCGCGAGATGAAAGACAACATCGTTGAAGGGTATCTCCGCCGGAAGCATCTCCGCGGGAAGGGCGTTGCCCTTGCTGTCGAAGCCGCCACCCTGGGTAGCTTCGCCGTCGTTCGAGGCCGCGTTCACATCATAGGTCAGGCCAACGGGAGCGGAGCGAGGCGCACTTATCGTCGCCGGGGCAGTGCCGAGCTTCAGGGCGAAGGTGCGCGGCTGGTAGGCGCTAAAGCTGGTCACCAGTTCGCCGGCCATCATGTGTGCTTCACCGATCGGCTGCTCCTGACCGTTTATCTCGCGTGCGCTTGCGAGAGGCGAGGCGAAGGCAATATGCACATCGGCCTGCGGCTTGCCGTCGAGTTCGACCAGTCGCACAATCAACTCGTCGCTGTTCTCCGCTTTCTTGAGCGCGAGAACGCGGATGCGAGGATTGTTGATCTTCAGCAGGGAGAAGCTCTTGCCCAGAGTGCCCGAGTGTTTGGAAACCTCAAATGCGATCAGGGGAGCGTTCAGGCGTTGTCCCTGCCAATCAGTCTGCGACTCTCGCCAGCCATTTGCGTGCCCGGCGAGGCCATAAGTGAACTCGTGGTGGCCGATGTCCTGGGTAGCTTGATCGGGGTACCCGCCCGCGACGCCGGGGGTGCGGATCAGCGTAAGCCGCAGCGTGTGGTCATCCGGCTTATCGGAGCCGTTCTTCGCGTCGCTGAGCACCGTGGCGCCGAACTCTCCGCTCATGTCGGTCAGGTCGATCCATTGGTGCGAGGGGACTTCGAATTTCTTCGGCTCCGCTGTAGGCCGCTCAATGATGCCGATGTCCCAGTTGTAGGTCGCCATCTGATTCGAGGCAGCCAGCGGAAATGTGGCCTTCAGGTTGCGCTCACGCGTGCTCCAATCGATGGTGTTGCCGAATTCGACATGTTTGCCCGCGTCGCCGGCCGCAAGACTGATCGTCTGCACAAAGCGGGAGCCTGCTGTCTCGCGCGTGACCTCGATTGAGGCACGCACCGGACCGGTTTCCACCACGCGTACCTTGGTGGGGCCGGAGACGTATTCCTTAGGCGCGGCCTGCTCCTGGGTCCAGTCCATGTTCCAAGCTGGCCACTGCTGGGGGTTGTCGTACGAGAGCGCGAGACGCGCCGGAGCCGCAAGCAGCTCGCGGTTGACCCGCTTGTCGAAGACGCTGGCGACGTCCCCGTCCGCATTAAGCGTCACGCGATAAAAGGCATTCTCCAGCGTGTTCTGGGTGACGTGAAGCTCGGAAGAGCCTGCTTCAGGCGCTGACGCGGGCTCCACGTCATACACTGCATAGCCGACTGACGGTACGTTGGCCGCGAACAGAACCTTGCCGTTCGCCATCTGCGCGGGTACCGTGTGACCATCGGGTCCGACGACGCGCACCGCCTGGGGCGTTTTGCCGCCGAAGTCCACCGTCGCCTCCACCAGATCCTGCCGCGCAATATTGAGTTGGTTGAAGACGACGACCGGCGTGCCTTTGGTCCGCGTATCGAGAGCCTGCGAGACGGCGCTGGCTGCGCTCTTGAGTACGTCCGCAAATTGATTCATCGCGATGACATCGTCGTTCCAGGCGAACTCATAGGCGCGCGGCGTGGCGGTGCCGGCGGCGAGGTCGTGAAAGTGCGCCGCCATGGCTAGCGTCCACGCGTCGTTCAGCCGCTGTTGCGGATAGCCGCGGGCGCCGATCCACTGGGCAAGCACCGAGGACTTCTCCGCCGCGTCGGCCAGCAGCTCTTCCTTGCGTATCCAGCGCTTCTGGTATGCCTGGGATGTGAGCGAGCCCGCGGAGTGGTTTGTGAGCTCGAGCTCGCCGGTGTAGCGTGGCAGCGCCGTGACCTCTACAGGAGTGATGTCCTTGAACATCTGGTCGGCCGTCGCGGACACTACATGGACCGGGCCTGCTCCGACGGACACTGCGGGCCAGTCAGGATGTCTCTGGCCGCGGAAGTTCGAGGCGCCCGCCGGGGGCAGATCCACAGAGCCTCTGGTGATGATGGCTTCGAGGCGCTTGACTGAGTCTTCGTTGGGCGCGCCGCCGATATCCCCCGTGCCGTAGTAATGATAGTCGGCGTAGACACCAGTGACCTTGCCGTTGTTCAGCACGCGCTCGGCCCAGTCCCCCTGAAAGCGCTGTTCGGCTTGCCGCTCGGCTTCATGCTCTAAGGCGGTCTGCTCGCCACGCAGGGCGAAGTATTCCTGCTGGAGCTTCGGGTCCGGGGCATTGCCCTGCCCGGCACCGCGCAGACCTGGCTCGAGCGCGGCGAGGCGCCTGGCCACATCGGCCATCGCCGGATTGGGCGTCAGTGGCGGTAGGGATGCGCTGAGGTCCGTGGTAATGCTGCCGGCGTAGGCGCCCGGGTTCATCGCGGCGAGCACGCTTTTGCCGTCCGGACCTACCCACACGCCCACATTGAACGGCGTCCCCTCAGGAGTCTTTTCCAGCGATTCCGTGCCGCCGGTGTTGGCGGACGAACCCCATGTGAGCTTCTGCGTGGAGAAGCCTTTTACGCCTGAGTGGGCCAGAATGCTGGGCAGGGAGGACGGAAATCCGAAGCAGTCCGGCAGCATGTACTCTTCGCTGGCCTTGCCGAAGGTCTTCTGAAAGTACTGGTTGCCATAGAGAACCTGGCGGATGATCGCCTCGGCGTTGGGCGCGTTCACGTCGCCTTCCTCAACAGATGAACCCGCAGGGAACCAGCGGCCCTGCGCCACATATTGCTTCATCCGAGCGAAGTCTGCGGGAAAGTACTCCTGCATGAGGCGGTA
>CAXTPN010000014.1:0-27437 GCA_964246125.1 uncultured Acidobacteriaceae bacterium
CTCCAACCTCATTCTCGACTCCGTCGGCATGAATCCCACCCGTTCCGCCCTGCTCGACGTAGTCGCCGCCCTTGGAGCCAAAATCCGCATCCTCAACATCGAAGAACACCACGGCGAACTCGTCGGAACCCTCCAGATCACCGCCACCCCCTCCATCCAGCGCACCCCTTTGGAAATCTCCGGAGCCGCCACCGCCGCCCTCATCGACGAGCTCCCCGTCCTGGCCGCCGTCGCCCCCTACACCCGCTCCGGCCTCATCATCCGCGACGCTCAGGAACTCCGAGTCAAGGAATCAGACCGCATCGCCCTCATAGCCAAAAACCTGAGCGCCATGGGCGCAACCTTTACCGAGCACCCCGACGGCCTCGAAATTCCCGGCAACCAGACCCTGCACGGAGCCACCATCGACTCCGGCTCCGACCATCGCATCGCCATGGCCTTCTCCATCGCCGCCCTACGCGCCACCTCCGAGTCTGAGATCGAAGGAGCCGCCGCCGCCGCCATCTCCTTCCCCGAGTTCTTCACCCACCTCGCAACCCTATGCCCCACCTAACCTTGCAATACCCTGCCTCCACCAACAGAGTCGGTCCACAGCGAAGCGGAGGAATCTGCATTTCAGGTGTGAGCACTCCACATCGTCCCACGTCCAAGTAACTTTCCGGTGGTTACTAAAGTTGATACAAGCCTAAACTCAATGGATTGAATATTTTACGCGAAATTACGGGGGGGGGCAGCCATCTACATCTTGTATTGCCCCGTATCATCCTCATTGAGATTCTCAAGCCAACGCCTCAACTCCTCCGCATTTACATTCGCGCCGGTCTCCGTCGCGGTCTGCCGCGATCGCCCCAAGACCTTCGCCGCCACAAAGATCGGGCAGTCCCAGCGCAGCGCCAACGCAATCGCGTCACTAGGCCGCGCGTCCATCGTCACCGTCTCCCCGTCATGCATCAGCCACAGCGTCGCATAAAAGGTGTCCTCCTGCAGGTCCGACACCACCACCCGCGAAATCACCGCCCCCAACCCCTTCGCCATATTCCTCAACAAATCATGCGTCATCGGTCGCGGCGTAGCCGTCTTCTCCAACTCCAGCGCAATCGCGTTCGCCTCAAACACTCCCACCCAGATCGGCAGCACCAGATCGCTCGCCACATCTTTCAGCACCACGATCGGCATATTGGTCACCGGGTCCAGCATCAGCCCCCGAATGGATACCTCAATCTCCGCTCCTCGTCGAATATCACACCGCCTCCCCCAGCAAACTATTCGGAAACGTCTGCGTAATCCTCACCGTCTGATAGCTCCCTAAAGCCGGCAGTATCGGCGACCCCGTAGTGAAGTTCACTGTCTTGTTCTGCGAACTCCGCCCCACCACCTGGTTGCGTTGAGCATTATGACCCTCCACCATCACCTCCATGACCTCGCCCCTATGCCGCTCATAGTTCATTCGCTGTATCTCCCGCTGCCGATCCAGCAGCAGCTTCAGCCGCGCGCTCTTTACCTCATCCGAAAGCGAATCCGCCATCGAAACCGCCGGCGTATTCGGCCGCGGCGAGTACTTGAACGCAAAGATCGCGTCGTACCCAACCGCATCCAGCAGCGTCGCCGTCTCCATCAGCTCCGCCTCCGTCTCCCCCGGGAACCCCACGATAATGTCGCTGGTAATCGAAATATCCCGCTTCGCCGCCTTGATCCAGCTAATCCGCTCCAAATACCACTCCCGCGTATACTCCCGCGCCATCGCCCCCAACACCCGCGTCGACCCCGACTGCACCGGCAGATGAACATGATCGCAAAGCGTTAGGGTCGCATCCATCGCCTCGACAATATCCTTCGTAAAGTCCCGCGGATGGCTGGTCGTGAACCGAACCCGCCGAATCCCCGGCAGCGTCCCCACCGCATGCAGCAGCTCCGCAAACGTCATCGCCCCACTAGGATCACGATACGAGTTCACGTTCTGTCCTAAAAACTGTATCTCCGTGTACCCCGCGTCCACCATCCGCCGGGCCTCCTCCATCACGCTCGCCGCCGACCGGCTTCGCTCGTTCCCGCGCGTATACGGCACCACGCAATATGCGCAAAACTTGTCGCACCCCTCGATGATCGTGATGTAACCGCGGTGCTGATTTGTCCGCGCCACGAAAGGCGTTTCAAATGTCTGGGTCGTCTTCTTGTCGTCGAGTCCGGTAATCCGCAACTCACCGCGTTCCAGTCGCGCCAGCATCCCCGGCAGGTTGCGGTAAGAGGCTGATCCCGCAACGATGGACACATATGGGGCCTTGTCGAATATCTTTTCGCCCTCCTGCTGCGCCACGCACCCGATGACTGCGAACTTCTTACCTTCTCCCTGTAGCTTCTTGTACTCGTTTAGTCGATGGAACACCTTCTGCTCGGCTTTATCCCGAATAGAACATGTGTTGTACACAATCAGTCCTGCTGCCGCCTCATCCTGTATTTGCTCGTACCCCTCAGCCTCCAGCGTCCCCACGACCTTTTCAGAGTCATGTGCGTTCATCTGGCAACCAAACGTCTCGATGTAAAAAGTCTTGCTCACATCTCAAGTATATCGCCGTCTTGGCATCACACCTGCAAGGAGTCATGCCGATAGAAAACCTCGAGCGAAGATAAGCGGCCGTAAACTGCAACTCCTCCCCGAAAATCGCGTTAAACCCTATGTGTATCAGGTCGAGACACAGTGGAGACATTTGGAGATATGGCAATGCTGAAGAACTTTTTATATGCGCTATGTCTCTCTGGCACCGTTTCATTCCTCCACGCTCAAAACCTTCCCACCGCAAAACGTGAGACCGGAATACAGTTGGGTGTTGCAGGGTCCTCCTATACGCTAGATTATGGCGACGGACGTGAAGAAGGCATCGGCATCTACGGTGATCTCGACCTGCCCAGACATTTGGGGATTGAGGCTCTCTACCGCAATGCCAGCCTTCAGACGCCCCACGATATCGGCGAGAACCACATCCTAGTGGGACCTCGTCTGCGCATGACCAGAGGCCGCTTCACCCCTTACGCGAAGGCTCTGGTGGGCATGGGCACTATCAACTTTCAACAGGGATACTACCAAACGGCCTCATCTCAAAACTACCTGATCTACGCGTTCGGGGGCGGCGTCGACTACCACGCCACACGTCACATCAACATCCGCGCGGTCGATTTCGAGTACCAACTCTGGCCCACATTCAAGCCCCATGGTTTGACTCCAACGGGGTTCTCGATTGGCGCGGCGTATGTCTTCTAATTAGGTCCCGGCCCTACATGGGCCGTGGGAGTATCAGGTTTGCGTCCGCCCATCCGCTTGAACCATATGAGTTTCTGCGCGTCACAAAGCGGCGCTCACATCGCATGTCAATTTGCGCTCAGGGCAACCCGGATGTTCTACTTACCCTCACAGTGTCTATTACTGCTTCACAACGTCCTTGAACTTCGCTACTACGGAGGGCGCGTGACCTGCTCGTTGAGGTCGACCGCCCGCACGACAAACCTCCACTCTTTGAGCTTGCCCCTATTGAGGAATGCCTAGGAATGGTCGAAGCAATCGTGCTTTGGAATGAACCGAACAACCTCTCCCATTGGAACTTCAAGCTTGATCCTGACTGGACGCGCTTCAGCGACATGATCAAGCGCGCCTCGGTAGCGATTCGAGACGTTCGCCCCGATCTGCCCATCGTCCTAGGAGGAGTCTCGTCCTGCGACTGTGACTTCCTTCGCAACATGGCCTCGCAGGGCGTCATGGAATACGTCGATGCAGTCGGCGTACATGGCTTTCCACTGGACTGGAATCACTGGCAACTAGACGAATGGCCCGCACGCCTGCATGAAGCAGAGACCGTCAGCGGCAAGCCGGTTTGGGTCACGGAGGTTGGCGTCTCTTCCTTTGGTGCGGAAGAAGTGCAGCAGTTCGGTCTGAAGCGAACCTTGCAATTGATCACAGGTCTCACGCCCCGCGTACATTGGTACAGCCTCTACGACTTGCCCCCGTCCTGGCCTGCGGAGACCCGGCACAAGGAAGCGGAAGGCTCTGCCTACTACCGGCATTACTACCTGGGTTTACTCGAGAGCGACGGCACGCCCAAACTCGCGGCGGCTGAATTCCCTTCTGATGGCAGTGCTGGCTTTTGCCAATGGTTCCACTTCGAAGACCCTCGACTCGAGGCAGCCGCGGCATGGATGAAAGATCACGGAGTTCGTTATCTACGCACGGGCTTGAGTTGGGCTGACTCCTTTCGTCCCAATGCCACGGCGTGGTTCGATCGGCAGATGGAGGTGCTTGCCCCCTTCGAGGTCGCGCTCACCTTGTGCTTCACGCCCGCGCACCTTGGGCTCGAAGAGCATCACACAAGTCCGCCGGCGAATAACCAGCAGTTCGCCGACTTCGCAGCGTGGGCAGCCAAACGATATGCATTGCGCACCGCCTCAGCAATCACATCCGACCACGAGGAGCGACTCGCCGTTCTATGAAAAAACAGCCGTGTAAGCAGGTTTTAATCACCGGTGGCGCAGGTTTCGTGGGGTCGCATCTGGCCGACGGACTCTTGCGTGCCGGCCATCACGTCCGTATTCTAGACGATCTCACGCCTCAGGTTCATGGCACGGGCCGCCCTGATTACCTCTCGGATGATGTCGAGTTGATCGTAGGCGATGTACGCGACCCCAACCGCATGCGTGATGTCCTTCGCGGCGTGGATGTTGTCTTCCACTTCGCTGCCACGGTAGGCGTAGGCCAATCCATGTATGAGATCAGCCGCTACATGAGCGTAAACACGCAAGGAACGGCCGAGTTGCTTCAGGCTATGCTCGACGCAAAGCTTACGCCGGAAAAATTGATTGTTGCCTCATCCATGTCCATCTATGGCGAAGGCCGTTATGCCTGCTCTGAGTGCGGCAAAGAGGCAGCCCCCTCCGTACGTCCGCTCTCTCAACTTAGGGCCGGCGAGTGGGAACTTCACTGCGAACTCTGCGGCGGCATATTGCAGCCGCTGCCCACGAATGAGACCAAGCCGTCCGAGATCAACTCCGTCTACGCCCTCTCCAAACGCGACCAGGAGCAGCTCTGCCTCATCTACGGCCGCAACTATGATCTCCCGGTGACCGCCCTGCGTTTCTTCAATATTTACGGCACCCGCCAGGCGCTTTCAAATCCCTACACTGGCGTAGCAGCGGTTTTTGCCTCGAGGCTGCTCAACAATCAGTCTCCCTTGATCTTCGAGGACGGCGAGCAGATGCGTGACTTCGTCAGTGTGCATGACATCGTCCGCGCGAACTTGCTGGCAATGGAACGCCCTGAGTCGAACGATCAGGTCATCAACATCGGCTGCGGCAGCCCAGTCACCATCCGCCGCGTTGCCGAGATTCTTGCAAAGTCCCTTAGCCGCGAGCATCTGGAACCCGTTATCACGAACAAGTACCGTGCAGGTGACATCAGACACTGCTACGCGGACCTCACGAAAGCGCAAAAGCTGCTCGGATACCAGCCTCAGGTAACCCATGAAGAAGGTTTCAAGGAACTGGCGGAATGGCTGTCCGAGCAGGAACCGGAAGATAAGGCCGAGGCCATGCTTAAGGAACTGAGCGCATATGGCTTGACCGCGTAGGTCCCGCAAGTGCTGCAATCTCAACGGGTAACGAAGACGATTCGGGACTCCTACACACATTTATTCTTCCGCGCCTGCGGAGTACGGAAGGAAGTGGATCGATGAAGAACGGTGCATCCAACAACATACTCATCACAGGCGGAGCGGGGTTTATAGGATCGAATCTCGCGGAGCGGCTGCTTCAGCGGGCGGACACCCATGTCAGGATCTTTGACAATCTCTCCCGAACAGGCGTAGTCCACAATCTTGAGTGGTTACAATCGCTATCTGGCAGCCGCCGTCTGGAGATCGTCGAAGGTGACATTCGCGACGCTGCCGCCGTCTGCGACGCGGCTCGCGATGTCTCTGAGATCTACCATCTTGCCGCGCAAGTCGCGGTAACTACCTCGGTCTACGACCCCGCGAGCGACTTCCACGTCAATGCTCTTGGAACATTCAACGTCCTCGAGGCGGCCCGCCGGTCCGGACGCCGCCCCTTCTTGCTCTACACGTCCACCAATAAAGTCTATGGCTCACTCGAATCCGTTCCCGTAAAAGTTGAAGGAACCCGCTACGCAGCCGTGGATCCTGCCTTCCGTGGCGTAGGCGAGTCCGAGCTGCTGGACTTCCACTCCCCTTACGGTTGCTCAAAGGGTGCGGCCGACCAGTACGTTCGCGATTATGCCCGCATCTACGACCTTCCCACGGTCGTCTTTCGTATGTCCTGTATCGCCGGTCCGCGTCAGTTCGGCAATGAGGATCAGGGCTGGGTCGCGCACTTCCTCTACTCCGTCCTTGCTGGACGTGCCATCACCGTCTACGGCGATGGCTTTCAGGTGCGCGACGTTCTCCACGTCTACGACCTGCTAGACGCGATGTCCGCCGCGCGCCGCAACGTCAACCGCACACAAGGAAAGATCTACAACCTTGGTGGCGGCATGGAGAGAGCTGTCTCCGTCATCGAGATGCTGGCGACCATCGAAAGAAAACTCGATCGCCCCCTGGATCTCCGCTACAGTCCCGTTCGTCCAGGCGACCAGCCGCTCTACATCTCCGATACTTCCGCCATTCGCCGCGACACCGGATGGCAGCCGCAGCGATCGCTAGAAGCTACGCTTGATGCGATCCACGACTTCTGGTGGAGCAACTCCGACGCCCTCATTCATCGACACCAGCAAAAAATGCCCGACCTGATCGCCGAGGAGGTAGCATGAAGTACGCCTTGGTCAATCCACACTGGAGCTTTGCCGGCTCAACCTACTTCGGTTGTCCCGACCCCCACTTTCCGATCGAGTTGCTCTCCGCTCGCGAACTGCTGCGTGCTGCCGGGCAGGACGTCCTACTCGTCGACGCCTTCATGGAAGAGCTTACGCCTGCACAAGTTCGCCAGCGCCTAGACGCCTTCGGAGAAGACTTCCTGGTGATCCCCACCGCTCCGTCCTACCTTTTCTGGCGCTGCCCCCAGCCCGAGCTTCGCATCCCCAGCCAATGGATTGCCGCTCTCCGCCGGTATCGGCAGCATCGTTCGAACATCGTGGTCATCGGCCCGCATGGCTCCGTTACACCGCAAGCTACCTTGGCCAAAACCGGTGCCGACATCGTACTTCGCGGCGAGCCCGACCAGACCCTCCCGCAGCTTGCGGCCATGCCATGGGAGATGATCCCCGGCTGCTGCTGGCGCGACGAGCAGGGTCGATTCCGCATAACCCCCGGCCTCGGCGCAACCGACATGCGCGCCGTTACCCAACTCGACTACTCGGACTACCCTGTCGAGCGCCACGCTCACAAGCACCACATTTTTCCAGGAAATGGCGCGGACCACCTCACCCTAGGCGCTGAAGTGGAGTTCGCCCGCGGCTGTCCCTACTCCTGCACCTTCTGCAACAAGACTCTGTTCCGCAACAAGTTCCGCGAACGCGACCTCTCTGAAGTCATCGCTGAGATCGACCAACTCATCGGCCGTGGCGTGAATTACATCTATTTCATCGACGAGATCTTCGGTGTAGGCAAACAGGTTCGTATGCTGCTCGAAGAACTCGCAAGCCGTCCAGTCTCCATCGGTTTCCAAACTCGCATTGACCTCTGGGATGAAGCCGGCCTCGACCTCCTCGGGCGAGCGCATTGCGTCTCCTTTGAGTGTGGCATCGAGAGCATCACCGACGAGGGTCGACACGCGCTCAACAAGAACTGCCGTATCGACACCGAGCGCATCACGGAGTTGCTCCTCTATGCGCGCCGGCACATTCCTTGGGTACAGGCCAACCTTATCAAAACCGCTGAAGACGATCCCGCTCTGGTCGCCGCATGGCAGGCAAACCTCAAGTCCAAAGGCGTCTGGGTCTCCGAACCCGTCCCCATGTTCCCCTTCCCCGGTAGCCCGGAGTACGTCACCACCTTCGGCGCTCAACCTGACGATCAAGCCTGGGAGCGAGCCCACGACTTCTATCTTCAACTCTTTTCCGCAAAGGGCTTCAGCGACATTCAGGAGCAGCAACCAATCTCACTTCATGAACTTGAATCTACGGAACCGGAGCCTGCATGCGTGTCTTGATGACCACCGACACCATCGGTGGCGTGTGGACATTTACCAAGGAACTAGCGATCGGACAACTCCAGCGCGGAGATGAAGTCACTCTCGTCAGCTTCGGCGGCCTTCCCTCTTCATCGCAGCGCGTCTGGTGCGAAACTACGACGCGCTCCTTCGGCCGCGCCTTCCGCTTTGAATCCTCCTCCACTCCGCTCGAGTGGATGCAGAACAACCAGCATGCCTGCGACGACGCGTCTCTACTCGTACAACTCGCGCGCGAGCAGCAGAGCGACGTTCTGCTCAGCAGCCAGTTCTGCTTCGGCGCACTGCCATTGCGCTGCCCGAAGATTGTTGTCGCACACAGCGACGTGCTCAGTTGGGTGCAGGCTTGCCGCGAATCTCCCCTCCCGTCGACCGCTTGGCTCGACACCTACCGTTCGCTTGTCGCCGATGGGCTTGCCGGTGCTGACGCCGTCATCGCTCCCACTCGATCCATGCTGTCTGCGCTCGTCAAATACTTCCGGCTCCCGCAAAACGTGCACATCATTCCCAACGGTCGCACCCTACACGCTCTCCACTCTCCCAAAACGCACCGGGCTATCACCGCCGGACGGCTCTGGGACGAAGCAAAAAACCTCTCCCTCCTCCACCATGTGTCGTCTCCCTTCCCGATCCTCGTTGCAGGCGAAGGTGCTCCCGGCCAGGCGGTCTTTCCGCACAACGTCACCATAATAGGACCCCAACCCGAAGACGATCTCATCGCGCTCTTCCGCGAGAGCTCAGTCTATATCTGCACCTCCAGATACGAACCCTTCGGTCTCGCCCCACTGGAAGCCGCGCTTTGCGGCTGCGCGGTCCTGGCGAATGACATCCCAAGCCTCCGAGAGGTTTGGGAAGACTCCGCTTTGTACTTCCATGACGCCGCTTCTCTCTCATCGTTGCTCTCGCGCCTTCATCACGCGCCCGCGCAACTTCAAGCTGCTCAACAGCGCTCCTTGAAACGAGCGCAACTCTTCACCACCGCAAAAATGACCGATGCTTATCAAGCAGTCTTTGGAGACCTTCTCAGCCAGTACGAAAGACGCGAGCATGCCGCGTAAACTCCAGATTGCCTACTTCGCCCATACGCTCCGCTCCGACTGGAACAACGGCAACGCCCATTTCCTGCGCGGGCTGCTGCGCAGTATGAGAGAACTCGGACACGAAATCACCATCTACGAGCCTGAAGACGAGTGGTCCATCTGTAACCTGCGCGAAGAAGAGTTAGGAAATCGATCTCTTGAGCAGTTCCACACCATCTATCCTGACTTGAAAATCGTGACCTACCCGCCTCAGCAACGCGACAGTCCCGTCTTCTGGCACAGCGCTCTTGCCGACACCGAAATAGTCATCCTCCACGAGTGGAACCCGCCTCAGCTAGCACACTGCCTCCTGGCAGTGCGAGACGACCTGCGTTTCCGTATGCTCTTCCACGACACCCATCACCGCGCCTCCTCCTCCCCGGCACAGATCAAGCTCTTCGGTATCGACCGCTTCGACGGTATCCTCGCCTTTGGAGAATCCCTCACCACTATCTTCCGCGAACGCTTTGGCCTGGAACGAGTCTGGACCCTCCACGAAGCCGCCGACACTACCGTCTTCTACCCGCGGGCGCATACCGAGAAGACATCTGACGCAGTCTGGATCGGCAACTGGGGCGAGGGCGAACGCTCCGCCGAAATACAGGAATTTCTACTCCTCCCGGCCTCGCGTCTGCGTCAATTCCGCTTCGATATCTACGGTGTCCGTTACCCAGCAGAAGGCTTGGCGGCCCTGCGCGCGGCGCACGTCAACTACTGTGGTTACCTGCCAAATCTCGATGCCCCTCGCGTCTACGCACAGTCCTCCCTCACCGTTCACATCCCTAGGCAACAGTATTCTGCCGCCATGACCGGTATCCCCACCATCCGCGTCTTCGAAGCGCTTGCCTGTGGCATCCCGCTCATCTCCGCGCCTTGGAAAGACACCGAGAACCTCTTCCGCGAAGACGACTTTCGGTGGGTCCACTCTTCAGCCGAGATGACAGCAGCCATGCGGCGCCTGCTCGGAGATCCCGCTGCCGCCTCCGCCCAGGCCGCACGCGGACTCGAAACCATCTTAGCCCGTCACACCTGCGCTCATCGCGCCCAGCAGCTGTCGCAAATCTGCGAGGATGTCCTGCAATGAAGATATTCGCCTTTGGCTCCAGCATCGTATCATCCTACTGGAACGGAGCCGCCACTTACTATCGAGGCTGCTATAAGTACCTCGCACGTCTCGGCTATAACATTACCTTCGCCGAGCCCGACGCCTACGGGCGCCAGCAGCACCGCGACTCGGATGACTTCTCCTACGTCACCTCCATCGTCTACCAGCCTACGGCCGATCTCGACCGCATGCTCGCCCAGGCCGCCGAAGCCGACATCGTCGTTAAGCACAGTGGCATCGGCGTTGACGATGCCACCCTCGAGCGCCGCGTTCTCGAGTGCTCCCGCAACAGCATGGTCTTCTTCTGGGACGTCGACGCTCCCGCCACCATCGGCCGCATGCGCGCCAACTCCAACGACCCTTTCCGCAACGACATCCCCGACTACGACGCCATGCTCACCTACGGCGGCGGCCCCATGGCTCGCGGCGGCTACCTCGACTTCGGAGCTCGTGCCTACTACAGTATGTACAACGGCCTCGATCCCGAAACTCACTATCCCGTACCCTCCGACTCCTCTCTAACTTGCGACGTGGCCTTCCTCGGCAATCGTCTTCCCGACCGCGAAGCCCGCGTGGAAGAACTCTTCCTACGCGCCGCCGCGCTCGCTCCTGATCAAACTTTTCTGCTCGGTGGCGAGGGCTGGGGCGATAAGCAGATGCCACCGAACGTTCGCTGGATCGGCCACGTTCCCACCTCCGACCATAACCGGGTCAACTGCTCCGCAGGCATGGTGCTGAACATCAATCGAGCCTCCATGGCTGACTTCGGCTTCTCGCCCCCTACTCGGGTATTCGAGGTGGCTGGTGCCGGCACCTGTCTTCTCTGCGACGACTGGCCTGGCATCTCCGATTGCTTCGAGCCCGATACCGAAGTTCTCGTCGTCAAAAATGCGGAAGATGTAGTAGCCGCACTTCGCCGCCACGATGTAGCCTCACGCCGCCACATTGGAGCCGCCTTCCACGCGCGCGGACTCCGCGATCATACCTATGGCCAGCGCGCCGCCCAGGCAGACTTCGCGTTCCGCGAATGCCTCTCACGCCGCCGCGGCCTCGTGCCGTCGCAGCAAACCGCTGCTGCCACCATGGCCGATTGGAACCGCGTACCCGGCTTCGAGCGTGCCGGAATCCTCGCATGAAGATCGTCTTCTTCGGACTCACGATCACGTCCTCGTGGGGCAATGGCCACGCTACTACCTACCGCTCGCTCTTGAAAGCCTTACACCAGCGCGGCCATCAGGTTCACTTTATCGAGAAAGACGTGGAATGGTATCGCAGCAACCGCGATCTTCCCCGACCCCCTTACTGTCGCGTCCACCTCTACGAAGAATGGTCCGCTGATGCCGCTTCCCTCCTCCGCATCGGCAAAGATGCCGACGTTATCGTCATCGGCTCCTACTATCCCGACGCAATAGCCGCCACGCGCGCCTTGCTCGAAGAGGCACACCCGCCCATCCTCTTTTACGATATTGACACCCCCATCACCTTGGCGCAGCTTCGTGCTCATGGCGGCAATGACTACCTTGAGGCCTCCCTCATCCCCCACTACGCCGCCTATCTCAGCTTCACCGGCGGCCCCGCGCTCCACGAGTTCGAGCACGCCTTCCGCGCCCCGCGCGCCATCCCCTTCTATTGCTCGGTCGACGCCAGCCTCTACCATCCCGCACCCATCCGCCCCGAGTTCCTCTGCGATCTCAGCTATCTCGGCACCTTCGCACCCGACCGCCAGCCAAAGCTGATGCGTCTGCTCAACAGCTCAGCCTCGCTACTCCCTCAATCTCGCTTCATCGTCGCCGGCCCGCTCTACCCCCCAGACACTCCCTGGCAGAAGAACGTCGAGCGAATCACGCACTTATCCCCTCCCGAGCATCCCGCCTTCTACTCCTCTTCAAAGTTCACTTTGAACTTGACCCGCGATGACATGGTCGTCGCCGGGTATTCCCCCTCCGTCCGGCTCTTTGAAGCCTCAGCCTGCGGTGCCGCCATCCTCTCCGACGACTGGCTGGGCCTCGCTGATTTTCTCACCCCAGGCGACGAAATCCTCCTCCCCCGAGACGAGTACGACGTCACAGACCTCATAGGTAACCTGCCGGAAGCGACACGCCTTCAACTCGGCTGCCGCGCCCGCGAGCGCATCCTCGCCCAACACACCTCCGCTCACCGCGCCCGGCAATTCGAAGAAGTCGTCGCAGCGGTAAGCTCCCGATCGTCAAAGCCTAAGCAAGACGCCCACATACAAGCGCGCCAAGAGACCGCACACACAGATCAGGCTCTTCCACTGTCAACTGTTCCAGCGAATAAACTCCCGTAGCCACGGCAATCACCGCCAGCCCATTCGCTTTTGCAGCTTGCACATCTGCGGGTGTGTCGCCCACTACGCATATCGCCGCCGTCTGCCCCGCAAGATCCCGCGCCTGCGTCAGTGCCGCTCGGATCACATCGCTCCGGTGCTCGAACTGGTCGCTATAACCTGCGAACTGGAAGTAGTCAAGCAGCCCGCAGTGCTCCAGCTTCAAACGACCGATCGCTTCAAGGTTTCCAGTAGCTACCCCCAACACAGCCCCGCGATCCTTCAGATGATCCAGCGCCTCCCGCACAAACGGCAGCGCATCTGCGCAGAGGTTGTGCTTGTCCCGTTCAACGAAAGCACCCATCTCACGCCTCACCTCCGCAAGCTGCGGACGCCATGACGCCTCTTCTACACCAGCCAGCCTCAGGGCGTCGCGCAGTATGCCAACATCGGTGTTCCCATGTGCGGTTACTCCATCGAGGTTCAACGGCCGTCCCGCCAACCTGGTCAAGCTCTCGCAGAAGGCAAAGTAATGAACCGCATCCGTACAGTGCAGCAGCGTGCCGTCGATGTCGAACAGGTAAGCGTCATACTCATCCCATAGGCGCTGCATCTTGTTCATCGTTCTCATGCGCCTGCACCCATACGCACATCCCGGCTATGCTGTTTAGCCCACACGCCAAGCCGCTCCCGCACAGTCTCCACCACGCCGCTCCAGTCTCCCTGCGAGCGCTGCCGATGAAGGCTAACCGACGGATACCACGGGCTATCATCGCGTTCCATCATCCACCGCCAATCTGCATGATTCTGCAGCAACACCCACGCCGGCGTCCCCAGAGCACCCGCCAAGTGTGACGCCAGTGTATCGACCGTGATCACCAGATCGAGTTCCGCGATCACTCCCGCCAACGCCAGAACACCCTCTCCGCACTCCTCCGCATCGCGCAACCCTGCATTCTGCCCCAGGTCGCTCCATGCGCTCTGCCCCTCCCCTCCTTGCAGGTTCCAGAACTCGCAATCCGCTTCGTTTACCAAGCGCTCCACGAACTCAAAAGGCAGGCTCCTCGCCGGGTTCCATTCGCCCGCTGCCCACACCACACCAACTCGCGGCCGCTCCCTAGAGCCCATCGCCACGCTCGTCTTCGCTCTCAACGTACTCGGCAACTCGAGATACTTCGTCGCAATCGGAAGTTCCGCGGCTTGCGTACGAAAAATGTAAGGCAGTTCCATCACCTCAACCTGCACATCCCAATCCGGCACTTTCATGGGAGCGTCCTCGCCCCACGTGACTACCGCGTCCACGCCTGCAAAGCACCGGGCTAGCTTCACAAACCGCGGCGGCACTTCAACTACTAGTTTCTGGCACACAGCCTTCAGCCGCGGCGCGTACCGAAGCATCTGAACTGCATCTCCCAATCCATGCAGGCACCGTACAATCACCTGCTTATCTTGCAAGTCTTCGCCGTTCCAGAATCGGTGCGGGTCCACCCCGCGTCTTCGACGAATTTCGTCGCTCTCTTGCCATGCAGCCTGGAAATCTCCAATCAGCATATGCGCAAACCATCGTCCTCCGGCACATCGGTCTGGATCCTCGCCAACCCCCTCGGCATGATCAAAGACCTGAATCGCTGCATGAACGTCACGACCCTTCAGAAGCGCCTCGGCATGATCCAGCAAGCCCAGCGCGGCCGACACCTCCTCCGAAGGTTCTGCGGCCACGCCCACTACTCCACCCGCATCTTCGCGGGATACACGCAGTGCGGTCCATCGGGCGGAACCGCCATCGGTTGCCAGCGGCAAATGTAGACCTCCTCCTCCGGTTGCGCCTCGATCGCAAACCCCGACGACCGCAGCATTGCCTCTACGCACGCGCGATTAGGAATCCACCAGTTCGTCTCATCATGGGAGTAGCGATGCTCGATGAAATGCATCTTGGGGTACCCCTGATCGTCGAACGGCGCCACCGCGTTGAAGTCGTAATCCGGCGCAACCTCGATCACCTCGCGGCTACCCCGCTGCATGCTTTGAAACAGCAGCACATCCTTTGCCACATGCTCGTGAATCAAATCCAGCGCCAGCAGCGGATGCCGAAGGTGATACAGAACACCCATAAAAATTACCAGGTCAAAGCGTTCCCCAAGCTGTGCCACATCCCACACAGCCAGTCGGCGGAACTCGATGTCCGCGCCTACAACCTTCGCCGCAAATCGCGCCTGCCGCAGATACCTCTCGTCGGTATCGATTCCCAGCACTCGCGTCGCGCCGCGGCGCTTCATCTCCAGCGAGTAGAATCCAGCATTGCAGCCGATATCAAGGACGGTTTTCCCCGTTAAATCTCCGGCAATTGCATCGCGAAAGCGTTCAAATTTGACTTCGGGATAATCTCCCAAAAAATGGTCCGGCGCTGTTTCTACCCCATCCAGCCGTAGATTATGAAACCATGGCCCTAACGCCCGCACCTGCTGCTCCGTCGCAACGCTTCGGGGGTGTGCTTCGTCAATGACCGCCTGTGGTGAGTGATCCATTCGCTCCTTCGTCTTCCTTCATCATAAGCGGGACAGCGGCTCCTGGCCGTCTTTCCGCTCTAGCAATCGTATCGCCGCGCGATACCCATGCAGCGTGCCGACGTCGACATAACCTTGCCCCACCTTGAGACCCACAGCGCCTCCGCCTTCAGCCAACCACGCATTCACGAGCGTGCCGAAGTATTCATCGCCGCGTTCCGGCCTCTTCCAAAGCGCATGCAGTTGATGAAAGACAAGCCCCGGCATCTTGATTGCGCCCCATATCCAGTGCGAACTCGCGTCCGCCTGCTTGACCTGGATCGCCTGAACCGCGCCATCATCGTCCGTCACCACCGCGTCGAATAATTCCGGGTGCTCCACCGGAAAGAGCAGAAACGAAAGAACATCGTCCGGCAGGTGGGTCAGCCCGTCTTCAGGCGACCAGATCGTATCTGGCAACCCAATCACCACCATCTCATCTTCGTTCACCAGCGGAATCGCTCGAAAGACAGCGTCGCAAAGGCCGCCTGGATTCGATTGAACCACATAAGCAATATCCGCACCCCACAATCGCGACCCATAATACTCCAGAATATCCGTCTTCCCTGGCGCGATCACAAAACACAACTTGTTGGCGCCCCCCCGAATCATCCGCTCAACCAGGTATTCACTCACGGCCCGCGGACGTTCCCTGCCCTCCTCCACGCGACTGCCCACCGGCAGCAACTCCTTCGAGAACGCGAGCGGCTGTATTCTGCTGCCCGCTCCTGCCGCTGGAATGATCCCCCACATCGATCTCACCTCATACCCTATAAAGCCAGTGCGCTCAACCCACTCTTTTGAGAAATCCCTCGCGAACTTGCATCCTCGCACAATGCCTCCAACTGCCGCACCCGTCGGTCCGCCGTATGCTCCTCCAGCGCCCTGGCTCGAGCGGCTTCTGCAATCCGGCGCAACTCCGCATCTCCAAGTGAAAGCGCATTTAGTACGTCTTCCGCGCAGTTGACTGTCAAAACTTCCTTGCCCGGCCTGAAAAACGTATCCAATCCCTCCCACACATCACTCAGCATCGGAACTCCACAGGCCGCCGCCTCAAACAGTCTCCCCGATGGACAATACCCATACTCAGCCATTGCCCTTCGCGTAACATTCAGTGTCGCCCGCCCGGAACAGAAAAACGCCGGGTGCTGGCCCGGCTCCAGATGCTGGGTAAAGAAGAGATTTGGTAGCCACGGAAAATCCGCCGGATATTGTGCCCCGCCGATGAGAAACCGCTCTTCGGGCAGTTGCCGCGCGGGTTCCAGAAATAGCCTGGTCAGAGTCTCCTGCCGGTCCGCTGCATATGTTCCGAGGTAAGAATATGCCGAGCGAAACCGCTCCACTAGAGCCACTGGAAAGTGTGATTCCGGGTCCACCCATCCATACAGCGGTGCAACCGCACGCGCCCCGAGCCGAGTCTGCAACTCGTCCAAGGCTCGCCCTCCGGTATAGCTCAACACCAAGTCGAATTCCGCTAGCCCCTCCGCCGGCAGGTAACTTACCGCAGTCTCGCGGCGCAGCGAATCCAGCGTTACCGGCGTATCCATGTCATAAAATACGCGGGTCCTCGCGTTCGAGTTCAGTATCCAATCGCATGCCATCGCCCCATCTGGGCAAAAGCTCGTGCAAATTGCTAAATCCGCCTCGGCAAGCTCCCGTCTCGCTTCGCCTTGAATCACATCAATCGATTGGTAGAGCCTCAGTCGCGCGCCTACGGGCAACTCCCACGCATCGCGCGTGTTCGCATAGTACGGCACGTTCTTCTCGTAGAACGTCACCCTATATCCTCGCTTCGTCATGGCTCGTATCAGCGAGCGCCATAACGTCGCGTGTCCATTGCCCCACGAGGAAGAGATCGTCAACCCAAAGACAACAACGTGCATTCTCACTCCACCGTTGAAACGTATGTTCGATTTCCCATCAGATGAAACATGGCAGAGAGAAGATGTGCGTTCCCGGCAATTCGACTAGCGAACCGCGGACAAGTTTGTAGCACCACCAGTGCCATTCAGGAGAATCTCGTCCGCCGCCACAAACTCCATCCTCCTGCTGCAAGGCTCAGCGCCAGCGCCGC
The DNA here is from genome assembly GCA_964246125.1 of uncultured Acidobacteriaceae bacterium. Classification (GTDB taxonomy): domain Bacteria; phylum Acidobacteriota; class Terriglobia; order Terriglobales; family Acidobacteriaceae; genus Edaphobacter. The sequence goes on from CAXTPN010000014.1 coordinate 17,246, forward strand.
TCCCAACACCGCAATCCAGCGTAGGTTCATCGCCATCGGCGGCATCACAGCCTTGAGTCCAAGCGTGACAAAAACTGTCATGGCCACGATCACGACAGCATAATCCCACCATCTCCGCTTCTCCTCTTCACCGCCAAACTCATCGCCCGCCTGCGCCAGAATCGTCTTGTTATAGTCCAGGTCATATCGAACGCACTCCCGCAACACTGCTTCGTTGGTCGATTCCGCCTCCTTCGCCGAAGCTATCGCCGTACTGATTGCCAGCGTCCCGGCAATCATCATCAGCGATCCTCCGATCACAAGCAGCATGTGCCTGCGATCGGCCTGAGCAAGTTCTCCAAACACCAGCCCCCCCCACGCAAGCCCCCAAAGCTGATTCGTGTTCGAAAGCGGAATGCCGCGGCCGATTCCCAGGTACTTAGCCGCGAACTGCTGAAATAGATCGCCGATCACCCATATAAATCCCCCCAGAAAGAGCCGGAACAGTACGCCCGGCGTATGAGACAGCTGGAACGCCGAAGAATGAATCCCACCATCCAGGAGCAACGTCAGCGCCAGCACCGTTCCGAGCTCGCCTACCGTAAACGCCGTGATGAATGACAGTGGATTCATCCCGCTCAGGTAAGCCTTACGGTACGGCACATACATCGTTCCCCACATCAGGCTTGCGCCCAGCGCGGCCACAATGCCGCTTACGGCGTGCCGCCCCATCGCACCGCCATGCAGCGTGCTGAATCCAAGCATCACCGCCGCAATCACAATAGAAAAACCGCCCGCCACTACCTTGGCGATGTTCTTACCGCTAGCGCCTTCGAGTTCGCGGAACAGCACCCTGCCCCAGAACAACCCGATCAGCGAATTCGCATTCCACATCGGAAACGCCACCGCCAATCCGACATCTCTGATCGCAAACACAGTCAACGTATTGGCGACAGCCCACAGCGCCCCCGCCAGCAGCGCCCATACAATCAGATGCTTCTTCTCGCGCAAATCGGCGAACACATACGAGGTACCCTTCAGCAGAGTAGGAAAGGTCCATCGCGCCGTAAACACGCCGGCCACCATGCACAGTGAAACGGCGAACGGAGAAAACCCCGCATTGACCAATTTCGTAGGTGCCTCAGCCGCTCCCAGCCACACGCCTGCTGTAAGCCCGCAGATCACACCCAGTCCATGAAGAGACAAGCTGCTCTTTCCGGCAGGCAGAACTCTTGCATTCACCACGTCCATGCCCATGCCAATGCCTCTCCGAAGTACACAATGATTTAGTGCAGCACGTCAGTGCAGCACGACCAGCAACACAATCCCGGCAATCAGCACGCAAAACGGCACAAGGAAATGGCTATCGGTCACAACAACGCTAGTCTTCTTTACAAATCCCATCGGCTATCTCATGTCTTGAGCGAGTTTCTGCTACACACCTACGCGCTCAACCCTATCGTTCACCCCATCCACTGTCAACGAACCTGAACATAATCGTTGAAGGCCGCCAGAATGAACACCAGCGGAGCGTTCCAGTTGATCGCGACTTCGTTCAAGGAATATGCCAGTTCGTCATCCACCCCACTTCCGCATTGGTGGAGATGCGGGAAGCGCGTCCGCGATCTTGTCGCCACCACGCGCATTGAGTCCGCCCGAAAGAAGGCCCGGCCAAGGCTTCACGATCTCATCCGCGATACTCGGCCGATGATGCGGATGCTCGAATGAGTGCGTACCAAGTTGCGTTACCCAGGAGATGCCAAAGGAATTGCGGCCAAGCAGGTAGTGCAGATTGCCGAGCGCGGCATCCAGCGCGTCCTCGCCTGACCCGAAGCGGTAGGCGATCAGCAGCAGCAAAGAACGATTCGCGGCGGTCGAATTAGACCCCCATCCAAAATCGTTCGCTGCAAGCGTGTTGCCGTAGCCGTTCACACGACTTCGATCAATCAGTAAAGAGGCTGCCATCTGAGTCGCCGCCTCTATCGCGAGCCGAATCTCTTTGTCCACGGAAGCAACCGACGCATACGTCCAGATACCCAGCGATCTCACATTGGCCCAAGATGGCGCCGCAAGCGTGAGACCGCCCAAGTTTGGGCGCACGCGACCGACAACATACTCATTGAATTCCTTCTCCCCGGTCGTCCTGAAGAGTTCAGCCGCTGCCCATAGCATCTCGTCATCGCAGGTCGGATCGTCGTACTCGCCAGTGCTTATCCCTGTGGGGTTCTTGAATGTCACCTTTGGGAACAGCAAGCACCACGCAAACGCGCGCCGCGAAGCCAGCAGGCAGTCAGCCGCGAAGGTAGCATCGCAGTCCGCAAAGCAACGAGCGGCGATCGCCATCACTGCCGCAAAATCCCCTGTGGAACACGTGCCTCTGTAAGGAGCCGAGCCAGTCCCAATCACCTCGCTCGCTAGCGTGTCGTTTTGGGGAATCACAAAACCGTAAAAATGAGAGCAGCTTCTACTGGCTAGGCCAGAAATCCGCGGACTACCGCGCACTTACCCAGTTCGACGTGACCCACGTCGAGATGCGCGCGAGTTCGCACTCCGCCGGCAAAACAATCCACTTCCATATAGAACTCACAAACACCGGGTTGGTCGCAAGCCTCGCGAACAAGCTGACACTCCTATCCGCCAAAACTAAATTGCGCGCTTTACCTGCCTACTACTCCGACAACTACATCTCCCTGCTACCCGGACAAACACAGGCTGTCGACATCGAAACACCTGCGGAAGCTCTCAACGGACCCGCCGAGATTGCTCTTCGCGGCTGGAACATCGTCGCGAACTCCGCCATCGTGAAGTAACATCTGCTAAACCTTGTCGCCACAAGACCCACGCACAGTTAACTAGACCGGCAACACTCGATGTTTGCCTGCATTAGCCCCACGGCCTCCCGTAAGTTCTTCGAATAAGACATCCGTGGCAGTTCGGCCCAGTAATTCGTGAGGTTGCCGCACGACCGTAATGCCTGGACGAATCAGGTCTGCTGTGTCGACATCGTCGAAGCCAACCAGCGCTACCGGCTCTGGAGGATGCAGGTCCATCGATTGCAAGCTATGCAGCACACGCCTGGTAATCAGGTTGTTTGCGCAAAAGATCGCCGTGGGAGGTTTGGCTACCGACAAAAGATTGCGAACGACAGCCCTAGAGTTGTCCAGCGCGCCCGATAGAAAAGCTACCTTCGACTCCAGCCCGGCTCCTTCCATTCCGGCTGCGTAGCCAGCATGGCGTCTCTGCATGGTGTACAGGTCATCCGTCAACCCTATGTAAGTCACGCGTTTGTGGCCCAGCCGAATCAAGTGCTCGGTGCCCAGCCGCGCGCCGCGCTCATTCTCGACCAGCAGACTGTCGAAGCGGCTTCCCTCGATGGGCCGGTCCAGAGTGACGATCGGCAAGCGTTCAAACTGCCGCCCCAGCAGAAGCGAAGCATTCCCCACGCCGTGCGCTGGGATCACGATTAAGCCTTCAACGTTACGCCGCAGCATTACGGCTTGCCTCGTCGAACTCCGCCTGAGGGTCTTCGTTGGAGGTGGACAGCACGACCGAGTAAGAGTGCTGCTTCGCCACCGTGCTGATCACATGCGCGCAGCCCGCGAAGAAAGGATCGAGCAGATAGGGCACCAGAACCCCGATCTGCCGTGAACGCTGCTCGCGCAGTGAGCGGGCCAGCTCGTTCGGCTGGTAACAAAGCTGCTCAATCGCGGCGAAGACCTTCCTTCGCATGCCCTCGGTTACATTTGGTCCTTTATTCAGCACTCGCGATACGGTCATGGTGCTTACGCCCGCCAGCTTCGCTACATCGCTCATGCGTGCGGATCCAGCCATCTGTGGGAACCCTCCTTCGCGCGCGCCTGCTTGGGCGGCAAGCCTCTCAGCTTTGGCTCAGTGTACTGGGCGTCGCTCCGAACTGAAGGTCGATGCAGGCAGGCCCGCGGCGTTGTACAGGTTGTTGTCAACAACGCTCATCCATCCATAACGCACATAAACAGGATGCGGCACCGCCGTGGCGCTCACAAGCACCGTCTCACCTTCAATGCGCGCTTGCGCGGCAACGAAATGATGATCTTCCCCGGCCAGTTCGAAGCCCGTTTCCGGTTTGCCCCGATAGTTCAAGCCTTGTGAATTATCGAACCACACCCTCATCGCCGTGTTCGTTGGATTGCTCAAGACGAGGGTCGCCTCGCGAAAGCTCGGACCGCTATACGGCACCGCCTCGCCGTAAACCAGTGCGCGAGCAGCCAGTGCAAGCCGAACGCCCACGGTCTGCTTATTTGCTGGATGAACGTTATCTGCCTGGCCAACATCCAGCGTCACTGCCATGGCAGTATTTGCCACCGACAGCGCACGCCGCTGCTGCTCGCGTACCAAACCCCATTCTTCTCCGGGAGAGTAGAAGCTTGAGATCTGTACATATCCCCCTGATACCAAAGAAATCCCTTGATCGTAAGCGGCGTAAAAGGCGCAACCATCCCGTTGTACAGCCCGGCCGGTAGCAATGAAGTCTCGTAGGGATGCCACTGGTGCGAGGGCGCGGCCTTGCCTGCTGCTTTTGCTTCAGCGTCTTCTCGCTTCTCGGCTGCGATCTGCGCATCCACATCCGCCTGCGTATCGGCGAATGAAGCCCGGCTTGCAAAAGCCGGAAGCAGCGCGGGGTTGGTTCCGAGCGTGTCCAGCGACACCCAAGAATCGGCGGGCGTACCGCCCCAGGTAGAGTCGATCAGCCCTACCGGCACGTTTTCCTTGGCCGCGACCTCCCGTCCGAAGAAATACGCGACCGCCGAAAACCTCTTCGCAGTCTCCGGCGTGCATTCAGTCCATGTGGCCGTGATGTCATTTAGCGCAAAATCGGAACTCTTGTGCTCCGCGACCGCAAGCGCAACTTCGGATTGTGCGCGGCGGCAATCTCCTGATCCGCATTCTTTACGAAGGCTCCAGGGGGGAAGCCGCCTAACGGCATCTCCATGTTGCTTTACCCGGACGCGAACCACACATCGCCCACCAACAGGTCGCTTACCTTGATCTCTTCTCCGTCGCCGGAGATACTCAGAACGTAAGGTCCACCGGCAGCTTCCGGCGCGAGGTATAGACTCCATTTGCCTAGGGCATCCGCTATCGCTGAAACCGATTGCGTGCGGAAGCGGCTCGTAAGACGCGCGCCGGGTGTAGCCCAACCCCATAGATGGATCGGCCGCTCGCGCTGTAACACTGCATGGTCGGAGATCACCTTCGGCAACCGCACCTCGGCGGAAGCGGACAGAGGAAACAAAACCGCCAGGCCGAGCCACACTCGCACGTCAAGAGTCATTTCCTAGCTCCCGGTTCGAGCTACTCACAATTGCTTGTGAACGATATCATGCATAGTCTACAGTTAGCCTCAACGAACAATCGAACAGATGTCTCGCCTCCATCTGCGCTTGGAACATCAAACGTAGAGTAAATAACCATCGTCTGAATACGAAAGAGTTCTCCATGGCAATGACCGGAATCACCACGACGCCCGCCGTCGGATCTACCCAAAACAAGACTGATCTGCGAGCCATGAGCATCGCGACTGCTCTCTTTTTCATGTGGGGACTTCTAACCTCCCTCAACGACATTCTCATCCCTCACCTCAAGTCGATCTTCGAACTCAGCTACGCTCAGGCGATGCTGGTGCAGTTCGCCTTTTTCTCCTCCTACTTCATCTTTGCGCTGCCTTCCGGCAAACTCGTGGAATGGCGCGGCTACAAGCAAACCATGATCATCGGCTTGGTGGTCATGGCCTTCGGCGCGTTGCTTTTCCTGCCTGCCTCGGCCGTTGCGTCCTTCGGCTTGTTCCTCTCCGCACTAGTCGTTCTGGCCGCCGGCATCACCTGCCTGCAAGTGGCCGCCAACCCCTACGTCACTAGCCTAGGACCGGAGAAAACAGCCGCCAGCCGCCTGAACTTCTCCCAGGCGTTCAACTCCTTGGGCACTACGTTGGGACCGGTCTTTGGCGGCATCCTCATCCTCAGTTCAACTCAGCTCTCGCCCGCCAGACTCCACTCGCTCCCTGCGGCGTTGCTCCAGACCTACCGGCAGCAACAGGCATCCTCGGTGCGGCTTCCCTACCTTGGGATCGCACTGGCCCTGTTCGCTTTGGCATTAGCTTTGGGCTTACTTAAAATGCCTGCGCTGAGAAGCAATCAACACACTCAGGACTTCAGACCGGGCGCTTTTGCTGAAGACGCCGTGTCAGACACCATCTGGAACCATCCTTGGCTGCTCCTTGGAGCGCTAGGTATCTTTCTTTATGTCGGTGCTGAAGTCTCCATAGGCAGCTTTCTCGTAAACTACTTTGAACTTCCCCGCATCGGCGCGCTCACAGAACAGCAGGCAGCCAAATACGTCGGCTTCTACTGGGGAGGTGCCATGATAGGACGCTTCATAGGTTCCGCGCTTCTACGCCATCTGCGCACCGGCGTAGTGCTTGGTGTTACTGCGGCCGTAGCCGGATCTCTGGTGATATTTTCCATGAACAGCCACGGCTTCCCGGCGGTCTGGGCCATTCTTGCCGTAGGCTTGTTCAACTCCGTTATGTTTCCCAGCATCTTCAGCCTCGGTCTCTCGAACCTCGGCCCGCTTACCAGCAAAGGTTCCAGTCTTATGGTCATGGCCATCGTAGGCGGCGCCATACTGCCCCTGCTGCAAGGCAAACTGGCCGACCACATGGGCATCCAGCATGCCTTTTTTATCCCAGTTCTTTGCTATATCTACATCTCTATCTTCGGCTTCTCCGCTCGCAATCTGATGACATCGGATGCTGCTCCGGCGGTAGTAGCCTAGGAGAACTCCTGCTCTAATACCCAGTGATAAGGAATACTCGACAAACATGCGGGAGAGTTACTCCACTCCCGCACGCTTGGTCCCTATCACTGGACAGCCACACTCATCGTAAACGGAATCGACATCTGGTTGCCGTTGCCTTGCACGAGCACAACAGTACCCGGCGTGCTGCCTGGCACCGTCTTGCTGCCCACCTGCTTGGCTGTCACCGTAACCGTATACGTTCCTTTAGGCGTTGTAAGCACGGGAGACGCGCCAATCTGCGCTGAACTGCACGCTGAGAGACCAGCAGCCGCGCCCGCAAAGAGCAGCACGCAGACCACGTTCAACAGGCAAGCCCGCAAAGTCTTCCTCCCAAACGCCAGCCCAGCAGACTGAAACCGAACATCGCCGCGTATACCACGGTATTCTGACGAAGACTTGACGTGCTTGTCCCCACCGCGACATTGGTGTTTATCGTCATCACGACCTTACCTGGCGTGATCGTAGTCACGGCAAACGAATTTGGGTCAGATGGATATGGGATTGGATAGCTGAAGATGCAACTGGCATGTGCCGGCAGGTTATCGCACTCCAGTTCCAGCGGCAGCGAGTAGTTATTCAGGCTTCCGTTCGCCCCTGCAATCCCGTAACCTAGCAGCGACGTCAACGTTAGGTTCGCTGTCGTGCTAGAACCCGCGACAACGCTCAACAAAGCTGGGTTGGAAGTAATAATTGCAGATGAATTACGCAGCGCAATGAAGTTCACGGGGTACCCGTCATGGTCGCGTAGTTCGGGTCGGAGTTGCCGCTGTACAAGGGAGTGATCGTGTATGTGGTCGTAAGATTTGGAATCTGATTGTTGCTCGTATTGATCGTCAGACAGTTGGTCGGAAAGGGGGCGGTACCGTCGGCATTCACATTGATGATCGCCGCATTGCCGAGCATGCGGGACCACCGCCGGCCACAGTGTAGGTCACCGTTCCGTAGTCCGTACCCGTCTGCACGCCTGCACTGTTGTATATCGGCACGCCCAAAAGTCAGGACGGTTTGCGTTGGAACTCCAGCCCTAATGGTAAGGCTCGGCGGGTTCGCCGTGATGAGTACGCTTGGCGGAATGACCTGGAAGGTGACCACCGGCGATATAACCGTGGAAAAATTCTGGTCGCTGTTATAGACCGCGGTCAAAGTGTAAGTTCCCGCGATCAGGTTCTGCGTACTGAACGCCGCCTTTCCATTCGCATCCAGCGTCACCGGGTTTTACGTCGGGTGCGCAATCTGCGATCCGTTCATGAACGACACCGCTCTGAAAAGTCGATATCCCGGATATCTGCTAACCGTTGGCTGCCTCGGCGAGAAGGCGGTGATCCCCACGATAGCGCTTCCCAAGATCGATCAGATAATGGCGTTGAATACATGCGTGCGGTCGAAAGGAGCGGGATTTATTCATTCCGCAGGTTCAGCGGATCTGGAATCATGTTGTTATAGGAAGCCGCCGTGGCGAGAACCTTTGAAAAGGTATAATTCGCACCAAACTGGGTCTGGCCGGTTGACTTATTCCAACTCAACTGAAAACTGCTGTAACTCGAATAGTAATTGTGCTTCAACGTGTATATGTGACTGTGAAACGGGTACCGCCGAAAGAAATCCGTCTGAGCCGTGCTAAGGCTGGCAAGAGAATCAGGCGTCGGCGTCACGTTCACGATGTTGCCCGCCGGATTGTTAAATAAATAGCCTGCGGGGATCAAATTGCATCCGCCGCCACGTTGTATTCGTAGTAGATCGGTCTCGTGGTATCAGTCGACGAGATAGTATAGGCATTGAAATCGGAAGAATTGATCGGCGACTGGCTATGACGGAGTCGAACGTCAGGTTGGATGTCGTTGTAGCCTGCTGGAAGGTCGTCTTGTACCCCTAGGCCGTCGAACCGCAAGAGCGTAAGGTGCGAACTCTTCTTCGTGACGGTAGCTGCCCCAGCCTCCCCGGAGAACCGTGTTCCCGTGGCCGAATAGATCCCAGGACAAGCCGACCCGCGGCAAAACGTAGATGAATGCCGGATTATTTACCGAATTCCCCACTGACCTATCGGCTCCATGCCAGATGATCCCAGGATCGTTTTGGCTTCCGCACACGCGTGTCCCGCGCACTGGCTCACATACAGCTTCGGCGAGAACGTCGCCAGGCCGTTGCCGTGGCGATCGACCCAAGGACCCAGGTGCTCGAAACGAGCGCGCCAAGGTGCAAAGTCATCTGAAGAAGGAAGTCCCCGACATTCAGGATGCGGTGAGTATCTCTATGGGCAAGCATAGCCTGAAAGCGGGAATTTATTACGAAAAAGGCATTATCAATGGACTTGCGATTACCAATGCGTATCCTCAGGGGCAATATACCTTCAATCTCCTTCGGTGTATCGCGCGAATTGTTACTAGCCGATGCACGTCCGTCAAGTGAGGAGATTCATCTATGTTATCGATAATTTAACCGTGACCGCCCCCAACGCTGCCGGCGGCCGGATCACGGGGCAAAACGCACTTCGTCCCGCTTCCCCGAACACAGGACACTTGGTTGCGAATTGACACTTAACCCGCTGCGCCTTCGCTGGCGGAGTCACCTCTGGAGGATCCTTTGAGTAATCCGCGCACCGCCGCACGCTGATCAGCCTCCTCGCCGCATTTCTCTTGGCTTGCTCGCCCTCCGCGCGCAGACTGTTGTCTTCCTTCAGCCCGGCTTTCCCACAGTCGATAGCGACCCCATCTCCCAGCAAACGCTCGCGTCAGCCTTGCAAGGCACGACAGTCTTCGCCGATATCCATCAACTACGCACAGGTACAATCCTCCAGGACGCGACCCTTCTGGCCCTCCCCTACGGCTCGGCCGTTCCCGCCGACGCCTAGCCCGCCACCCTCCACTATCTGCACGAAGGCGGCAATCTTCTCCTCCCCGGCGGTCAGCCCTTGCGAGTCCCCGTCACGGGCGACCGCGACGGCGCGTTCCTGGTCCAAAGCCCACAGGACAGCTACAGCCGTTCCATCGACATCCGGCACAGCTATCCCGTACCGCTCGACACCATACCTCTGCACTTCCGTTGGCGACCGGGCTACAGCTTCCCTCGCGCCGGTAGAGATCGCCGCCACCCGAGTCTTCGCTCAGGAAGGACGCCTTCAAGGTCTCGGATACCTCGACGCCGAAGATGGCACCCACCTCGCCTCCCCGGTCATCGTAGCCGACCGCACCAGCCCAAGCGCCCCGTCAAGCTACCGCATCGTAGCCCTTCCCTTCACCCCTAAACCGGATGTTGGACATCCAAGCACGGTGCCAGCCTCCTGCGCACAGCGACCCGCAACGCTCGCCCAGGCGCTACTAGCCTGCAAATCGAAGCGCAATACGACACCCTCCGCCCCGGCGAAGCTCCCCAGCTTGTAGAC
>CAXTPN010000015.1:0-325 GCA_964246125.1 uncultured Acidobacteriaceae bacterium
GAAGGCGATGAAACGCCTATCCAACGCTGGGAGGGGAGCGGGTTCCTGCCCCATATGCCGGACTCACTCGAACGGCTTGACTTGCTGCTCATGTATGCCATGCGGCCTCGCAAGGTGCGTCGCGACGGATCCACTTCGAACGGTTGCGCTATCTGTCGCCCGTCCTTGCTGCCTATGTTGGAGAAGAGGTCACCGTGCGCTTCGACCCACGGGATATGGGAGAGGTGCGCGTCTTCTACCGCGATCGCTTCCTCTGTCGTGCCATCTCGGCCGAGTTCGCCGGCGCGACCGTGTCCTTGCGCGAGATCGTGCGGGCTCGCAACGA
>CAXTPN010000015.1:335-14606 GCA_964246125.1 uncultured Acidobacteriaceae bacterium
GGCGGCGAGAGCTGAACCAGATTCTGCGCGACCGCCGAGCGGCTGTCGACAGCCTGTTGGAGCTGCGGCGCGGCCAGGTGGAGAAGACAACCGATGACAAGCAGCCCGCCACGGCCAAACCCCAGGAACCCCGTCTCAAGCGCTACTGGAACGAGCGATCTCCGGAGTGACTTCATCGCGACGCTCGAGCACCGCCGCTTCACTGAGTTCTGTGAGACCTGCCGCCGCTATCGTTACGTCGGTCTCTGCTACGGCACGCCGGGCGTGGGCAAAACCCTCTCGGCCCTTCACTTCAGCCGCGCTGAGCTGGCCCGGACGCACGACGCCGCGAGACGCGAACCTCTCTACGGGCGTCCACTCGACACCGCCTTCTACACCGCCAGGGTCATCAACTCGCCGGCCCGGGTCGCGACCGGGATCAAGAGCGTTTGCGATCGGCTCGTCCTGCTCGCGCAAGGACCGGTCCGGCGCCAGGCTGAGATCGCGCTCGGCACCATCAGGATACGCAACGAGAACTACCGCCGGCCGCACCCAGAGCTCGCCAGCTTGCCCCACCCGGAGGAGTTTATGCCGCGTCCGACTTACTTCGAGGGGCTGATGGAGTGGGAGGCGAAGGCCAGGGCTCTCGGAGATCCGACCACCCTGATCCTCATCGACGAAGCGGACCGGCTTAGGACCGACAGCCTCGAAGAGGTTCGCTCCCTCTTCGACGGGGGCGGCGTCGGCCTGGTGATGATCGGAATGCCCGGGATCGAGAAGCGCATGGCACGCTATCCGCAGCTCTACTCCCGCATGGATTCGTGCATGAGTTCGGACCTCTGGACGCTGCGGAGACGAAAGCTCTGCTCCAATCGCACTGGACACCCCGCGGAGTCACCTTGCCGGCTGAACCTATCTCCGACGAGGTGACCGCGGCGATCTTCCGGATCACTGGAGGGAACTTCCGCCTCATCAGCCGCATGCTGACCCAGGTGCAACGCATCCTAGAGATCAACGGCCTGCAGCAACTCTCGAAAGAAGTCGTCGAAACAGCACGCGAGAGCCTCGTCATCGGTTCGAGCTAAACGACCGTGCTATGCCAGATAATTACGTCACGCTTGTGCCACACAGCGCCTCACCTGACACCTAAACTGTTTTCGTATTCATTCTGCGAATGAAGCACGGCCCTCCGGCATTGCTCGGTCAAGCGCGGCACCTTGCTGGTTGGCTTTAGGTCCTGGCTGTAGAACTGGCCTTTGCCGTCGATGTGGATCTTAAGTCCAGTTTCGGTGTGCTGGTAGGTCTGAATGGTCCCGGTCTCGCCCTTCCACTTGAATTCAGTCGCGTCCTCCGGCTCAAGGACCTCGCGCATAGGTGCCTGATGCCTCTCATGGTCCGCAGGCGTGTAGACCTTCTCCTTGGGTTCGACGAGAGTTTGTGGCTTCAACTCCGGCGCATGGGCGCTCTGCTGCGACACATCGCGGCTCAACGCCTGCGGCAGCTTCTCCCGATCGCTTGTGAAGATCCGCGCATCGTGCGCTCCCCGCGAGACAGCCACGTATGCCATGCGATTGTTGAGCAAGTCCTTCGCCCCCGTGAGCGCAAGCTTGAGTCCTTCAATCTGAAAGCATGAATCAGAATCACCTAGACAAGCAATCAACCTATCAAGTTGCCCCTGTACAAGCTCCGCCCAAGGCCGGGCGTTGGTAGCACACCCAAAGCAAACCGAAAGTGGGGTGCGAAAGCCACCCATAGGCCCCTTCATCCAATGTTGCGGGATGTAAGCTAGACGCACGAGAACCATAACCGGCCAAAAGATGAAGAAGACACTTTGAGTTGCGGCGATAAGCTGCGGGCGCAGATGGACGCGGTCCTCTGGCCTGCACCCTTCAACACATACAAACATCCGCGTTATACTAATGGTGTGCCTAGCCCCCGTCTTGCCTTCCTCATTTTGGCTCATGATGATGCTCCGCAGCTTGAGCGGCTGTGCTTACGTCTTCATCCCTACGCGGTCTTCGTCCACATTGATGCGAAGGCAAAGAGCTTTCCGGTGGACCGCATTTCCGCGTTGCCTCATGTAACCGTAGTCACCGTCCGAACCGCTGTTTATTGGGGCGACTTCTCAATGGTCGAGGCGACACTAAGCCTTCTCACCCTTGCTTACGACAGCTCTCCGTATGAGCGTTTTGTGTTGATCTCGGGTGCTTGCTACCCGGTTAAGAAGCTCGCAACGCTCGAAGAGGCGCATGATAAGGACTCCGACAAGGAATGGATTGCACTGACGGAGATAACCCCAAACTCACATCTTCACTCGCTGATTGCCCGTCGATGGCGTATGGCTCCGTTTGTGACTCACCCAATCGTTGACGGTCGAGTAAGAGCCCTGTGGAACAGGGCCAGCAAGATCATAGGGCGAAGTCTAGAGAGTGAGATCGGTGGGATACCGTACTTCGGCAGCCAGTGGTGGGCTCTGACCTCCTCCTGCGTAGCAATGATCCTAGAGTTCTGTAAGGACCACCCCTCTTTCATGAGAGCATACCAAAGTGTCTATGCACCCGACGAACATTTTTTTCACACAATCGTTGGGAATTCAAAATACGGCCGCTCTGCATTATTTGTGAGTGATCGAGGCTCTGCGACGAACGCTTCCGCTCCATTGCACCTGATAGCCCCTACAGAGGACCGTTACTTTGGTTCTAGCGAGGCTGACTTCGCACTCGCGGCGAACACCGATAAACTTTTCATCCGTAAAGTTTCAACAGGGCGCAGTTTGGCGCTGGTTGATCGCATTGACGGAGAATTGCTTGGTACCAGATCCAGCAACCCGGCTACTGCAATGCCGTAGGGGACTGGATAGCACCTGATAAGATCGAACGCAGTCCGGCGTCAAGCTCAATGCGCAGTTAGAACAAGGTCGGATCGGCTGAGATGAAACCTCGACGTTAGAGGTCCAAACGTTCGTCTTCAGCTTGGTTTATGATCTAGACGAGGACAGTGATGATGCCTCCTGCCGGCCGCGTGATTGCTTTCTATCTACCGCAGTTTCATCCCATTCCCGAGAATGATGCGTGGTGGGGCACGGGCTTTACGGAATGGACCAACGTAGCAAAAGCAAAGCCAATGTTTCGCGGACATAATCAACCTCGTCTGCCAGCAGACCTTGGCTATTATGACCTGCGGGTGCCAGAGACTCGCGAGAAACAGGCGGAACTGGCGCGCAACGCAGGCGTTGAGGGTTTCTGCTACTGGCATTACTGGTGGGGTCATGGGAAGCGCATTATCGAACGTCCGTTTGAAGAAGTACGTGACAGCGGCAAGCCTGATTTCCCTTTCTGCCTTGCATGGGCAAACCAGTCCTGGACCGGAATCTGGCATGGCGATCCCGGATCCGTCCTGATAAAGCAAGAGTATCCCGGACGTGCGGATGAAGAGCTTCATTTTCGATGGGCGCAGAAAGCCTTTGAAGATACTCGCTACATACGCGTTGATGGTAAGCCAATGTTCGTGATCTTTGCTCCACACGACATGCCTTCTACAGAGGCCTTCTGCGATCACTGGCGTGAGTTGGCTCAGAACGCCGGCTACCCTGGCCTTTATCTGGTTGCCATCTCCAATGTCTACTCCGACGGAGTAGACCGTTATCACAACCCGATTCTCAAGCCGTTCGATGCGGTCACTCAGTTGGTACCACAGGACTATCTGGAGACGATCGCGCTAACTACGAAGCGTCGCGACCTTAGACGCCGGTTGAAGGAGCTGAACTTCGGACGCAGATTGAATGACCTGAAGCCTAAGTCTTGGAGGCGCCCGACCCGTATTCCGTACAAGGATGTCGTGGCGCACGCGCTGGAGGATATGCCCCAGGAAGAACGGTTTCTACCCTGCGTACTGCCAGGTTGGGATAACACGCCGCGCTCTTCGCACCGTGGCGTGGTCTTCGAGGGTGAAACTCCGGAGTTATTCCGAAGTCTACTCCAGAAGGCGGTTCGTCATGTATCCATCAACTCCGCGGAGCACCGTATTGTGTTCCTGAAGGCCTGGAACGAATGGGCTGAGGGAAACTACGTTGAGCCGGATGCCTCGAGCGGCCATGCCTACCTGGACGTGATCCGTTCCGTCATCTTTCCCGATGGTTCGCAGTAGGATGCTTGACGGATTGACCACTCCGGAAGGTGTTCCGCCCGAGATACTCGAGACCACTTTCGACTCCCAGGATCTAAAGAAACGCTCTGTGCAGGGTGGCTTGATCATTTTGGGTGCGCAGGGCGTCAAGTTCTTGATGAAGCTCGGCTCTGGTATCGTGGTCGCACGGCTGCTGACTCCCGCCGACTTTGGTACGGTAGCGATGGTGTCCCCAATCCTTGGTTTTCTGAGCACCTTCAATGATCTCGGTTTCGGTCAGGCCATCGTCCAGTCGCCTGAGATCACCAAGGATCAGATTTCCGCTCTGTTCTGGCGGAACATGCTAATCAGCGTGGGCTTGGCCGCCCTGCTTATCCTCATTGCGCCGCTGGCAGCTAGGCTGTACCATGAACCACGTACAACCACTCTGCTGATCGCCATGGGTGGACTGCTTATCATTGGCACGCTTGGGCTGGTTCCCAGCGCACTGTTGAAACGAGAGATGCGCTTCGCGCCGCTATCGTTCATCGATATAGCAGGCCTTGTGATCGGAATGGTCGTCACCATCGCGACCGCGGCAGAGGGACTCCGTTACTGGTCTTTGGTGATCGGACAGCTTGCAACTTCGTTGGCTGGTGTCGTACTCGCCTTTATCTATGCGCAGTGGATTCCGACGCTGGCTCTCAAGGGCGAAAACCTGGGCGTGTTTATGCGCTTTGGAGCTAATCTGACGCTGGTCAACGTTGCCACCTACTTCAGCATGACGGCGGATAACATGATTGTGGGTGCCGTGTCGGGCAAAGTGCAGCTGGGTCTGTATGATCGAAGCTATACGCTGACCATCGTGCCTCTGAGTCAGCTTCTATCGCCCATCAGCCAGCTCTCCGTTCCCCTGCTCTCGCGGCTGCAGGACAAGCCGGAACTTTATAAAACCAGCTACAACCATATGCTGCGCATGGCGCTGACTCTTTGCATGCCTGCGATGTTG
Source organism: uncultured Acidobacteriaceae bacterium (assembly GCA_964246125.1). Taxonomy (GTDB): domain Bacteria; phylum Acidobacteriota; class Terriglobia; order Terriglobales; family Acidobacteriaceae; genus Edaphobacter. The sequence continues at coordinate 5,428 of CAXTPN010000015.1, forward strand.
TTCTGTGTGGTGATGGCGAAGCAGCTGGTTCCGCTCATGCTAGGACCCAAGTGGACAACTGCGGCTCCTATCTTCGAGTGGGTCTGCTTCGGCGGTCTCGTCGCGCCACTCTTCTCAAGCACAGGATGGATCTTTACCACGCAGAACCGCACCGGGGAGCAGATGAGGGCATCCGTCGTAACCGCCTTGATCAGCATCGTATCCTTCGCAATTGGCGTGCACTGGGGAGCGGTTGGCGTTGCCCGCGTATCGGCTATTTCCTTCACCTTCATCCAGGTGCCTATCATGCTTTATGTGATGACTCGGAGAGGTGTAGTTACCCTTTCGGACGTTCTACGAACCCTTATCCCGTTCCCGGTCGCTACACTGCTCGTGGCTGTTCCACTTTACTGGATGCGGTCTGCATGGACGCTTACGCAGATGATCGGTCTCCTGCTTTTGAGCTATACTTTGTTTGTTATCCTCCTGACATTGCTTCCAGGTGGACGTGAATTTGTAAAAATGTTGAGGAGTATCAGCGCAACGGTCCGGCCATCCTGAGAACTCCTCTAAATGCATGGTCATAACATACCACCGGCATCTTTCTTCTCTGGAGCTAGGAGGATCCTTGCCACCATTCCTAGGTTTCGCCCTCGTCACGCACAACCAACCTCGGCAGATTGCGTACCTCTGTCATAAACTCTCCACGCTGTTCGGCCATCCTCCCATTGCTATTCACCATGATTACAGCAAATGTCCTCTTCACCCTGCGACATTGCCGCCACAGACCAGGATAGTCAAGGATTGGGTGATCACCCGCTGGGGGGACGCTACAGTGATTGACGCGTACCTGGCAGCACTTCGCCTGCTCCATGCCGAGGATGGCCCTGAGTGGACCGTTAGCCTGAGTGCAGCGGACTACCCTATCAAGTCCGCCGCCCATATTCTCAGCGACCTGCGGAATGCATCCGTCGATGGATTTTTCGACTTTCGGGAGGTTTCTAAGGGATGCATCCAACCGTTGGACGCACGCTCCATTTCCAGTGCTTTCCAGCGGCCCGAGTACATGGAGCTAGCGTATCAGCGATACCTCAGCTTCAGCGTCATTCCGCGAGTTCTTCTAAGGCGGATAGGCAACCGGACCCGGTACCTGAGCGGAGATCTGCTCACTCGTTTCTTCACTCCGTTCTCGGAGGGTTTCAGGCCCTTCGGGGGAGACTGGTGGCATACGATCAACCGACGGGCGGCGGCAGTTCTCATCGAGGAAACGCGGAAATCGCGGCGCTTGCGGCACTACTACAATCATCGTCCATCCCCCGAGGAGAGCTACTATCATACGCTGCTTCTAAACCGGCCGGAGCTACGCATTGAGAACGACAATCGCCGCTTCACCATTTGGAGCCCAGGACAACCCCATCCGGAGCTGCTGGGCTATGACGATATTGCAAGCATGGTCGACTCACCTGCCCACTTCGCTCGAAAGTTTACCTTTGATCCAGCTTTGTATTCGACGGTAGACGCTGCGGTTGATGCTGCCACATCACGGACCGATCCGTTGAGAAGTTAGAGTCTGCATCAGGTGTTCAGTGGTGTAGCTTGGATCTCAATGATGCGTAGACCGACCCGAGTCCCGCGAAGCGACTTGCTTACATCCGCAGAACCATGACCAAAGCCAGAGACTGGGTAAGCCGGTGAATCATCCTAGCGTCAATGCTGTTTTATGATGAGTTCGTTCGGCCCATCCAGTTGAAAACCCACCCGCATTTGGCGGCTCTCTGGTGTAGCTTTGGGAATTAGATGGCGTAAGTCTTTGGACAATATGTGGCGTAAGCTACGGGTGTGCAGGAGCTTTCGGCGCTTTGGGAAGCAGAGATGGAGGTAGCGATGTCTCGCTTTCGTCTGCTCCAACCCCACCTGGAGCAGAACAAGTCCCTCCGGATCGTGGCGGAGGAAGCGGGACTTGCGTTTCGGACGGTGCAACGCTGGGTGGCGCAGTACCGGACATCTGGCTTGGCGGCGCTGGTGCGGAAGGCCAGAGGAGACCGCGGAGGCCGGCGAGTCATCTCGGCAACGATCAAGACGGCGATCGAGGGATTGGCGCTCGAGAGTCATCTCATCCCGATCACTTCGGTTCACCGGCAGATCAAGGAATATGCCGAGGCGATCGGCGAGCCCGCCCCAAGCTACTGGACCGTCAATGACGTCGTGCGGGAACTGCCCCCAAGCCTGCGTACCCTCGCCCATCAAGGCGGCAAATCGTATGGCGAGAGCTTCAATCTGGTCCATCGCCGCGCGGCGATGAAGCCTAACCTCACCTGGCAGGCGGATCACGCCCAACTGGATATCAGGCTTGTGAAGGAGGATGGGTCGGTTGCAAGGCCCTGGCTGACCATCGTGATCGACGATTACAGCCGAGCGATCGCGGGCTACTATCTCGGCTTCGATCCGCCCTCTTCGATAAGAACTTCTCTTGCCCTGCGCCAAGGCATCTGGCGCAAGGAGCATCCGCACTGGCACATCTGCGGTGTGCCGGCGATCCTTTACACCGACAACGGCGCCGACTTCACCTCCAAGCACCTGCAGCAGGTAGCCGCGGATCTCAAGATCCGCCTGGTGTTCTCCATCCCGGGCAAGCCGCAGGGGCGCGGCCGCATCGAGCGCTTCTTTCGAACCGTCAACGAGATGTTCCTCTGCGATCCGAACGGCTACATCCGGCACAAGCGCCGACGCCCGAGCCTCTCGCTGAACCAGTTCGAGGAGCGCTTCCGCCAGTTCCTGCTCGAGGTCTATCACCGGCGATCCAGTGAAGACAATCGTCTTCCTACTTCCGACCTGTGGGAGAAAGGCGGATTTCTGCCCAGGATGCCGGAGTCGCTCGAACAGCTCGATCTTCTGCTGATACAGGAGGTGCGTTCCCGCAAGGTCCGCAGGGACGGCATTCACTTTCAAAGCTTGCGCTACCTCTCACTCACCCTGGCCGCTTACGTCGGAGAAGAGGTGACGATCCGCTTCGATCCACGCGATCTGGGCGAGATTCGTGTCTTCTACCATGACCGCTTCCTCTGCCGGGCGATCTCGGCCGAGCTGTCCGGCGACATGATTCCCTTGCGCGAGATCGTTCGGGTGCGCAACCGCCGCCGCAAGGAGCTGCGGTCGATCCTCACCGACCGTCAGAGGATGGTCGACACGCTCCTGCAGCTCAAGAAAGGTCCAGTTCCGGAGGAAGTTCATGCACAGACCGTCGTCCCAGCCGGACCAGCAAAGCACATCAAACGCTACCGAAACGAGTAACGGAGCCTTCGTCGAGACGGTCGAATACAAGCGCTTCGTTGAGTTCTGCGACGCCTGCCGCCGGTTCCGCTATATCGGTCTCTGTTATGGAGCACCCGGGATCGGCAAGACGCTCTCCGCACTGCGCTACAGCCAGGCCGAAAAGATCCGTTCAGCCCAAGGAAGCACTGATTCCGCCGATCAGCCTCCTTTGGACACCATCCTCTACACCACGTCGGTCATCAACACGCCTTTGCGCGTGGACTGCGCCATCCGCCTGGCGCGGGAAGATCTGGTGGTGGCGGCCACGCGCACCCTCCATCATGAAGCGGCAGCGGCACTCCAGGAGATCCGCACGCACGAAGAAGCGAAGAGGCAACAGATCCGCAACGGCACGATCTTCGCCATTATCGACCAGCCTTCGCTGGATCCCGTCTACCTGTCGACAGTCCAGAGCTTTGAGGCAAGACGAAGGGCGTCCGCGATCTGACCACGCTGATCCTGGTCGATGAAGCCGACCGGCTGCAAATGAACAGCCTCGAGCAGATGCGGTCGATCTTCGATGAAGGCACGGCGGGCATGGTTCTCATCGGCATGCCGGGAATCGAAAAGCGCGTGGCGCGCTTTCCTCAGTTCTACTCGCGCATCGGGTTCGTTCACGAGTTCCGGGCGCTGCCCCCAACCGAGATGACGGAGCTGCTGGAACGGCATTGGACACCGCCCGGGGTGACGCTGCCGGATGCTCCGTTCTCACCAGAGGTCGTCGCACGCTTGATTCGCATGACCGGAGGAAACTTCCGACTGCTCACCCGGCTCCTCACCCAGATCGAACGTGTACTCGACCTCAACGATCTCTCCGTCGTCTCGACCGAGGTCGTAGAAGCGGCCCGCGACAGCTTGGTCATCGGACAGGGCTGACCGTTACGCCAAATAATTCCCAAAGACTTACGCCATGTTGCGGACCAAGCTACACTCGATCTCAACGATCTCTCCGTCGTCTCGATCGAGGTCGTAGAGGCGGCCCGCGACAGCCTAGTCATCGGACAAGGTTGACCCTTATGCCAAATAATGACCAAAGACTTACACCACATTGCGGACCAAGCTACAGCATTAAAGTGCGTAAATATAGCGGTACTCGATATCTAGCTTGCGAGAGCCTCCGATGCTGCGGATGCCCCGACGGATTGCATCGTAGTTTCCTCATCAGTGTTCGATGCTAGCTACGCTAAGGGCAAAGGCGGGATTATCCCGGCTCACACTTAGCACCGGACTTGTCTCCTCCTCGTCATCTTCACCGATATCTGGGCGCTTCTTTTTGCTTCGACGGTCTGGTTGTCTGGGAGAGAACGCTAGCTTATATGCCTGCGTTACTGAGAAGCCGGGGTGACTTCAAAATTGTAGGAGAAGCTTGTTGAGCGAATGGTCGGGTTCGGGGAATTCCGTACCTAGGTGACGGAACACAATAACAATACGACCGGTGCCCTGGGTGATACGCCCACGTACTTGCTCGCTGATCGATGTTCTATTTATTGAGGTTGCAGCCGCTGGAACTGCGGGTTGACCACCAGTTGCGCAAGTGTCGATGAAAATGGCGACATGGCGGGATGTGACAGTACCCGCGATGAAGTCTGAGAGCTCAACCAAAGAGAGAGCTGATCGATAAAGGTCACTGGTAGCCGTCGGTTTGACCACCGTGTCGTATGCAGCAAGGTAGTTCGTCTCATTCGTATTGGGAGTCCTCGGTAACCCGTGTCCTGCGATATAGATCACAACGAGACGCTCCTAACTTCAGGAAAAAATCAGTAGCTTCAGAAAGCTCAACGATCTGGACCTCACACGCTGAAACCGTAGCCAATCCACGCCCCAACGGTAGCGCGTCCACGCTGAAACGGTGCGCTATCCAAGCCAAAACTAGAACTCACACAAACAGCGCAATCCATCGACGCACTCCGTGATTTTTGTTAGAAGTCGTACCGAACCGCCAGTTGTAATTGAAACGGATCGTGAGCCGAGCGGATAAAACCAAACTCCGGGTTGATATGAACACCGTCGTTAGAAATTTCGCTGATTGGATTATAGTAGTTAGCACGATTGAAAATATTGTAGAACTCCGCTCTCAAGGTGATCGCTTGTCCTTCTCTGCCGTGAAAGTAAGTCGATTTTTGAACCGCTACATCCTGGCTGAAGTAAGCAGGCCCGGTAAATGCGTTGCGTCCACTGTTCCCAAGGCAAGCGCTGGGTGTTGAGGTGGCCCTGTAAAGAGTCGGCTGGGCATAAAGGTTGGGACAAGAGGGATTGTTGATCGAGGGAAGGTTCGCAAGGCCGGCTCCCGTGATGTAACCCGTCGGATTATGTGTAAGGTGAATCGGCGCTGCCGATGTGAAGTTTGCAAGCTGCGTCAGCTGCCCATACGCTGGACCGGAGAAAATGCTGAACGGCTGTCCGCTCTGAACGGTGGTGATGCCGGTCAGAGTGAAGCCGTGAAGCAGGTCGTGTCCGTAACCCGGCAGGTTATAAACAAAGTCCACAACTCCACGTTGCCGAACATCGAAGTCCGAAGGTCCGTAATCCGCTCCGGTTTGAGCTCCTGCTGAACTGAAAGCCAGAGGGTTCTGCGGCAAGCTGTAATGGCTGACATTCACAGGACGACTTCCCGTAGTCGTTAAAGCAGACTGAACAGCGGTAAACGAAGGTATGTTCGCAGAATTGAGTAAGTTCTGGTTTGTTGTGGACCGCATAGTGGTTGGACTGACAGTTCCAAATTCATAGTTGAACAGTTCGGAACCACGCACGCCTCCATTACTGCCGTATCCCGCCCCGGCAGCCTGCAGCGCAAAGGCGGCAGGATTTCCAAGTCCGTATAGCTGTCTGCCAAAAAGCTGCGTGAAGAGCGAGTCAGTGGACCCCGGAAAATCGCTGCCCGCGATGTTGTCGAGTGATTTTGCTAGAGTGTAGGAAGCGTGCATCGACAACCCATGCCAAAGCCGGCCCTCCACGCGAGCAATCACGGAGTTATAGTTTGAGCTGCCAATATTAGACTCGGTAAAAACAGGGAAATAAGTGTTGTTGTTGCAAGTACTATTCACATTACAATAAAACTCATTCGCATAGTTCCCGTCGTAGACCAAGGGCAGGCGTTGCCCAACGGATCCGGTGTAGTTCAATTCACCTGTCCAGGAGCCGCTGAACCGATATTGGTAACTAGTACTGAACTGGACCAGATAGGGAGTCTTGAGAGCGTTAGGATCGCGCTCATACAAGATGTTTGCACTGCTAGCGGCCTGGTAGTTTTCGAAAGACGATGAAGGATTTGAGAAATTAAGGGTGCTCAACCCAAACCCGCAAGATGTGCCAATCTGGCAAGTGGTCGAGCTATAAGTCGACGCGAAGTTCTGGCCGTAGATCGCGCTCGGGCTGCTGGCATTGTAGGGAGTTGGCCGATTCTGCAGAAGCTTCTGATTGTAGCTTGCGGGAAGATGATCGTAGTAAAGGCCCACGGAAGCGCGGATCACCTGGTGATAGCTCCCGTCGGGAGAGTATGCCACACCAAATAAACCGCCTATGTTGTTTTTATTCTGAGGAAGCTGAAACTTACCCGAGGAGTTGCACGACCACCCACCGGAGGGTGTACTCGCTCGAAGTGAACCATAGATGGCATCGAAGAACGTCTCACCGCCGCCGCATTGATAATCGAAGGCATCGAATGTACCGATCGCTCCCTGACGATTCAGCCCATAGTTGGATACGTTATAGTTCCACAGGCGGTTGGCCGAGTCGAGCTGCTGTCCAAAATAATCGTAGCGAATTCCCGCAACCACCGTCATGCGGTCCATGGGTTGAAACCTGTCTTCCGCAAACACTCCAAAGCTCGAACTGCGGAGGTCGCCGGTATAGCCGGCAGGTTGACGAAGCTCATAGTCGAAAGATGGATGGGAGAACGCGCTCCTCGGACTGCAACTCACGCAAGTCTCGCTGTCGCTGGTAAACTCACCGATATTGTTGGATACGATCAGCCCGCGCGCCGTTCCGCCGTCATAACTGAAATTTTGCTGATAACGGTATTCTCCGCCCACTGTAAGCGTGTTCCGATTTCCGAGATGTAGGTCGAGCGCATCGGATAGAAAAGCTTCGGTGTCTCTGCGCTTGGAGGGCGCTGAAAGCGGCGCACCCAGCCGCGCGAACGCAAAGTCACCATCCAGCGACGGAGTGATCGCGGACGGGGACCTTGACGCCGTGGAATTGCCATTGCATGCCGTAAACGAACCGATACAGTTCGTCTGCCAGAACGAATCGTACCACCCGCCGATGGCGCCTTGCCCTCCTTTGGCGGTCGCTGATGTCTGAGGATCGATGCCGGCAAGCACAACGGTTGGCATCGCGCCCGTTCCCAAGCCGAGAGGATTCCCCTGATACCCTCGGTCCTGCGCAACTTCGTCCACGCGATATTGTGTAAACGCAATATTCAGCAAATTGCGATTCTGGCGAAACGGATAGTTGTAAGTCACAGCCGCGCTCTGGTTTTGCGCGCGCCGGTCCGCGCCATTGCCGGGGTACGCTCCTCCTGAAGGTAAGGTGTCGTCATGTAACTGGTCCAGCAACTGACCTGTATACCGGAAGCTGAGCGTGCCCAGCGTATTGAGGGAGATATCCGGTCGCACCTGAACCGTGTGCACGTTCGTGTAATTCGGTGCCTGCCCGCGATAGAAGCCGAGCACGCCGGTACCGGAGGCCGGCACAAAAGCCGTTCCCGTCTGACCCACGTTAGCCGCTGGAAACAGCTTTAAGGTAGCTTGTGCGATAGCAGCATCGTTCTGGCCGGCCGCTGCAATCGCAGGCAGGGTGGAAGTATCGAGCGCTGTGGGAACGCGCTCGAAAATCGGCGTCGGATTGTCAATCAGAGTGCCTTCATAGCTGGCAAAGATGTAGCGGTTCTTCTTGCCGAGCGGAGCGCCGATGCTGCCGCCAAACTGCTTCGAACTGATGGGCTGGTTGCGGCTATCTCCGGGCGTAGATGGACTGAAAGCGCCAGCGCGACAGATGGAACTCACGCATCCTGGGTCGAGGTTGAGCCCGGGAGCGGCACCGAACAGATTGAACAAAGCATTGTAGCTTTGTGGGCTATACCCGCAGAAGATACTCGTTGAGCTCGCGGCGAAGTTACAGTTGGCTGGCGTCGCGACTCCGCCCGGGGTCGAGTCGGCAAAGATAATGCCCGATGTAGCGCCGACGCCACCTGCATAGGCCTGGGCTCTCGCAAATCCGGAATTGGAATAGATTGAAAGCGGCGAGTTTGCATTTAAAGAGTCGTTATTGAAGTAACCGAATAGGCTAACGTGAAAGGGCTTGTCCGTCGATCCCACATCCCCGCTGCTGGTGATCACATTTACAACTCCGCCGCTTCCCTGCCCTGCGTAGCGCATGCTAGGCGTGGCGTAAGTCACACGAAACTCACGCACCGCCTCATTAATCTGAAAAGGGATTGCTTGGTTCGTGCTTGACGCCACGTTGTCCACGTCGTCCAATAGAAAGTTTGTAGACGTGCTGCGCGAACCCGTGATACTGAAGGCTGCCCCTTGCAACGGCGAGCCCTGTTCTACGTCATGCACCCCCGGTTGTATCAGACCGAGGTTTAGGAAGTTCCTGTTATAGAGCGGAAGCACCCGCAGCTGTTCATTGTTGATATTCCCGCCCGGCGAGACTCCTCGATCGTTTTCAATCAGACCTCCGGATCGCTCCGAACGCTCCGCGGTTACACCGCGAGAGATGTCGATTTCCGGAACCGCCGTATGCTCGGTCGTCGACGGCAGAACCGCAAAGCGCGGATCGGTTCCTAACAGCCTGCCGGTCGCGTCGATGATGTCGACAGCGTAGTTTTCACCCGGCTCTACGTCCTCGAACGTGTAGGAGCCGTCCACCGTAGTGATTGCTCG
>CAXTPN010000015.1:14616-16076 GCA_964246125.1 uncultured Acidobacteriaceae bacterium
CACAGGCTTGAACCGATTTCCGGACACGACGGTTCCGGTCACGATCGCCTGTCCGAAGGCAACGGGACCCAAAAAGAAAAACGCAACCAAAGCCGAAATTATAAGACGAAAACGCATAGCTCCATCCTTAGAAAGCCCCACGGTTACTGTGAGCAGGTGATGTTTAATACGAGGGGCCCGAAAGCCGGCACAACCGGCAGGAGTCGATCATCGATAAGCTGAGTCCCGACAGTATTACCATATACAAGCTACGAGAAAATAATAAACAAGGTCGCCTAGCCCTAGAATCACTACTTATCGTCCACCTATCGTGTGCAAGCCGGATTTACAGCCGAAACATTCCATGCGCTTAGAATAAGCGGCGCAAGATACTTCCCCACCGGCCGATAGCATGCCGCCCTCGCTTCCTTGAAGTGGTTCTGAACTGCCGCGATGCGTATGGCTTCCTGAGGGTTCTTGCCGGCATTTTCGAGTACCTCCTGGTAAAGGCGGCTGGCTCCGAAATAGAACGCGGCAGCACCCCTGTACTTTGCCGTAGGGGAGGATAAATAGGACGTAAAGCCGTCTTCAGCATCCGTGTAATTTGATCCGTAGAAAGCACGAAGAGCGTCGGCAAGCACCTTGGCCTGCTCCGTCGGGTCGCTGTTGATCAAAGACTGTAGCCGTCCAACGCAAGCGCTTGCATCTGAGTCAGCCGGGAGCAAATGCTGCGCCTGCTGACACGTCTTAAGTGCCTCCCGAACATTGCGAGGCTCCTCCTGTCTTGCTTTCGCAAGCAGCTTCGCAACCTCACCCGGCAAGTCGGGTCTGGGATCTACCACAAACCCTTTGGAACCACCCTTGTTCTGCGCCTCGGACGCTAGCTTTGCCTTCTGATCTTCTTTCAACTTAGCGTCCTGCCGCGCCTTCTCATCCTGTTTTGCCTTCTCCTCCTGTTTCGTCTTTTCATCCTCTTTCGTCTTAGCCAATAGAATCTGGGCTTCTAGTGTTCTGATCTTCCCAGCGGGATCGCCAGGCCCCTTGCTTGAGATACTCAAGGCGTTTCTATAACTGGCGATAGCTCCTGGCGCATCTCCATTCTCTTTCTGGCTGCCCTCCTGCATCGCGTTTCGGTAATTCTGAATTTTTTGCAGAACTGCATTTGCGCGTGGCTGCAGATCTTTGTTCGTCACCTGTTTCGCAGCAGACGAAGCCGCCTCGAACTCCCCATTAGAAAAGTCAGCCTCAGCCTCCGTAACCTTTGCTAGGCTGACATCCGCCGGTTTTGGCTCCGCATCCTCAATCTTCTTCAGCAGTTCCTGCTTCTTTGCGTTTAAGGCAGCGCTGTAATCGCAAACGTTTTTTGCATAACGAAGAGCGGCGGGCAATTGGTTGGCTTCCAGCTTCTCGTATCCGGTATTCAGGTCTCGATTGCTGGAAATATTTATCGAAACTATGAAATCTTCGCAGTCCTTCCTGTA
>CAXTPN010000015.1:16086-23918 GCA_964246125.1 uncultured Acidobacteriaceae bacterium
GGGTTAGAGTATCCTGCATCACGAAGGTCCTTCGCGCTCTGCTGAGCCGATATCGCGCAGACAGATACACAAAGCAGACAGAGCAGATTGCCGCCGAAGCGGCAAAATGTGCGGCTGTTCATTGAGCGCCTCCCTTCTCAATTGCATCAAGATCCGCATCAGTCAGCTTGTCAACTTCCGCAAAACATTGGTGGTCTTTATCGCTGACCGGACAATCCTGCTGCACGCTGCTTCCATTCGGCGACTGGAAAACCACAGTATAGGTGCCTTGAGGAATGCCTTCCAGCCGCATCGGCGTGGAGTGGTCCCCCGGCGGAAGCGCGATTGCTGCCCCGCCGCCGCGCGGACTGATCTTGACAACCTGAGCGAAGGGCGATGCATTCAATTGAAGATAGCTGGTCGGAATCACCTGTGACTTCGTTCGGAGCAGTATCACGGCAGCTATGATCGCGATTACCAGAACGGCGGCAACCGCCACGAGCAGCTTGGAACTGACCTTGCTCGACTGCACGACCACCAGGCCTTGTACCACGTCACGCTTCGCGCCAGCAGCCTTCGTCACTTCGTCCGCCAGCCGCTTCCAATCGGTTTGCACGACTGCATCGACGAACTCAACCGACGGAGATGCCTTACGCAGTACCTCAAGCGCACGCGGAGCCTCCCGCCCCACCACGGCCTGTCGCGCCTCTGCCATCGCCTGGCTTACACTTGCATTGGCGAGCGATGCGCGCTTGGCTTTATATCCGGTGATCGCGCTCGCAATTCGTGGAGAATCTCCATACGCCTGCCGTACCGCTTCCAGAGTCTCCAGCCCATCGCGCAGTTGGCCTTGCTGCAACTGACCTGCGGAGCGTTGGATCGCCTCCGCCGTAACCCGCTGTTGCTCGCTGTTCTTGTCCAGCCGCGCCCGCAGGCTCCGCATCTGCGGATGCTGCTGAATTGCCTGCGACTGGCTTTGGAGCAACTGCAATGCGTTGCCCGGATCGGTCTCGCTCAACGTTTGTATGCGGGAAATCACCGCCTCCACACGCCGTCCCACCTCATCGAACTGTTCTTGCGTCTGACGCAGAAGTTGATCGATCGATCCGTCCGGCGTCTCCTTCGATCCGTCCCGCAGCACCTTGATCGCCTGCTCCAGATCGCCGGCAGCAATCGACTCCTGTGCGCTTCGAATCACCGCCACGGCGGCCGCACGGCGTTCGGTGGCCTTCTTCTCATCTCTCGAATAATCAAGCAGCGATTGAACTTCCGGGCTCTCCCCGCAATCCAGCAGCGCCGTCTCCAGCAATCGAATCGCGCCGGTGAAATCGCGCGACTCCACGGCGCTCTGTGCTTGTTTCAAATATTGGGAGCGCAAACCTTCGAGGTTGGCCCGTTTGAGTTGATCGACCACCCGTTGCTGCAGTGCCAGCAGGCGTTCCTCGCCGGGCGCCCTTTCCAGCGCCTGTTGAACCACAGTCAACGCTTCCTGCGGCGACGTAAAGAACAGCGTCTGAACGCGCAGGGAGGTCTCCTCAACCATCTTCTGCGCGACCGCGTCGTGGTGCTTCTTCTCGGTTTCCGCCTTCAATCGAACCAGCACTGCTTCGCCAGGCAGTCGGTCAAGCGCGCGTTGAGTCAGTTCGAGAGCGCGCTCCAGTTGCCCGCGAAATACCTGGTCCTGAATCTCCGTAACAATCTGGTCGATAATCTTGCGGCGCCGTTCCTCCTCCTGCTTTGCCACCGCAAGCTGATACATCTCCTGCGTCTCGGAGTCAGTCGGGTCGAGTTCCAAAAGCTCCCGCAGCACCTTGATCGCTTCGGTAAAGTGCCTCCCCTCGAGACTCGCGCGCCCAGTCTCCTTCAGCTTACGACGCGACTCCAGCTTGACCAGCCGTTCCTGCTCCTGCAGTATGCGCGCCTGTTCGTTGCGCAAATCCGTATTGCCCGCGTCCAACGTGATCGCCTCACCGATCAGTTGCGCCGCCGCGCGAAAATCATTGCGATGCCGTGCATCACGCGCCTGCGACTTCAGCGCCTCCACCTTGTCCGATTTTTCCTTCAACTCGCGAATCTGGTTGATCTTATCGGTCAAGCCTCGGTTGCTGGGATCGATTCTGGTGGCCTGCTTGTAGAGCTCCAGCGCCTCCCCTAACTTATGGACGCGGACAGCCTCTTCGGCCTGTTGCACAATCTGCCTTAGCTGCTCCAACTTGGTCTGCCGCGCAAGCTTCTCCTGCACCTCACGCAGCAACCGCTTGACCTCGGTATTCTGGGGGTCAAGCCGCTGCAGGTCCAGCAGCATCGGCCGCGCGCTCGTCAGTTCCGAGTGCTCCATCAAACCCTTTACTCGCGTCAAAACCTCGCCCACACGCGAGCGTTTCAACGTCTCGCTGATCCCCTCCAGGTCCGCGGCCATCTCCTCGGCGCTTGAATAACGGTCATCCGGGCTCTTCGCCAGCGCCCGGTCGAGAACATAATCCAGCATCGGCGGATAGCTGGTGAGGAAGTTGGACAACGGCTCGAACGGTTCATTCACCACCTTATGCAGAGCCGAAATGTCTTCACCCGCAAAAGGCAGCCTGCCGGTCAGCATCAGGTACAGCATCACTCCGCACGCCCAGATATCGGAGCGTCCGTCCGAGGACTCACCCTTCAGCCGCTCCGGCGAGATGTAGTGGAATGTTCCAATGACAGCGCCCGTCTGTGTATGGCCTGAGGCGCTCTCCAGCCGCGCGATCCCGAAGTCAACGATTTTGACATGGCCGTCGGGCTGCACCATGATGTTCGCGGGCTTGATATCGCGGTGAACGACGCCCTTTTGGTGCGCATACCCGATCCCGTCGCAAACCTGCCTTACAATCTCCAGCTTCTCCACCAGCGAAAGCTGCCGGTCCCCCTTCAGAATGCGCTCCAGGGTCTCTCCCGGAAGGAATTCCATGACGATGTATGGATTTCCATCCTGCTCGCCGAACTCGAACACCGTGACGATGTTCTGGTGGTTCAAAACCCCGGAGCGAGCCTCGACCAAAAAGCGCTGGCGCAGCTCGGGAGTCGCATCCAGCAGTTTCTTGATCGCCACTTCCCGGCCGATAAACTTGTCTTGGGCGCGGTAAACCACCCCCATTCCTCCGCGACCCAACTCGCCGAGGACTTCGTACTTGCCAATCTGGGTTACGGGTTGCGAGGAATCCATAGACACTTCGTTACCCAGATTACTAGGGCCGATGCGAGTTGGGGAAGACCCGCGAGTTGAGAGCCTGGGGAAACCCCGCAGGCTGGTTGACTAATTCGCCTTCTGAACAATTATTTCAAACACAGCCGAAGTAATCGTCGGCAAGCTCATATCCGTGGGCTTTGCGGTCACGATCGAATAATACGTCCCCGATGGGGTCGCGTTTGGGTTCGGGGCAAGTCCTCCAGTACCGCAGCCCGAAAGCAGCGGCAAAGCGGCAACGCTCAACACAATGATCGCCAGGCGAACAAGTCCCTTGCCCAGACGCCGCCGAAAGAGAACCACCGGGAACAACAGCGCAGCCATAGCCTCACCCAGCCCCCGCTGCCAGTTCTGAAGCGGCTGCATATTCTTCGCATAGGAATTGCCTGTTGTAATCACAAGGACCGTAGGTATGTACTCCGTAGGCAGCGCAGCGTTGTAGGAGTAGATCGTCGGCGACCCGGCGTTCGGGTCTGGCGTGGAGATGTTGCAGGTTGTACCTACAGGCGGAGTTACTGGCGTTGCATTTGTAAGCGAGGTGACGAACGTGCAACTCAGGTTATAGGTTGGCCCGGAGTTCGCAGGCGGAACCGGGCGGGCTACCAGGCTGTAGAGATACCCCCACGAGAAGCCTGCGGTCTGTCCGGGCGTCACATAGGCGACTGCGGGCACGGGAGCGGCGGCCGAGGGCGGATTCGTCGGCGGAGACGTAGTAAAGTCCGACGGGTACGGCAGCGGGATCAATCCAGCCCCGCCGCTCGCAGTTCCGGTAATCTGTGTAACACCCACGTCGCCGACAAGATAAGGAGCCGGAGCCGCGACATACCGCTCCGTTGGAGCCGGGGTGGTCGGATCTGTCTTCAAAGTTGAGCAGAACTGTGTCACGAGCGGGCTTGGAGTCAAAATATAAGTGGAAGCGGCTGAAATTCCAGGGTCGCAAACGGGGAAGCCCGCCGGCGTGCTGTTTCCTGTCAGAAAGCCTTGATGTCCGAACGGATTTGCAATGTAGTTAGGCAGGCCAATGTTGTTGTTGTACGAGTCTGCCCCCGTCGCCTGGTCCGCAACCGCAACAAATAATTCAGCGCTGCCGACAAGGTTGATCGGAAGTTCAAGATCGTATGCGTTCGCTCCGAGGGTCGGATCGGCCGCCAACCCCGAGACCAGCAGTGGACCCACGAACTCAGGCGAACTTCCCGTGTTGCCGCCACCGAAAACGAAGGCGTAAAGGTAAGGATTGTCGTCGCACTTCGCCCGAACGCCGCCGATGTAGCACGGATCGCTGTCGTTGAAGTCATGCGTCTGCGTCGGACTCTTCAGCAGATACAACTGCGCCTGCGAGACATTGGACCCCTTGGACACAGGCGCATTCGGCGAAGCTCCTGTACCCGTCACCACATAGGGCGGAAAGTTCACCGGCTCCAGAACCGTCACTGTGGGCGCGTTTACAACAGGTGCGCTGCCCGAGACCGTCGCTGAGGTCGGAAAGCCATTCAATTGCCCGCAGACCGTCGCGGGCTGCGCTTGCGGAACCTGCGGGAAGGCGATGGCAGGTGTTAGCGTGTAGGCGCCAGACGCAGGAGCGACAGCCGTTGTGATGTCGCCGGACAAAGGTGCTGCGGAACTGATATTCGGTACCGTGTTGTAGGTCGTTGTAGAAGTTGCATTTTGGATTACCCAAAGCAGCGACCGCTCCGGCTTGACAAAGACGTCCGGCAGCCCCGAGGTCTGCGAAACGCACACGCTGGTAGGGTTTGACGCAGCGCTGGGCACGCTCGCCGTCGTAGGAACGTTGTAGTAGGTCGGGTTCTTGCCCGCTTGATACAACTGCTTGGTTGCTCCCAGGTCGGGCGGGTTAGGAGACTTGCCCGCCGGAAACAAGCCCGCCGCGGGTGCCGCGCTGCTTACCGAATAAGCCGTAATGCCGGGGTTGGTGACAGTCGAAAAGATAAGGGAAACCTGCGGTGAGCCGCCCGCGGGAGTGATCCCAAACCCAGGCGTTAGCGGATCGTTGCTGGGGCTGTTGAACGGTGTATTGACGACCGTCACCACCTGCCTGCCGGCATAGTCCCCTGCTGTCGCCGTTCCCGTAGCTGGGACGTTACTGTCGTTATAGTCGTTCGTCGTGAACTGCGAGGTCTTGAACGTTGCGGCCAGTGCATTCACTCCGGCCAACGTCCCAACATCGAAGTACCCGTCCAGGTTCACCGTCTGCGTCCCTGTAAGGTACGACACCTCCCCTACATCCGCACTCTGAGTCGTTGTCTTCGCCACGCCAGCCAGTGACGGATTGTAGCCTGCGCAGTCCACCGGCAGCGGATTTGATGTAGGCGTACCCAGAGCCTTCTGCGTCGGCACGAACGGCCCCTGGTCGATCGCATAGTTCAGGCTTCCATCCCCGTAGTTCGGACCGGTATTCGCCACCGTCAGCACATACCGGATGCAGTCGTACACCTTCCCCGCAGCCGTCCCACGCGTGAGCGCATTCATCCCCGGAGCAGCCTGGGCAATCTCGGCCTGTCCCCCAGCTATCAGCACCGTGTCCTTCGGCAGCGGCGTCTGGTTGGTATAGACCGGAACCGGGAATGCCGTCAGGCTGATGTGCGCCGCGCGTTGAACGGTCATCGGCAAAGGCGCCGCCGATGTCAGGCCAGTGCCCGTGTCCGCATCCGCCCCGCTCGCCACCGCCGCTGAAAATGTCTCCACCCCCGTCGGATGCGTGCCCGGCACCGTCCCCGAGGTCGGGTTGGCATCGACAAACTTGGCATTGAACGCTACGACAAAGTACTTCCCGTCGTACGCATTGGACGTCACCGTGTAGGGATAGGGCGGCACCGGCGCCGGAGCTACGGCTGGAGGTGCCGGTGCGGCAGGAGCCGAGATCACTGTAGTCGTCGAGGCCACAGGCGTTCCGGCGACATTGAGATTCGAAGCAATCTGGCTCACCGTCCCGGGAGGAACAGCCGAAGTGGCTAGAGGCGGCGTGCAGGTCATAGCCGAACCCGCGGGGCCGGAGGAGATTCCAGCCATGACGGTTGTGCCCGTGGTGCCTCCACTCACGCCGCCGAAGCTGCAATAGGCCGGCACGCTGACCACCAGCATGAACTTCGGTATCGCGATGCTCACCATCGGCGTCGTCGGCGAAACCGCCACCGCATCGTTCGGGCCGGTATTGCTGGTCACCGCCGTAATAACCACAGTATCGTTCACGCCGGGCCGGTTCACGGTTCCTCCTGCTCCCGTGTGCTCGTCCAGGTTGATGTCGTTCAGGTCTGCATAGGTCGACGGCGCGGCTCCCAGGCGGCTGACCGCCAGCGTCTGCACCAGGTGCGTTAGCCGCTGAATTGTGATCGTGGTTGCACCGCCCGTAGCGCCTGCGGTCTCATAGCTGCCGCCTGCAGGTGTGGCCGCCGCGGCATACGCCGTGCCGGAACCCTGGTTGATGGGAAGTTGGCCATTCGCCTGCGAGGCCGGAACCGTGGTCTCGTTGTACGTCACCGTGAAGGTAACTGTGTACGTCTCGGCCGCTGGCGTAGTCGTCACTGCCGTCGCCGCAGTCTTGAGATCATTCTCATAACAGGTAATCAGTGTCGCGGTCGTCGAGCAGGACAGCTGATTCGCCACACTGGTGCTACCCGCCGAATAGCTGGGTACCGCCGGGCTTAAAGTAGTGACTGTCCCGGCCACACTCCCCCCCGCGACCGTCGCGATCGGAATACTAAACAGCAAGCCGCGAGCCACCGAGGTCCCGCTATTCGTCAGCGTAACCACATACATCACCCGGTCGTTCTGGTCGGGAACATTGGTCTCGTTGAAGGTTGTAACGACGTTTCCGTTCACCGGAGCAACGGCGGCGGACAAGGTCAGCACGTTGACGCGAGTCACCGTGGCCGAAAATGCTGTTCCGTAGGTCGTAGCCGGCGCATACGTTCCAGCGGCGGGCGTTACGCCTGACACCTGCGCGGTCACCGTTCCAAACGTGGGCGAGCTCGCTACCGTAGCCTGCGTAGGCGCAACCGAAGTGGCCGGCGGCGCAACCGCGTCCGTGCTCGTCCCCGTGTCCCGGAACGTGCCGACAATGTTAAAGCTGACGTTGCCATTCCCAGGCAGGCTCGTATAAGAGCAAGTCAGCGACGAGCCCGAGCCCGTGCAGCCCGTATAAGTAGTCGCCGTGAAGCCCTGCGGAAGCGCGACCGTCACCGAACCCGGCCCCGCTTGATTCGGGCCCGAGTTCGTCACCGTCGCCACCAGCGTCCGCCCAGTATCGCCCAGCGCAAAGCCCGTCGCGGCTCCGGCCGGATAGGTAAACGTTCCCGCGCCCGCCGTAATCGCTGCGCTCAGTTGGGCGTTACCCTGCACCGAAACCGCCGCCGGAGCAGGCGACGCGGTGATCGGGCTGAACGGCGCGCCCGGCCCAAACGTCACCGACGGCGCACTCGTGACCGCCTCGCTGAATGGACCACTGGCCGTCGAGCTCAACAAAGATCCGAGAAATACACCCGTAATGCTGTACGTTAGCGAGCCATGAGCCGGCACATCGCAGGTCGTAGCCGCCGGATTGCACCCAGCCGGCACCGTCGTCACTGTCCCCTGAAACGCCGCCGGAAGATTCGGAAACAGCGCCGTAGTCGGCGAGTCG